>JASCOJ010000059.1 GCA_029959645.1 Microbacteriaceae bacterium PS02332 | reverse complement strand
GCGCTGCACCAGCTGGTGCAGAGCCTCCCGTCCGTTCCGTGCTGACGACTCAGCGGGCCGCAGCGGTCTCCTGCTCGGCCGGGGCCTGCTCGGCGAGCGCGGCGCGCCGCTTCGCCCGGTTCCGCATGACGACCGACGACCCGTAGACGAGCACGAGCGACACGACCAGCGCGATGACGACCGCCATCTGCCCGCCCGCGCTGCTGATGTGCCCGAGCAGCAGGCCCACCACGCCGAAGTCGGCGTCGGAGAACGTCGAGTTCGACAGCCCGACGTTGCCGAGGACCGGCAGGAGCAGCAGCGGCAGGAACGTGATCGCGAGGCCGTTCGCGAACGCACCGAGGACCGCGCCGCGCCGACCGCCGGCACCGTTGCCGATGACGCCGGAGGCTGCACCGGTCATGAAGTGCGCCACGATGCCCGGGATGATGATCGCCGTCCCACTGAGGGCCATGACCACCATGCCGACGATGCCGCCGGCGAAGCTCGACAGGAAGCCGATGAGCACGGCGTTCGGGGCGAAGGTGAACACGATCGGGACGTCGAGGGCCGGCTTGGCGTCCTTCACGAGCCGCTCGCTGATGCCCTTGAACGCGGGGACGATCTCGGCGAGGACCACGCGGACACCGGCCAGGATGATGAAGACACCGGCCGAGAAGGTCGCGGCCTGCATGATCGCGAAGAGCAGGTAGCTCTGGCCGTCCGACAGCTCGGACTGGATGTAGTCCGGGCCGGCGAACAGGGCGACGATGACGTAGATGACACCCATGGACAGGGCGACGATCACCGTGGTGTCGCGGAGGAACCCGAGGCCGGACGGGAACGCGATGTCCTCGGTCGACTTGGACGGCTTGGTCTTGCTCCGGGTCAGGGTGGCGACGAGCCCGCTCAGCGCGATGCCCGCGCCGCCGGTGTGTCCGAGGGCGACGTCGTCGGTGCCGGTCACCTTGCGCATGAAGGGCTGCACGATCGCCGGCGACATCGTCATCACGATGCCCTGCGCGATCGAGCCCCAGAGGATGACCTGCCAGGTGCTGAAGCCCGCGACGCCGAAGATGACCGCGATCATCGCCGCCATGTAGAAGGCGACGTGGCCGGACAGGTAGATGTACTTGAACTGCGTGGTCGCGG
The DNA here is from genome assembly GCA_029959645.1 of Microbacteriaceae bacterium PS02332. GTDB lineage: Bacteria > Actinomycetota > Actinomycetes > Actinomycetales > Microbacteriaceae > Curtobacterium. Next base: position 18,226 of record JASCOJ010000059.1, on the reverse strand, counting down.
CGAGCGCCACGTTCACGATCATGCCGAAGAAGAAGATGAGCGCCGCGGCCGAGCCGTACTCGACGAGCACCTGGCCGACGATCGCCTCGTTGTTCGGCACGACGCCCTGCACGTTGAACGCGTGCTCGAACATCTGGCCGAACGGCGAGAGTGCACCGCTGACGACGCCGGCGCCCGCGGCGAGCACGAGGAACCCGACGAGCGTCCGGACCGTGCCCTTGAAGACGTCACTCCCGCTCTTCCGCTGGATCGAGAGGCCGATCAGGGCGATGAGCGCGACGATGATGGACGGCTGCCGGAAGACGTCCAGCAGGACGGAGAGCACGCCGTTCACGACGGGACCTCGATGCCGTGCCGGGTGGCGGCGTCGGCGACCTTCGTGCGGATCTCGTTCATGTCGATGAGGCTGTCGAGGACGACGACATCCCCGAGGTGCTGTGCGGCCTCGGCGATGTCCCGACCGACGAAGACGGCGTCGGCGTCGGCCGGGCCGGTGGAGCCGAGGTCGGCGTGGTCGACCTCGATGCCGGTCACGCCGAGCTCCTTGAGGGCCTTCTCGATGTTCATGTGGGTCATGAAGCTGGAGCCGAGGCCGGTGCTGCAGACGGCGAGGAATTTCATGCGTTCTGTCCTGTCTTCGAGAGGGCCGCGGTGACGTCGGCGGGGGTGGTGGCGGCGAGGAGTCGCCCACGGGCGTCGTCGTCGGTGAGGAGGGCGGCGAGTTCCTGCATGGTCTGCATGTGGCCGCCCGAGTCGGTGGCGGCGAGGCAGAGGAACAGGTCGATGGGGTGCGCGGGGTCGTCGGCGAGCAGGACGCTCGGTCGGACCCGGAGGTATGCCAGGGCCGGCCGGACGACACCCTGCTCGGGGCGGGCGTGTGCCAAGGCAATGCCGAACCCGAGGTCGATGTACGTCCCGCCCGGGCCGGCGATCGACGCCGCGACGGCCTCGACGTAGTCCGGCGTGATCGAACCGTCCGCGACGAGGGGCTCGGTCACGAGGTTGACGGCCTGCTGCCAGGACGGGACGTCGTCCGCGAACCGGATGCGGTCGGGGGTGAGGTGGTCGGTGAGCATCAGGGGTGGTCCGTTCTGTCGGTCAACCGTGCAGTCCGAAGAACAGCTCGGAGTTCTGCGGGGTGAAGTCGGAGGTGCCGGTGGCGACGGCCCGGTCGTCCTGGTCGTAGACCGTGGACGCGACGCGGAGCAGCCGGTCGCCGTGGCCGACGAGGAGGGCGTCCGCCGTGAACGAGTCCGCCGTGGCGATGGAGACGAGCAGGTCGTTCCGCTCCAGCGTCAGGTCGTACTCGTCGCGGAGGAACCCGTAGAGCGACGCCTCGGCGAAGTCGGCGGTCGCGGTCGCCGGGAAGCGGTCGAACGGCAACCAGGTGAACGCGAGCTGATGCAGGGCGCCGTTGACGTAGCGGAGCCGGACGAGCTCGACGACCCGGTCGGCCGGGTTCACGTCGAGCTCCGCGGCGACCCGCTCACCTGCAGAGATCACCTGCTGGCGGAGGACCTGGCTCGTGACCCGGAACCCTTCCTCGGTCTGCTGCGCGTGGAAGCCCTTCACCGAGTCGGCGAAGCGCTCGCGGTAGTGCGTCCGGAACTGCGGCTCGGTGACGAACGTCCCGCGCCCCTGCTCGCGGACGAGGTGGCCGTCGGCGATGAGCCCGTCGACCGCGTGCCGGAGCGTGATGCGGCTGACGCCGTACTCCTCGCACAGCACGGGTTCGGGCGGGAGGCGCGTTCCGGCCTCCATCTGCACGATGCGGGAGAGCAGGTGCTCGCGGACGGCGACGTACTTGCTGGTGCCGGTGACCGTGCGCATGGATCCTCCACGTCGTCGTGTGGTCCGGACGTCGTGCCCGGTAAAGAGTTCGTCGACAGGTCGTCATGACGACCTGTCCTCGGGCACCGTATCCCGGGCGTCAGCCGTCGCGCAAGTCGAGCGGGTGCCGCACCGTGACGGGATTCATCTGCATTCGTCATGACGACATGACCCGCGACCGTAGCGTGGGGAGGGCACGGGTGCCGCACGGGTCCCGTGGCAGCGAAGGAGCACCTCGATGGTCACCGATGCCGACCGTTCCGCGATCGACACCGCCCGCATGCTCGCCCTCGACGCCGTCCAGCGCGCCGGTTCCGGTCACCCCGGCACGGCCGCCGCGCTCGCCCCGGTCGCGCACCTGCTCTTCCAGCGGCACCTCCGCCACGACCCCGCGGACCCGGACTGGCAGGGCCGTGACCGCTTCGTGCTGTCCTGCGGGCACGCCAGCATCCTGCTGTACACACAGCTCTTCCTCACCGGGTACGACCTCACGCTCGACGACCTCCGGGCGTTCCGCACGCTCGGGTCCCGCACCCCCGGGCACCCGGAACTCGGGCACACCCCGGGCGTCGAGATGACCACCGGACCCCTCGGTCAGGGTTTCGCGACGGCCGTCGGCATGGCGATGGCCCTCCGCCGCGACCGGGACCTGGCGAAGCCGGACAGCGGCCACGTGCACGACCAGCGTGTGTTCGTGCTCGCCTCCGACGGCGACCTGCAGGAGGGCATCTCCGCCGAGGCCGGCGCCCTGGCCGGTCGGCACGAGCTCGACAACCTCGTCGTGGTGTACGACGACAACGACATCCAGATCGAGGGCAGCACGACGCTGACCTCGTCGGAGGACACCGCGATGCGCTTCACCGCGCAGGGCTGGCACGTCGACCGGGTCCCGCTCGCCGCCGACGGGGACGTCGACCTCGACCGGCTCGACGCCGTGCTGTCCCGCGGCACCGAGCCCGGCCGCCCGCACCTCGTCGTGCTCGAGTCCCGGATCGCCTGGCCGGCCCCGAACGCCACGCACACCGCCGCCGCGCACGGTGCCCCGCTCGGCGCCGACGAGGTCGAGGCCACCCGCGCCCGACTCGGCGTGCCCGGCGGTCCGTTCGACGTCCCGGAGGCCGTGCTCGCCACCACCCGCGCCGCCGTCGACCGCGGTGCCCGCCTGCACGCCGACTGGGACGAGCGCCACCGTGCCTGGTCCGAGCAGCACCCCGAACTCGCCGCGCAGGCCGCACGCGCCCGTGCCCGCGAACTGCCCGCCGACCTCGCCGACCGCCTCCCGGTCTACGAGCCCGGCACGGTGCTCGCCACCCGCGACGCCTCCGGGCAGACCATCCAGGCGCTGGCCGCCGCGCTCCCCGAGCTGTGGGGCGGGTCGGCGGACCTGGCCGAGCCCAACCGGACGGCGATCGTCGGGGGTGGGTCGAGCCTCCCGTCCGACCGCTCCGGGCGCAACGTGCACTGGGGTGTGCGGGAGCACGCGATGGCCGCGGCGATGAACGGCATCACCCTCGTCGGCGGGTCGCGGTTCTTCGCCGGGACCTTCCTCGTCTTCTCCGACTACCAGAAGCCCGCCGTCCGGCTGGCGTCCCTCATGCAGCTGCCCGTGACGTACCTGTGGTCGCACGACTCGGTCGCGCTCGGCGCCGACGGGCCGACCCACCAGCCGATCGAGCACCTCGCCGCGCTCCGGGCCCTGCCCGGGTTCGCGGTGGTGCGGCCGGCGGACGGCAACGAGACCGCCGCCGCGTGGCTGACCGTCCTCGAGCGCGGTGCGCCGGCCGGGATCGTCCTCGCGCGCCAGCCGCTGCCCGTCGCCGACGTCCCGCTCGACGCGGTCCGGGACGGGGTCCGCCGTGGCGCCTACGTCGTCCGGGACGTCGCCGACCCGGAGGTCGTCGTGGTCGCCACCGGCAGCGAGGTCGCACTGGCCGTGGCCGCCGCCGAGGTGTCCGACCGTGCGGTCCGCGTCGTGTCGATGCCGTGCCGGGAGTGGTTCGCCGAGCAGGACGCGGCCTACCGGGAGGCCGTCCTCCCGTCCGCGGTCAGCGCCCGCGTGGTCGTCGAGGCCGCTGCGACCTTCGGCTGGGAGGGCGTCGCCGGACCGCACGGCGTCGTCGTCGGCATCGACGAGTTCGGCGTCTCCGCCCCCGCCGAGGACGCGCTCGTCGCCCGCGGGATGACGGTCGAGCGGGTCGCCGCGGCGATCGCCGCCGTAGGGCGGGCGTCAGCGGCCGTCTGACGGCGCTGCACACCGGCCTCAGCGGCGGGTGACGAGGCCGTTGGACTGGAGGCGCGGTACTGGACGGTGCCGCGCCTCCCGTCCGTCACTCGCCGTTGCCCTGCATGTCGGCGGCGTCCCCGTCGAAGCACACGGAGACCCCGGTGATGCTGTACCGCTTCGGGTTGGCGAGGAACGAGACCGAGCGGACCTCGTCGCTGGTGCCGTCGACGCCGAGGAGGGGGTCGTCTCCACCACTCTTGTAACGCCGGGTCGTGATGCCCTCCTGCTTCCAGTGGGCCTCCACCGTGGCACTGTCAGCCGCCGGTTCTCCGGTCTCGAGCCGGTCGACGATGTACGTGTACGCCGCGCCACGGCCGCCGTCCGCCTTCGAACAGACCCCGACAGCGGGACCGCTCCGGACCTTCCAGTCACCGCCGAGAGCGGACGCCGACTTGTCGACGACGTCGACGATCGTCTGCTTTGCGTCGTTCGCAGTCATGTCAGTACCTCCTCCTGTGCATCCTGCGAGTACCGTCACCGCGAGCACAGCGACGACGAAGGCCGTCGTCGCTCGTGCCTGTCCGCCCACTTCGATCATCTGTTCCACCACTCTCCGAACGGGAAGAGGACCATCTGCTCGTACGGCGTGAGTCCCTTCGGGACGTACGGTGTCATCTTGTCTTGCTGGCCCGTCGTGGCGAGGGCGACATTCCGGAGCGACTCCGTGCCGTCATCGAGGTAACCCGACTCTCCAGCATGAACGTTGTGCGAGGTGACCCCTCTCAACTCCCCGGCTCCGTCGGCCCCGAATGTGATTGCGCCGAAGTCCGATGCGGTCGGGTCCTGCTGGTGGCCGTCACTGAAGCCTCGACCGACGCCGGCCAGGGGGTCTCCCTGACCGATTTCCTGGATCATGACGTTCCGTGCTTGGCCGGCGAACACGTGGTCGGCATGGATCGCGCCCGCGTTCGGGATCGAGTCCGGGATGCCGGCCGATGCCAGAGTGGTGAAGCTGTCGACGTGGACGCCGTCCTCGGTGAGCCCGTACGCCGCGGTGGTCGTTCCGTACGAGTGCGCGACGACGTTGACCGTCGGGTCGCTTCCGGATCGGGCCGCGTCGAATCCACGCAGTGCGTCGGCGAGTCTGTCTCCACCGGCCTTCGCGTAACTGGTCCCCCACACGCCGAGGTCGATCCCCTCTCGCGGCGTGAGTGGGATGGGTGGCGAGTCGTATCCCATCCATGCAACGACGGCGTGACTGTCTTCTGGCCCGGTCACAGACGTCTGCTCATCGAACAGGTTCTGACTTGCGGTGGCCCAGTCCGACATGGTGTCCGTCGACGAGTTCATGCCGGGGACAGCCCAGGAGACTGTCTTCGCCGTATCCAGGTCGCCGATCCCGATCGCGGCGAGCGGCGGTTCGTCGTCGTTGAGGGACACTAGCGAACGCTCGCCATCACGGTTCCCTTGCGCCAGCGCCTTCTTGATGTTCTCGAGGGCTCCGAGATTGCGGGCGTTCTTCGCGAGCTCAGGGTGGTTTTGGTAAGACGGCCGGTTGAGGTTGTTCAGGTAGTCCTTCGCCTCGGCGATGCGCTGATCTAGCGCAGCGGTGTTCACGGTGCTGCGCGCCCAGTAGGGCACGCCTTCGAGGTTGCCGAGCTTGTTCAGGGCCGTCGGCGGGAGTGCGGCGAGGTCTCTGGAATCTGCTCTCGTGTAGCCGAGCTCGGCCCAGAGCGCAGCGACCTCCGCCGGTGTCAATTCCGGTTCGAACAACCCCTCCAATTTCGCGGGCACGACGTCGGCATCCGCAGCGTCGAGGACGACGTTGGAGAGTGACCCGTTGCCGCCGGCTCGCTCGAACGCGGCAGCTATCCGCTCGATCCAGGCTGCATCAGCGCCGTTCTCCTGCAGCAGCCGATCGAACCCCTGGAGGAATGTGGCGGACCCGACCGGCGCCCAGGAACACGCGCTCGTGAACGCGCTCCAGGAGTGCTTCAACTCGGTGGCCTTCGCGCTGGCGGCGACGTCATTGGCTCGCGCGGTGGACGCGAACAAGCGGAGCTTCTCCGGGTCGGCGGAGCTCCGGCCCGAGGCAGTGCCGTTCCCCGTCCGCATTCTGCCTCGTGCCGCGAACGCCGCGACGATCGGAGTCGGGCGCACTGCCGTCTCGGGCGGCTTGACGTCGAACAGGTTCTGCTGCGGGAGACCGAAGGCACCCAGTGGCGAGGCAGCTGCAGCTCGCCGGTGTTCCTCCTGGCGAGCCTCCCAGGCCGCGAGGTCGCGGAGGCGCTTCCGTTCTTCCTCCGCTTCTGCCTTTACCTTCGCGACCTGGTCGCCGAGATCGTCCAGCACCGAGGCGAGCTTCGGGCGGTCTTCTGACTCGACGTGCGCGGCCTCGGTGAACCGAGTCGCGTATGCACCATCGAAGTCCTCGGTGGCGTCCTCGGCCGCGGACCGTCGCGCAGCTCCCTGGGACCGCAGGACGTCGGAGGCAGACGTAGCGGCCTTCACCAGACGATCTGCAGTTGCGTCGTCGAAGTCGATCTTCCCCATGACTCATCCCCCCGATGTGTGCCACTGCGCGTCGTCAGGATACTCGCCCAGGCCGAGCTCGTGAGCTCTGCCGTTGGGCGAGCACTGACGGACGGAGGCCCGGGTCCCAGCTGGTACCCGGGCCTGCAGTCCGACTGTGGTCACGTCGCGACCGTGGGTCAGTTGTAGCTGGCCACGCGGTTCGGGGACGTGTTGCCGGCGGGCGTCGGGACGGCGCCACCGACCCCGTTGATGACGCTCGAGATGGTCCCGACGTCACCGAGGGAGACCGTGACCAGGCCGTGCGCCTTCACGCCGGCCGTCTGCGGCACCTCGAACGCGCGGTCGGCGTGCACCGCCGGGTTCGTGTTGAAGAAGCAGTAGACACCGCCGCCCCAGATCTCGTGGTTCGTCACGTTCGACGCGACCTTGTAGGCCGCGTACCCGGCTCCGGTCGGGCTCTGCCACGAGGCGTTGTCCGGCACGTCGTACGGCATCTCGTTCTGGAAGAAGATCGTCTTGCCGTTGTTGCCGTTCCACTGCACTTCGTACTTCTGGTAGTGCTCGACGAAGAGGCCGGTCGCGAGGACGTCGTTGCCGTTCACCTCGACACCGGTCGCGCCGGTGTTGACCGTCCAACCCGTGGCCGCTCCACCGTGGTCGGCCCGCCAGGCCCAGATGTGGTCGATCAGGGTGTCGTCGGCGTTGACCTGGAGGGTCGTCGTCGCCTTGCCCTGGATGCTCGAGCCGACGCGGAAGAAGACGTCCTGGATGCTCTGCGGGTCGGCCGCGTGGTCGACGTGCGAGCCGCTCGTGCCGAGACGGACGAGCTGCGCGCTGTTCTGCGAGCCGGCGTCGACCACGAGGTTCGACACGTTCACACCGGCGACGTCGTTCGACGTCAGGACCGCGTTGCCGGCCGTCGGCACGAGCGTCGGGAAGCCGATGCCCGTCACGACGGTGTCCGCACGCGTCACGTTGAGCGCGGCGTTGAGCTGGTACGTGCCCGGCGTGAAGAACAGGTTGAGGCCCTGGGCCAGCGCGCTGTTGATCGTGGCCGCCGAGTCACCGGGGTGCGCGACGTAGAAGTTCCGCATCGGGATGTCGGTGCCGCCCGTGTTCGGCCAGGTCACACCGCTCGAGTTCTGCTTGAGCGACGGGACGAACACGTGGTACTTGTTCGACGAGTCGACGTAGAGGTACGGCTTCTCACGGGTCGTCGGCGTGGTGGCCAGCGTCGTGTAGCTCTTCGAGAAGTCGTTCGCCGGGGCGCCCTGCACACCCGAGAAGGTCATGTTCCAGTTGCCGCCCTGCCACGAGCCGAGCGTGGAGTTGCGCGTGTACCACTGCTGCTGCGACCCGGAGGTGACGGTGCCGTCGACCTTCGTGTCGGCGATGTAGCCGCCGGACGAGTAGCCCTGGCCGCCGTCCTGGTTCGACGGACCCATCGTCAGGTTGCCCTTGATGTGGACGCGGCGCATCGGCGCGGCCTGGGACACGGCCCAGCGGTCGGTGCCGCCCTCGGGCACGATCGCGAGGTTCTCGACCGACCGCCAGAAGTTCTGCGTGGCGTTCTTCTCGTCGCCGGCGTTCCAGCCGGAGTCGACGTTGACCGCACCGTTGATCGTGACGTCGTCGGGGTTCTTCCCGAGGCCGGCGATCGACGTGTAGAAGCCGAGGTTCGCCCAGACCCGGCCGTAGCTCCCCGGCTTGAACAGGAACGCGTACCGCTGCGACCCGAACTGCGCGGTGGTGCTGCGGAGCTGCGAGTTGAACGCGGCGTCGACGTCGGCCTGGATGGTCGAGGTCGGTGTCGATGGGCTGTAGACCTTGACGTTGCTCCCGAAGTCCGGGGTGTCGCTCGTCGTGACCGCCTGGGCCGAGATCGCCGGGACCAGGGCCCCCACGACGCCGGCACTCACGGCGAGGGCGACGAGACTTCTCATCCGTCGTTGCATGATGCTCGATTCATGACCGGTGCGGCCCCGTTGCCGCACGGTCGCGACGGTAGCCCCGTCTGCGCGGATCGGCAGTCGGCCGAACGGCGGACACGGCCGCGGCGGTCGGCCGCCGCCGCGTCCCGGGGTGCCGGCGCCGATCCGCGGCACCACGGGGATGGGACCGCTCCCGCGCGCTCGGCAGACCCCACCGCGTGCCCGACGCGGATCCCCCGGATCCGTGTCCGTCGAGTGCGCGGAACGGCCTGGCGCGCAGTCGCTCGGCCGGAGCGACCACCCCAGCCGGTCGGCTCGAGCCCGTCACCGGACGTGCTCGGCGGACCGGACCACCGCGGGCGCTGGTCGCGGTCTGGTCGTCCCTGGATCAGGTCACCGTGCGCGGTGCGCCCGCCGCCGTCGGGCCTGCATGAGCATCACGATCAGGGCGAGCCCGATCAGGACCGGGACCCACACCGACCCCGCTGCTGCCGGCGCCACGATCAGGCCGAGCACCAGGCAGATCCCCGCGCACGTGGCGATGACGATGTCACTCACGGTCCAGTTGTCCATGGTCGTTCCCTCCGTCGACTCCGTGTCACGCTACGTCGGCGAGCGCCGGAAGTCACCCCTCGTGCTCCCGAAGGACTACGGCGCTACTGGACAACATGGATGAAGCCGCCGTGTTCAGCGAACGACGGCGGCTTCCGGAACCCATGCTCAGCCCGAGGGCCGGGGCCATCGAGCCCTGTCGAGGGCGGTGCTGCGGCACGGGCGGGACGGCAGCAGGGGCGCCCCCCCTCGGGGGGGGGCCGGGGGGTGGTGCAACCGGGTGGGCTCACTCGGTCCGGCGGCGGCGACGCGCGACCACGGTGGTCGCGATGCCGGCGGTCAGCAGCAGGAGCGCTGCCAGACCGGCCGTGCCGAGTTCGGCACCGGTCCAGGCGAGGGCGCCCGGACGGTCGGAGACCGACCCACCGGCCGTCCCGCTGCCGGGGCCGACCGAGCCGACGGGTGCGGTGCTCGGGGTACCGGAGCCCGGCGTCCCGGCACCGGGGACCGGCGTCGGGGTTCCCCCACCCGGCGCGGGCGCCGCGACCGGAGCGGCGGCGACCGTCACGGTCACCGGGTCCGAGGTGGAGGCCTCGGCGGTGTCCGTCCGACCGAAGGCGGCCACGAGGGTGTGCGTGCCCTCGGCGAGCCCCTCGGGCACGGTCAGCGTCGCGACGCCGTCCGTCACCGCAGCCGTCCCGAGGGTGACCGCTGCCGCACGGGCGACCGGGTCACCGTCCTGGAAGGTGACGGTGCCGTCGGTGTCCCGGCCGGTGACCGTAGCGGTCAGGACGACCTCGTCGCCCTCGACCGGCTCGGTTGGGGTGACGGACAGGACCGTCTCGGTGGGTGCGCGGACCGCGAGGGTGGCCTGGGCCTCCCGTCCGGAACCGGCGCCCTCGGCGGACACGGCGAGCTTGCCGAGTGCCGCGTCGGACGGGACCTGCAGGGTCGAGGTGACCGTGCCGGTCGCACCGGCGACCATCGTGTCGGTGACCGTCGTCCCGGCGCGGAAGGTGACCGTCTCGCCGGCGCGGAAGCCCTCGCCGGTGAGCACGACCGAGCCGCCGGGGGCGACCGAGTCGACGGACGTACCGAGGGTCACCGGGGTGACCGCGGCGGCACGCTCGGCGCACACGTCGCCCTGCTTCCCGACCGGCGGGAGCGGGGTCGCCGGCGCCGTGACGCCGTCGTCCTCGCGGACGGTCAGGTTCGTGAACGCCGAGGCGCCCATGACCGCGTTGCTCGTGTTCGTGACGCTCACCTTGAAGGCGGCGCTCGGCGTCGCCGACGCGGTGGTGTTGCCCGCCGTCGGCACGGTGACCGCGTGGCAGGTCTCGCCCGGTGCGAAGACGACGCGCTCCATGCCGACACCGACCGTGCCGGTGGCCGAGCCGAGCACGCTGACGTACGCGGTGACGGGACGGGTCTCGGCGCGGGAGAGGGTCACGGCGACGTCGGCGGTGCCGGGGCCGTTGCCCTCCTCGACGACGGTCGGGGCGACGTCGACGGTGGTGCGGGTGCGGGCGACGGCGGTGCCGACGCTCGGGGTGTCGAAGGCGAGGTCGGAGAGGTAGACCCCACCCGTGCCGGTGCCGTCCGCGCCGACGGCCGCGGTGAAGCGGACCTCGCGGACGTCGGTGAGGTCGACGCCGGTCATCGAGGCCGTCGGGATCGTCAGCTGCTGCAGGACGATCTTGTTCAGGGTGGCGTTCGTGCCGCCCGGCATGCGGTTCACCGCGAGCGGGTTGACCGCCGAGGCCGCGGTGGACCACGTGCCGCCGGAGCCGTCGAGCACGGTGATCCGGAAGTCGGTGCCGGTCGGCACGGCCTCGTCGGGCGCCGTCTTCAGCGTCATCTGGGCGGTGCCGGAGACGTCGCGGGCAGACGCGGGGACGGTGACACGGAGCTCACCGGTGCTCGGCACGGTCGGGTCCGTGGTGGAGGCCCCGGTCCAGAGGAAGCGCGTGGTCGGGTACGTCGGGACGTTCGGTGCGAACGAGCCGGGCGTCCAGTGCGGCACCTGCGCCGAGCCCTTCGTGGTGGCGCAGAACGGGTTGGTCTGCGGGAGGGTCCGGCCGCTCAGGTTCGTGCAGACCGTGGCGGTCGCACTCCCGACGGCACGCACGAGCGAGCTCGTGGTGGTGAAGTCCGTGACGGTCTTGGTCTGGGAGGTCGGCTGCGTGGCCATGGTGCGGACGTCGGCGAACGGCGTCGCGGGGGTCGAGGGCTTGACCGACCCGTCGAACATCGACCGGAACTGCGTTTCGCCGCCCATCGTGAGGCGGAAGAAGCCGGTCATGTAGCTGACGCCGACCTGGTACTCCTGCGCCGCGGTGAGGCGGGTCGGGCTGGTCGTGGCGCAGGTCGACGTGGTGTCGCGGGTGTTCCAGTCGTCACCGGTCGCGACCGGGTACTTGCCGGGCGTCCACACGGTGTTGAAGAAGTTGTGGTTCGCGCCCATCACCCACACCGCGGACCGGAGCACCTCGTCGCCGAAGGCGTGCCGGGAGTCGTCGATGAAGTGCTGGCCCTGCTGGTTCGAGACGTCACCGTCGCAGTAGGGCAGGAAGACCGCGGTCGGGACGTCCGGCAGGGTCATCCGGCCGAAGTCGACGGGGGCGAGCGGCAGGACCGCCTCGATGCCGTACGGCTTCGGGAGCGCCTCGTTGAGGGTCGCGGCCGAGACCACGCCCTCACCGCCGCGCGAGTGGCCCATGATGCCGACGTGCGTCAGGTCGAAGCGACCCTTCAGTGACGCTGCGGTGATCCCGGACGCGGCCGCGGGCTGGTCGGTGCGGATGGTGGCACGGACGAGGGCGTCGTCGAGGGTCCGGGTCGTCGTCGTGCTCGGGGTGGTGTCCGTCGCGGTGGTGACGTCGTCGTGGGAGACGGGCTTCCCGGCGTCGGCGTCCGCGAGCATGCCGAGGGTGTCGAGGACGAGTTGCCCACGGGCCTGTGCGCCGTAGTCGAGGGCGAGCTGGTTGTCGTTCGAGTTCACCGCGTTGGCGGCGATCGAAACGACGTTGTACCCGCGGGTGGCCAGCGCCCGCGCGGTGCCTTCGTACCCGAGGTAGGAGCGGACGTTCGTCTGCGTCGGGCCGCACGGCCAGCGCAGCGGGTTCGCCCCGGTGCCGGCGCAGGAGGTGTGCCGTCCGTGCAGGAGCACGACGGTCGGCCGTTCGCCCGTGGCGCTCGTCAGGTACATCTTCCCGGTGAGCTCGCCGCGGATACCGCCGATGGCCGCGAGCGGGACCGCCTGGTCACCGAAGTCGTACTCGGCCTCGGTCACGGTGTAGGCACCGGGGGTCGAGGGGTCTTCGACCGCCGCGGCCGTCGCGAGCGACTTCATCTGGCGCGTGAGCGTGTGGTTCTCCGGCACGGCGGGGGTGACCGGTGCCGTGGTCGTCTCGGCGGCCTTGTCGTCGTCACCGCTCGACCAGGCCTTCGTGACGCCGGACGCGTGCACGACGGACGGGTCGGCGGTCAGGACCTGCAGGGTCCGGCCGTCGGCGGACTCGGTCGCGAGCCCGATCGGCTTCCCGTCGACGACGAGCGTGGGGGCGTCGTCGACCATCGGGAGGGGTTCGTCCAGGTCGAGGGACACGAGGTGGCCGCCCGGCGCGGTCGTCACGCTCCAGTCGGAGCCGGACGCGACCACGGGGTCGGGGGTGGGTGCCGCGAACGCGGGTACTGCGGTCAGGGCGAGGGTGGGAGTCAGCGTGGCGGTGACCACCAGGGCGGTGAGCCGGCTCCGGGACAGGGATCTGGACAAGGGTCTCCTCGAGTGAACGGGTTCTCAGGAGGAAGCTTGGAGGTGCCTTGCCGTCCGCTGGGCATCGGAAACCGGCTCGTAACCAACACTTGACGGCTGGGAAACACGAGCCGCCCGAGCGGTCCACGGAGCGCGACGGGCCGTCCGGACGGTCGTCCGCCGAGCCCCGCGCTCACCGTCCGGCGAGTAGTGCGTCCGTCTCCGCGGCGGTCGGTGCCGTCGCCGGTCCCGAGCGGGTGACCGCGAGCGCCGCCGCTGCGTTGGCACGACGGACCGCGGCCTGGAGGCCCTCCCCCCGTCCCAGCGCCGCCACCAGGACGCCGTCGTGTGCGTCTCCGGCGCCGTTGGTGTCGACCGCGGTGACGGTGAACCCGGGCACGCGGGTCGGCGTGCTGCCGTCCTCGACGACCCAGCAGCCGTCGGCGCCGTCCCGGACGAGTGCGGTGCCGCGCGCCGACGCGGCGATCGCGGTGACCGCCTCGGCGAGGTCGGCCGCCCGCGGGGCCATGAGTCGGGCCTCCCGGCTGTTGGCGCTGACCACGTCGGCCCGTACGGACACCGCGGCCAGGACCGCCGGCGGCAGCGAGTCGACCAGCGGCGAGGGATCGAACAGCACGCGCACCGACGGCGGGACGGTGTCGATCCAGTCCGCGATCGCCGCGCCGTTCCCCGGGTGGGCGAGGCCGTACCCGGAGACGAACACGGTGTCGTCGTCGCGGAGCTCGATGCGGTCGAGGTCCGCCCGGGTGAGCTGCCCCTCCGCGCCCACGCTCGTGACGAACGTGCGCTCCGTCGTCGCGTCGACCAGTGCGACGCAGTAACCGCTGTCCACGTCGGGCAGCCCGGGCTGCACCACCGTCACACCCGAGTCGGTCAGGGCACGACGGACGACGTCGCCGAAGGGACCGGTGCCGTACTGCCCGGCGAACACGACCTCCATGCCGTCACGCCGCGCCGCCACCATCGTGTTCAGCCCACCACCGGCCGTGATCTCGGAGCCGGCGGCGATCACGTCACCGCCGGGCTCCGGGATCGCGTCGATGCGCATGACGATGTCGACGATGACGTTCCCGACGGACACGAGGCGGCTCATCGTGCGGTGTGCTCCGTCTGCGGGAGCGGTGCGGACTCGTCGGGCTGCTCGTGCAGGGTGCCACGAGGTCCGCCGGTGAGCAGGTAGACCGCCGCCGCCACGATGAAGGTGACGACCCAGCCGAGGCCGTTCGCTCCGATCCAGCTGTCGGAGAACGGACCGACGAACACCGGGTCGGCGCTGCCCACCTGGACCTCGGTGAACAGGAAACCGACGACGATCGCGACGACCCAGGCGGCCAGCGCACGCCAGGCGACACCGCCCGCGTACCAGTAGCGGCCGCCGCGGCGGAGGTCGAGGAGCGCTGCCGGGTCGTACCAGGTGCGGCGGACCATGTCGGCGATGAACACCCCGAGCCAGGCGGTGATCGGCACGGCGAGGACCGAGATGAAGGTGATGAACGGGGCGTAGAAGCCGTCGGCGACGAGCATGAAGTACATCGCGCCGAGGGTGGTGATGACGACGTCGACACCGACCGCCCATACCCGGGGCACCTTGACGCCGAGGGTCAGCGTGGTGAGGCTCGCCGAGTACACCGACAGGTGGTTCGAGAGCAGGAGCCCGCCGAACGCGGCGATCAGGTACGGCACGGCCATCCAGCTCGGCAGCATGTCGCGGATGGCGGCGACCGGGTCGCCGGCCTTCGCCAGCGTCGGGTCACCGGCGGACACGAGGGAGCCGAGCCCGACGAGGACGACGAGGGGGATGCCCGCCCCGACGGCGCTGGCCCCGACGAGCTTGCCGGCCCGGACGCTGGTCCGCGTGTACCGGGCGATGTCCGCGCCCGCGGTCGCCCAGCCGATGCCGGTCCCGGCGGCGATCGTGCCGATGCCGATCACCATGGCGGCGACGGGTCCGGCGGGCTGGGCGCCGACGACGTCCCAGTCGACGCGGCCGACGAGGAACACCGCGACGAACACGTTCAGCGCGCCGAAGACCCAGGTCGCCCACTTCTGCACGGCGACGATGAAGGCGTGGCCGAGGCCGGAGACGAGCACGGTCGCGGCGACGAACACGAGGATCGCCACGATCGTGAGCACCGGGTGCACCTTCGAGCCGCCGTCCGTGCCGAAGAGGATCGTGAAGAGCGACAGCAGCACGAAGGCGGCCGTCGTGGTGTTCACCGTCTCCCAGCCGAGGCGGGAGAGCAGCGACACGGCGGTCGGGCCGATGTTGCCGCGGACGCCGAACACCGCACGGCTCAGGGTCAGGCCGGGCGCACCGCCGCGCCGACCCGCGATCGAGATGACGCCGACGACGGCGAAGGACCCGGCGGCGCCGATCACGGCGACCAGCAGGGCCTGCCAGACGGTCAGCCCCTGGAACGCGACGAGGGTCGCACCGAGCGGCAGGCCGAGGATCGAGATGTTCGCGGCGAACCAGACCCAGAAGAGCGCGCCCGGCGTACCGGTCCGTTCGCTCCGGGGGACGGGTTCGATGCCCCGCTGCTCGATGCTCGTCAGCGTGCCCGCCCGGGTCGAGGGATCGGTGGAGGTCGTCGTCATCAGGTCTCTCACGTCGTCGGAAGGTGATGGGAGGGGAAGCCGGGCGGCGGCAAGGGGGGAACCGCCGCCCGGCGGTCTGGGAGCGGTCAGGCGCGCGCTGGGGCGCCCGCCCGGAGGACGAGCAACTGCTCGGTGAGCTGCTCGAGATGGAGGTCGTTCTCGGACTCGACGAGCTGCACGGCGTCGTCCGGCCACGCGTCGCGCCCGGAGACCGCACCGAGGACCGCGCCGGCCATCGCCGCGATCGTGTCCGTGTCGCCGCCGATGCTCGCCGCGATGCCGAGCGTCTGCCACGGGTCGAGGTCGAGCGAGACGAGCGCGAGCGCGGCCACGACGGACTCCTGGGACGCGACGCTCGTGCCGATGAGCCCGGACACGGCGTCGATGCGTCGGTCCGCCGGCACGGTGGGGAGGTACTCGCGGGCCCAGGCCGCGCGGTCGGCGATCGAGGCACCGGCGACCCAGTGTCCGCGGGTCTCGCCGACGCGGGCGGCGGCGACCGCGACGTCGAGCGCTTCCGATCGGGACGCTCCCTCGATGCCGGCCGAGACGGCCGCGGCGACCGCGCTGGCCCCGGCGATGCCGAGCCCGGTGTCGTGCGTCACGCGCGAGGCGTCCTGCACCGCGTCGACGAACGCCGCGAGCCCGGTGGCACCCGATCCCAGCGGGGTCGCGATCCCGACCGGGGTGATCCGCATCGCCGCGCCGTTCGTCGTGCCGGTCGAACCGGCCTCGGACGCGGGGACGCCGTCGAGGATGCGCTGCACAGCGGTCTTCGTGCTCGGGCCGAGCAGGTCGAGCGACCCCTTGGCCGCCATCGCCCGCTCCCAGGCGATCAGTGCCTCGGCGAAGCGGACCGGGTCGAGCCGTCCGTGTCCCTCGACGAGGAGCTCGGCCAGGAGCACGGCCTGCTCGGTGTCGTCGGTGATGCGTCCGGCGGGCATGCCGTGTGCGATGCGCTGGGAGGGGCCGGCGTCGACGAACCCGGTCACGACGCCGTGGTCCTGCCGGATCTGCGCGAGCGACATCGACTGCGTCGGCATGCCGAGGGCGTCGCCGATCGCGAGCCCACGGAAGGCCGCGAGGGCGGAGTCGGTCGGAGTGGTCGTCATCGTGCGCTCCCGAAGTGCATGTGGATGCGGAACCGCTCGGGGTCGAGCAGGCTGTCGACAGCCTCGACGAACCCGCCGTCCGCCGTGCGCGAGACGCGTCGACTGTGGAGGAACGGTTCACCTACTCTCCGGTGCAGGAGCGCCGCCTCCTCCTCGCCGAGCGGCCGCAGGTCGATCCACTGCTCCGCGCGTGCCGGCACCAGGCCGGCTTCGGCGATGGTCGCGGTGAGCGAGTCGTCGACGAGTCCCTCCTCGACGGCGCGGTCGAGCCTCCCGTACCGGGGCACCAGACTGCGCTCGAGCGACACGTCCGGTCCGCCCACCACGTGGCGGACGCGGTCGACGGCGACGAGGTCGGCGTCGGGCAGGCCGTGCTCGGCAGCCGTGACGACGTCGGTGACGCGGGCGATCCGGAGGACGCGGACCGCGACCTCGACGCCGGACGCGGCGATGGACCGGGCCCATCCGCTGCGCGGGTCGAGCGCGGCCCCGTCGAAGGTGACGACGGAGCCGATGCCGCCGTGGGTCGCGATGACCTCCTCGTCGGCGAGGTCGGCCAGGGCCGCACGCACGGTGCCTCGGCTGACCGCGTAGCGCTCCGCGAGGACGTGCTCGCCGGGCAGCCGCTGGCCGGCGGCGTACCGGCCCGTGGCGATCGCGTCGCGCAGAGCGTCAGCGACGAGGCGTCGCTTCGAGGAGACGGGCATCCCCTGACACTACATGTACAAGACCTGTCCAGTACAGGAGGGGTTCGGGGTGTCCGCGCCGGGTTCGGGTCACCGTGCGGACACCCCGCGACGCAACTCCCACCGGCGCAGGGCACAGCGGAAGAACACCCGGACGGGGACCCGGATGTCACGCGGCAGGGTGGCCGCGGAGCGCTGTCCAGAAGGATAACCGCAGGTCGCCGAGGGATGTCCGGATCGCGTACCTGGCGGTATCGGACGTGCCGAGGTCGTCCGACCACCACCCGGAGGCGATGGGCGGAACACGACGAGACGGGCACCGCACCACGGTCTCCCGTGGTGCTGTGCCCGTCTCGGTGGTGTGCGCTGGTGGGGCGCGGTGCGGAGCGGCCCGATCTGTGCGGAGGGCCGCTCCTGCGGGGGGTCTTACTTGATCTTGGCGGTGATGGTGGCGGTGCCGACGAGGAGGCCGCCCTTGACGGCGTCGGTCTTGAAGGTGCTGTTGAGCAGCTTCGCGGCGTCGGCGGAGACGTGGACGGTGGTGCCGGTGAGGATCGCGTTGTCACCCTCGAGCTGCAGCGGCTTGAGCGTGCCACCGTGCAGGGAGAACAGGTACGCGTTCGCCGCGGCGACCTGGCCGTTGACGAGGACGTCGCCGTAGAGCTTCGAGGAGCCCGGGTTGACGACGAAGTTCTCGAGGGTGACCGTGGTGTCCCCGGCCTTGAGGGTGAGGCCGGAGTCGTCGTGGTTCAGCAGGCCCTGGACGTAGGGGCGGTAGTTGCCGTCCGGGCTCCAGTAGGTGACCGAGCCGGAGGTGATCGGGAACGACACGGCGCCGTCGGCGAGCTTGGCGTTACCGGAGACGCCCGGGGTCAGGCCGAGCGAGGTGAGCGCGTCGGTGAAGCCCTTGTCGAGCGCGACGGAGGTGTCGCCGCCGAGGACCTCGGGCACCGATGCCACCGGGCCGGGGATCTTCGAGGAGG
>JASCOJ010000058.1 GCA_029959645.1 Microbacteriaceae bacterium PS02332 | reverse complement strand
CCGCGGGGGGGGGCGGGGACGCGGGGCGGCACCGCGGGGGGGGCGACGTGGCCCCCGCGGGACAGGACCATGCGGTCGGCGGGTGCGTTCGCCACCGCGTCGGTGATGTCGGTCGCGGCGACGGCGAGCAGGTCGGCGCGCGCCCCGACGACGGGGCCGGCGGCCGGGAGGCCCATCACGCTCCGGGCGGCGTCGCTCACCATCGCGTACGCCTCGTCCGGCGTCAGGTGTCCGGCCGTCACGAGGAGCGACGCGGTCTCGAGCGCGTCGCTGCGGCCGACCGGGTTGAACGGGTCGCGGACGTTGTCGGCGCCGGCGGCCACCCGGACCCCGGCGGCGAGGAGCGCCCGGATCGCGGTCAGGCCGCGCGGCGTCGACACGGGGTGCTGCCACCCCTGCAGGTAGAGGTTCGTGATCGGGAGCGTGATGACCCCGACGTCCGCGGCGGCCACTTCGGCGATCACCTCGGCGAGGCGCTCGGGGTGGAGGGTACCGAGCCGGACGCAGTGCCCGGCGGAGTACTGCCGGTCGCGTGGCCAGTCGCGGACCGAGCGGGCGTAGTGGTCGAGGGTGACCGGGCCGTCGAGGCTCTCGTCGGCGTGCAGGTCGACGCCGACCCCGCGGCGCCGGGCGATGGCGAGCAGCCGGTCGACGTCGCCGTGCGGGTCCTCGGCGAGGTGCGGGGCGCCGCCGACCAGGTCGACGCCGAGGTCGAGGACGGCCTCGACGTGGGCGTCCGGGGCGAGCGGGCCGGCGAGGGCGACGAGCTCGATGTCCATGAGGTCGGCGAGCTCGTCCCGGACCTGCACGAGGGCCTGGGCGCCGCGGACGGCCTCGGCGACGGTCGCGCTGCCGCCGGCGCTGAGCACGTCGACGTGGGTGCGCACCGCGGTGGTGCCGGTGGCGAGCATCGCGAGGGCCTGCGTCCGGGCCCGGTCGGCGATCTCCTCGACGGTCATCGTCGTCGCGTACTCCGCCCAGGCGGTGATCGCGGAACCGAGGTCGCCGAGCGGCGGGTCGATGCGGTCGGCACTGAGGGCCTTGTCGAGGTGCGCGTGCGGCTCGGCCGGCGCGGGCAGGAGCAGGCGTCCCTCGAGGTCGAGCGTGTCCTCGGCGGCGGCGGAGAGCGTGCCGGCGGGGGCGACCGCGGCGACGGTGTCGCCCTCGATCGCGACGTCCACGAGTCGGCCGTCGGGCAGGAGCGCGGACCGGAGGAGGGCGACCGGGCGGGGCAGTGACGTGTCCAAGAGGCCCTCTCGATCGTGTGTGACAATGTTGATCGCATCAACATCCACGATGCTAGGTGGGCCGTGTTTCCCACCCGTTTCGCCCCGGTTGCCGACTGTGACGAGATGGGGCGCACGGAACGGCCCGCCCCGACCGCACCCCCGATCGGAGCACGATGCACACCGAACTCCTGCCCGACAGCGACCTGCCCGCAGCCGACCGGGTCGTCGACGAACAGGCCCGCCTGGTCGGCGAGCACGTCCGGGCGCTCCGGCGCTCCGCACGGCTGACACTCGTGCAGCTCGCGGAACGGACCGGCCTGTCGCACCCGTTCCTCAGCCAGGTCGAACGCGGGCACTCCCGCGCGAGCATGGTGTCGCTCGAGAAGATCGCCGCCGCACTCGACACCACGCAGGTCGCCCTCCTCGCCGCCGGTGCCCCGGCCCGGGACGAGCCCGACGACCGCGGCCCCGAGGTGCTCCGCGCCGGCGAGGGCGCCCGCGGGCCGTTCTCCAGCGGCGAGGCGAGGCTCCTCGTGCACGCCGGCCCGCACGCCTTCGAGCCGCTCGAGTGGAAGGGGGACAACACCGACCTCGGGGACTACTTCGAGCACCGCGAGGACGAGTTCCTCACCGTGCTCGCCGGCGACGTCGTGCTCGACCTCCGCGGCCAGGAGGTGCTCCGCCTCGGCCCGGGTGACTCGGCGTACTACCGCGGTGGCACCGGACACCGATGGTGCAGTGCCGACGGCAGCGCGTTCCACCTCATCGTCGTCAAGGAGACCCCGCGAGCCGGAGCGGGCGCATGACCGCGGGCATCAGCAACGGCGCACTCGCTGCTGTCGGGGCGCACGCGGACGCCCGGCACCGGATGCGGGTCGCGGCGCGCCAGCGGGTGGCCACGGACGTCGTGACGCTCGACCTCGCACCGGTCGGCGGGACGCCGCTGCCCGTCTGGGAACCCGGCGCCCACGTCGACCTCGAGATCGCGCCCGGCACCGAACGGCAGTACTCCCTCGTCACCACGACGGACGACGGGCACTGGCGCGTGGCGGTCCTCCGCGAGGCGTCCGGCCGCGGTGGGTCGGTCGCAGTGCACGACGTGCTCCGCGTCGGCGACGAGGTCACCGTCGGCGGCCCGCGCAACCACTTCGGCTTCGACCCCGGCCGTCCCGCGGTGTTCGTCGCCGGCGGGATCGGCATCACCCCGATCAGCGCCATGATCGCCGCGGCCGAGCAGGCCGGGACGCCGTGGGAGCTGCACTACGCCGGGCGCTCCCGCGACCGGATGGCGTTCGCCGACGAGCTCCTGGCCGCGCACCCCGACCAGGTCGTGCTCGCCGCGGCCGACGAGGCACCGCGGTTGGACGTGGTCGGACTGCTCGCCGCACCGCGGGACGCCGTGGTCTACTGCTGCGGCCCGCGCGGGCTCATGGACGCCGTCGAGGCAGCGGCGGCGCACTGGCCGGCCGGCAGCGTCCGCGTCGAGCGGTTCGAACCGGCCGCGGACGTCGACGCCCCGGGGGAGTCGTTCGAGGTCGAGCTCACCCTGACCGGCACGACGATCACCGTGCCGGCTGACCGCACCCTCCTCGAGGTCGCGGAGGACGCCGGTGCGTTCGTGCTGTCCTCGTGCCGGGAGGGCACCTGCGGCACGTGCGAGACGCCCGTCCTCGAGGGCTCGGTCGACCACCGGGACACCGTGCTCAGCCCCGCCGAGCAGGCCGACGACCGCACGATGATGGTCTGCGTGAGCCGCGCCGCGGTGGGTTGCCCGCGTCTGGTCCTCGAGCTCTGACGCGCCGCACAGCACCGCGCGACGGACACCGCACCACGGAGCAGCGCGGTGCTGTGTCCGCTCGGCGGTGCGGAGCTGCGGCTAGGGGCGCTCCGTGTCGTCCAGCGGTGCACCCGTCAGCGCCGACAGGCGCTCCAGCCCGGCCTGCTCGACGAGCTGGCGAGCCAGCGGCCGGGAGCGGGCCACGGCCTCCCGGACGTCGACGCGGGTGACCTCGAAGTCGGCGAGGCTGAGCTCGCCGTCGACCCAGACGTCCTTCACCTCGCGGCTGCCGGCCACGAACACGACCGCTTGGAACGGGTCGTGGACGTTCGCGAGGGTCGGGCTCTCACCGTCGAACACCACGAGGTCCGCGCGCTTGCCGGGCTCGAGCGACCCGATCTCGGCCTCCATCCGGAGTGCGGTCGCGCCGCCGATCGTGCCCATCTCGAACGCCTCGCGGGCGGTCATCGCGGTCGCCTGCAGGTCCCGGATCCGTGCCAGGAGCGCCGCGGTCTTCATCGCCTGCAGGAAGTCCTGCGCGTCGTTCGAGGCCGGTCCGTCGACCCCGATGCCGACCGGGATGCCGAGGGCGCGGAGCTCCGCCACCGGGGCGATCCCGCTCGCCAGGATCCCGTTGGCCACCGGGTTGTGCGCCACGCCGACGCCGTTCGCCGCGTAGGTCTCACGGTCCTCGCGGTCCATCCAGACGCTGTGCGCGGCGATCACCGGGACGCGGAACATGCCCGTCGCCTCGGCGTGCCCGACGACGGTCTTGCCGGTGCGCTGGCGGGCGGCGGTGACCTCCTCGCGGACCTCGTGCACGTGCACGTGGATGCCGTGGCCGCCGTCGACCGCGTAGCCGATGTGCTCCTCCCACGCGGCGTCGGTGTACCGGCCGATCGAGGACATCCCCACGCGGAAGGTGCTGTACCGGCTGGCGTCGGCGGCCTCGCGGAGGGCGTCGAACTCCTCGAGGATCGGCGCCGGGCCGAAGCCGCGGTCGACGTCACCGCTGCCGAACGACACCACGCCCCGGAGGCCGAGCTCCTCGAGCGCCTGGACGACCCCCGGCGTCGCGGGGTCACCGGGGATCGGGTCCGAGCAGAACATGTCGTTCGCGGTCGTGACGCCGCTCCGGAGCATCTGGATGCCCTGCAACATCGTGCCCGCGTACGCCTTGTCCCGGGTCATCACCGGGTTCACGTGCGCGATGAGCGCGTTCAACCACTCCCACAGCGTGTACTGCGAGCCGATGCCCGTGATGAGCCCCTCGCTGAAGTGCCCGTGCGTGTTCACGAAGCCCGGCGTGACGATGTCGTTCGCCCCGCCGCGGACGATCGCCTCCGGGTGCGCCGCCGACAGCTCGGCGAAGGTGCCGACCGCGGCGACCTGATCTCCGTCGAGGAGCACCGCGCCGTCCCGGATCGCGGACGGCGTGGCGGAGGCTTCGGTGGCGGCGGTGAGCACCCACCCGCCGCGGATCAGGGTCTGGGTCATGAGGGGACCCTAGGGAGCCGGTGTTTCGCGGGTGTTCCCGGCCGGTTTCCCGCTGCGCATCCGCCACCGTGCTGGTCCGCAGCGGTCGGCCGCGGTCGACCAGCGCGGACACGGCGGTGGCACCACTCGTATGCTCGGACGCGGACTCACGCTGCGCAGGGGGCGCGGCGGAGACGAGGGGGAACCACATGACCATCACGTCCAGGATCACCACGGCGGGCGCGGTCGCCGTGATCGCGGTGCTCGCACTCGCCGGCTGCGCCGGTGCGGACGACGCTTCGCCAGCCGCGCGGCGTCCGACCTCGCACGCGTCGACGCCCGCCGCGACACCGTCGGCCGAACGGACCGCGGATGCTGCGGTGGCGAAGGACCTCACGTTCGAGGACGGCGCCGCACTGTCCGCGGACACGCTGCCGGCGTTCGGCCTCGAGGTCTCCGCGCTCGGCGACTGGGAGCAAACCGGGGAGGACCCGAACGCGGGCTCCCGGGAGTACACGAAGTCCGACGGCTCGGTCGCGACCGTGACGCAGCAGCGTGTCACCGACCTCGACCCGACGATCGGCGACCGGGCGGCCACCGAGCAGCTGTTCACGGCGGCGGGGATGCCCGCCGACCGGCTCGAGGAGCAGCTCCTCCCGACGGACGCGGGTGGTGCCGCGCAGTTCCTGTCGATCGCCGGACAGAACTCCGACGGGACGTGGTCGGCGACCGTCGCCCGCGCGTTCGCCAAGCCCGGCGCGGCACTCATCGTGCGGGTGCAGACGTCGTCGCAGGAAGCCCTGCGTCCCGACCTGCACGACATCCTCATCCACGCGCAGGTGGTCCTGACGTAGAACGGGCGTCAGCCGCCGTCCTCGAACACGAGAGCCGTGGTCGACTCCTCCTCGATGAGCATCCCGCGGATCAGTGGCGCCGATCCGACGGGGCAGGACAGTGCGATGAGTTGCTCCGAGACCACGTCGACGAGGCACCCGCGCTCGGCGTACCGCTCGGCGATCCCACGCCACGAGGCGGCGAGGCGGGGGTCCTCGCCGAGCCAGAGGCGGAAGGTCGCTTGAGCCCCGCGTCGATGGACTGCGACACCGACGAGTCTGCCCTCTGCTGACTCGACGGTCGTCACGACGTCGCCGAAGTGCACTCCGTGTACCCATGCCGGCACTCCGCGGAGTTCGGCCAGGCCGGGGCCGACCGTTGCCGCGTTCAGCGCTTCCCAGACCACCCGGCCCGAGTCCGACGGCAGCGCGAACCACACCTCGGTGTCGGCATCGACTGCTGATCGCGACGGGGCCAACGCGGTCCCGGCCCACACCGCTGTCCGACTGCCGTGTCGGCGGTACTCGTCCACGGCGGCAATCTACCCGTGACTCGACGTCCCACGACGACCTGGGCGCGCGGTCGCTGTCTCATGGATGAGAACCGCAGCAGAAGCGGCTCATCCATGAGACGACGAGGACCGAGCGGCGGGCGAGCACCCGTTCGTCATCGCCCCGAAACAGCGCTCTGCTACAAACGCTGCATGCTGACCGTCACCGGTGCCCTCCGCGTCCTCGTCGACCCCCGCGCCGAACGGGACGGTGACGTCCTCGTCGACGACGGCAGTCCGGTGGCGACGACTCTCGACGCCACCGGGTGCGTGGTCACTGCGGGGCTGGTCAACGCGCACCACCACCTGCTCCAGACGGCGTTCCGCACGCTCCCGGGCACGCGCGGAGTCCCGATGGCGGACTGGCTCCCGACGATGGCCGCGGCCTACGGGCAGGTGGGACACGACCCGGAGCTCTACGGACTGGCCGCGGCGGCCGGAGCCGCCGAGGGCCTCCTGTCCGGCGTCACGACGATCGCCGACCACCACCTCAACTGGCCCGGGGACGCGACCGGCGCGGACACCGTGGCGCTCGCCGCGGCCACGGTCGACGCCGTCCGGGGACTCGGCGGACGGCTCGTCTTCGTCCGGGGGTCGGCGCGGGACGACCCGGACCGCGCCGGTGAGTCCGCTGAGGCGATCGTGACCGGACTGCTCGACCCACAGGCCGTCGGCGGGGTCGACCCCGACGGGCTGCTGCAGGTCGCCGTCGGACCGGCGGGCGTGCACTCCGACGGCGAGGCGACGTTCCGCGCACTGGGCGAGGTCGCGGCGCGGCACGGCCTCCGGCGTCGGACGCAGGCGAACGAGCAGGTGGACACCGCGATCGCGCTCGAGCGGTACGGGAAGCGTCCGCTCGACCTCCTCGAGGAGTGGGGGTGGCTGGCCCCCGACGTCACGGTCGCGCACCTCTGCGACGTCACCGAGGACGAGATCGCCCGGCTCGCCGCCGCCGGGGTCACGGCGACGCACGCGCCCGGCTGCGACGTCCCGATGGGGTGGGGGATCGCGCCGGTCGCCCGGCTCGCCGCGGCGGGCATCGCCGTCGGCCTCGGCACGAGCGGTGGTGGCAGCAACGACGCGGGGCACCTCCTCGCGGACGCGCGGCTCGCGATGCAGGTGTCGGCACTCGTCGGTCCGCAGCTGCCCGCCCGGCAGGTGCTCGGCATGGCGACGGAGGGTTCGGCGACCGGACTCGGGCGTCCGGAGCTCGGGCACCTCGGTGCCGGGTCCGCGGGGGACCTGTGCGTGTGGGACGTGTCCGGTGTCGCCGACGCCGGTGTGGCGGACCCGGTCGCGGGCCTGCTGTGGGCGTCCCCGGGGCGGCGGCCCCGGCACGTCGTCGTCGGCGGGCGCGTGGTGGTGCGGGACGGGAGGCTCGTCACGGCCGACGAGCGCGAGGTCGCGGCGCGTCTGTCCGAGCGGTTGCAGCGGACGCCGGTCTGAGCCGCGGACCGGCGGCGTCCCGAGGACCGTGGCGCTGAAGAGCGCCGGCGACGACGGGTCGCTTATCGTCGTGCCGCAGGACAGCGACGACATCCTCAGCCTGCCGGACACCGGCGGGGAGCTGACCCTGGCCCGTCACCGGACGGGCGCGCGTCCGGACGGCTTCGGCGGACAACCACGCGGCCAGCGACCCACCCGTGCCTCGTACAGGCGTCGGGCGACGTATCCGAGCATGAGGGCGCTGTAGGTCCCGAGGAGCATGACGCGCGTCCCGCCGAAGCCGCCGGCCCCGAACGCGGCGAAGAGGGCACCCCAGCTCGCGGCGATCATGGGGGCACCACCGATGGCGTGGCTGCTCGCCGCCATGCCCGTCCACCACCCGGTCGGCAGGCCCCAGGCGAGCGCGAGTGCGAGCAGCACGAGGAGTGTCGAGCCCGCGCTCGGGTTGCCGACGAGCGTGATGGCCGGTACGAACACGAGGCCGAACACACCGGCGCCGCCGCGGAACCACACGTCGGTCCGCTCCCGGTCCGTCAGCGGAGCGGAACGACGGTCCGCGGTTCGGTCGACCAGACGCACCGGCGTGGGTGGTCGTCGGCGTCTGACCAGCAGGTACCGGAGGTGGATGCCGACCATCCACCCGGCCACCACCGAGACGATCCCGGCGCTCACCGCTGCCGGCGCCCGCTGGCCGACGAGGACGAACGCGACGAACACGCTCGCGGTCATCACCAGACCTGCCGGGATGTTGCCGACCGACACCAGGACGACCGCACCCCACACCACACTGACAGCGACGCCCGTCGCGGCCACGAGGAGTGCGTGGACCGGGTCGACGACGCCGGGCTCGCGGGCCTCGGCGCCGTAGCCGAAGAGGCCGCCCGCGACGACGGCGACGAGCGCGACCCACCATCCGAGCGCCGGGACCGGGCGGCCACGCCAGTCGAACTGGGAGCGGAGAGCGGTCCGGCGCGCACGGCGCTTCCGGCGCTTGCGGTTGCGCGCCTGCTGCTCGGCGCGCCGACGCTCCCGTTCCGCAGCGCTCAGCGGTTCCCCCACGCGTTCCTCCTCGTCGAGCGGCGGCCCCTCGCCCCGCCCGGCACCAGTCTGCCCGGTGCGCAGGCGGAGCCGCTCGTAGCGGCACGGGTCGACCCGCGGGTGGGAGGATCGGCGCGTGATCATCGATGACGCGATCGTCGCCGCGTTCCGCACCGCCCGGCCCCGCGACGGCTACGTCGTGACCGACGTCCTGGCGGAGGACGGGGTGCTGTCGGTCACCTGCACCGACGGGACGTCCTCGGCGCGGCTGCGCGTCGGGCTGCCGTCGTCGGGGGCGCCCCAGTGGTGGCTGTACATGCCGGCCGAGGACGCCACCGACTGGGTCGGGCAGTTCCTCATCTGGACCGACGAGGAGGTCCAGACCTCCGGACTCGGACCGTCCCGCGTCCGAGTCGACGTCGACGGCGTCAGCCACGTCATCGCGGAGAACTACGGCTGGCGGGTGACCGACCCGGTGGAACACGCCAGGCTGCACGCCCTCGCGGGACCGTACGGCTGGCACGACGTCGGACGGCCCGAGCACGACGTCCTCAGGGGCACGAGCTCGTCGTCGACGGGGAACCTTCCGGGTCACGGTTGACGGCCTGACACACCGTGTGACATGGCTCACCGGTTCGAACCCGGGGTACGGGTTCGGCGGCACCCTCGCCGGCGGCGCCGGTGCCACTCCGGAGCAGATCGTCGCGGTCATGGCCGAGACCACCGACGACGCCATCACTCGGAGCATCCGCTCGTACCTCGCCGAGATCGACCCGGCCACGGGGTACCTGCGCGAGGACGACGACGCTTGACTCTGCGGGGAGACGAGCAGCATGAGAGAGTCGCGGCATGACGTGCGACGGGACGGCTGACGCGCAGCGCTCCGGGACCCCACCGCCGCGGCGCGTCCTCGTCGCCGGTCCGGCCGGGGTCGGCAAGACCACCCTCGCCCGCCGGGTCGAGCAGGCCGCGGGGCTCCCGCACACCGAGCTGGACGCGCTCTTCCACGGCCCCGGCTGGACCCAGCAGCCCGGTTTCGTCGACGCGGTCGAGCGGTTCACGCGGGAGCCGGCGTGGACCACCGAGTGGTCGTACACGACGCAGCTCGGCGACCTCCTGGTCCGCCGTGCCGACACCCTGGTCTTCCTCGACCACCGGGCGGTCCGCCACATGGCCCGGCTGGTCCTCCGCACCGTGCGGCGCTCCGTGCACCACAGCGAACTCTGGAACGGGAACGTCGAACCGCCGCTGTGGACCTTCTTCGGGAACCCGGACCACATCGTCCGGTGGGGCTGGAGGGGCCGGGCGCGGATCCGGGCCCGGGTCGCGGCGGCGGAGCGGGAGCGGCCCGGGCTGCGTGTCGTCCGCCTCCGCTCGCAGCGCGAGGTCGACGCGTGGGTGCGTGGGCTCGTCCGCACCCCGTGACGGACCGTTCAGCGTCGGCGGCGGCGTTCAGCGCGCGGCCAGTGCCCGCCGGTGGATCGCGCCGCTGCCGCCGACGAGCGGTGCCCCACTCGCGCCCCGGCGGACCGCGACGACCTCGGCCATGATCGAGAGCGCCGTCTCGGCCGGGGTCTCGGCGCCGAGGTCGAGTCCGATCGGGGAGCGCAGCCGGTCGAGGTCCGGGGTGCCCATCGCCCGGAGCGCCTCCATCCGCGACGAATGCGTCGGCCGGGACCCCATCGCCCCGACGTACCCGGCGCCGCGGCGGAGGGCCAGGTCGAGGACCTCGGCGTCGAACCGGTCGTCGTGCGAGAGCAGCACGACGACGGTGTCCGGGCCGATGGCGGTGTCCGCGAGCACCCGCGGCGGCCAGCCGACGACGAGCTCCTGCGCCGCGGGGAACCGCTGGTCGGTGAGGAACACCGGCCGCGGGTCGACGACGGTGACGGCGTAGCCGAGCATCGCGGCCGTGTTCGTCACCGCGACGGCGAACTCAACGGCCCCGACGACGATGCACCGCGCACGGCCGCCGCCGTACTCGGTGAAGACCCGGGTCCGGCAGCCGTCCGAGGAGGGGACGACCACGGCGAGGGACCCCGGCTCGAGGGAGAGCCCGAGCGACGTCGGCGTCCCCGCCGCCGCGGCACGGAGGGCGTCGACCACGGCGGTGTCGGTCGGCAGCACCCGGTGCACGAGCACCTCGACGCGGCCACCGCACCGGAGGCCCGGCGCCCAGACGGCGTCCGGGTCGTCTGCCGCGTCGTCGAACCCGAACCGTTCGAGGACGGGCTCGCCGGTCGCGAGGACCTCCTCTGCCGTCCCGTACAGCGACCCCTCGACGCAGCCGCCCGAGATGGTCCCGACGACGTGTCCGCCGGGCAGGACGGCCATCGAGGTGCCGGTGCCGCTGGGCGCGCTGCCCTGGACGTCGACCGCGGTCGCGACGACGACGGGGTCGCCGGCGTCGAGGACGGCCAGGAGGCGCGGTGCCAGTTCGAACATCACGCACCTCCGGTGTCGGTCGGGTTCGCGAGCGCCCACACGCGGTCGCGGGTCATCGGGAGCGAGTACGGCCGGACGCCGAGGGCGTCCCGCACGGCGTTCGCGATCGCGGGTGCCACCGGGTTGTACGGCGCCTCGCTCATCGACTTCGCGCCGAGTGGCCCGAGCGGGTCGTGCGTCTCGGCGAACAGCACCTGGGTCCGGGGCACGTCGGAGATCTTCGGCACCCGGTAGTTCCGGAACGAGTCCGTCGTCACCCGTCCGGTGTCGTCGAGCACGACCTCCTCGGAGAGCGTCGACCCGATCGCCTGTGCTGCGCCGCCCTCGACCTGGCCCCGGAGCTGCTCCGGGTTGAGGACGGTGCCGGCGTCGACGGCCTGCACGCTCTGCAGCACCCGGACCTCACCGGTGGGCCGGTGCACGGCGACGCGGGCCCCGTGCACGGTGAAGGCGAGCGACCGCGGGGTCCCGTCGTGGGTGCCGTGCGCGACGAGCGGCCCCTCGGCGAGCAGCTCCGCGTGTCCGACGACCTCGTCGCCGACCCGGACGCCGTCCACCTCGACCACCACCGCGGGGCCGAGCACCCCGGAGGCGGTCCGAGGCGTCCGGGCGGCTGCGATCGCGAGGGCCCGTGCGGTCATGTCCTCGCGCAGGGCCCGTGCCGCCGCGTACAGGGCACGGCCGGCGACGACGACCCCGGCGGAGCCGAACGCCCCGGTGTCGTACCGGGCGGCGTCGGTGTCGGACTGGTGTACGTCGACCCGGTCGGGTGTGGTGCCGAGCGCGGTGGCGACGAGCTGGGTGTGCACGGTCGTGGTGCCGTTGCCGAACTCGGCCGTGCCGACGCCGATCCGGTAGCGGCCGCCCGGCAGGAGTTCCACCGACGTGTGGGCGTGGTGCCCTCGGGGCGGCATGGTGGCGATCGCGGCGAGGGCGACGCCCGTGCCGAACGCCCAGTCCGGGGAGTCGTCCAGCACCGGACCGTCCATCCGCGGCACCTCGGGGAGCGGTCCGGCGAGGGCGTCCTCGACCAGGTCCAGGCACTGGTCGAGCCCGTAGCTGCCCTCCCACCGCAGGTCGGTCTCCTCGTGCGGGTCGGTCACGACGAGCGGGTCGCCCGGGACGACGACGTTCCGCCGACGGAGTTCCACCGGGTCGATGCCGAGCCGGCGTGCGAGCTCGTCCATCGCCGACTCGATCGCGAACACGACCTGCCCGAGCCCGTACCCGCGGAACGCCCCCGACGGCAGGTTGTTCGTGTAGACCGACTCGGCGTCGACGCGCTTCACCGGGCACCGGTACACCGCGACCGACTCGCTGACCGAGTGGAACATGACGCCGACGCCGTGGTTGCCGTACGCGCCGGTGTCCATCACCTGGTCGACGTGCATCGCCGTGAGCGACCCGTCGGCGGACGAACCCAGTCGTACCCGCACCCGCATCGGGTGTCGGGTGGGCGCGATCGTGAACTCGTCGCGCCGACTGAACTCGTACTGCACGGTCCGTCCGGTGCGGAGGACGGCGAGCGTGACGACGTCCTCGGTGAGCATCTCCTGCTTGCCGCCGAACCCGCCGCCGACCCGCTTCGCGACCACCCGGACGCGCGCCGGGTCGAGGCCGAAGACGCGCGCGATCTCGTCCCGCACCAGGAAGGGGACCTGCGTGGCGGTCCGCAGCACGAGCCTCCCGTCCGGGTCCACCCACCCGCGGGTGGCGTGCGTCTCGAGGGCCGCGTGCGAGACGCGGCCCGTCCGCCAGGTCCCGTCGACGGTCACGTCGGACGCGTCCAGCGCGTCGTCGACGTCCCCGGTCTCGGCATGGAGGCTCGCCACCACGTTCCGCGCGGGCTCGGCGATCCGGTGCTCGACGGTCGTCTTCCCACCGTGCAGGAGCGGGGCGCCCGACCGGCGGGCCGCGTCGACGTCGTGGACGCTCGGCAGGACCTCGTACGAGACGGCGACGAGGCCGAGTGCCTGCTCGGCGATCCGGACGCTGTCGGCCACGACCGCCGCGACGCGCTGGCCACGGAAGCGCAGCACCGTGTCGAACACGAGCGTGTCGTCGGGGTCGTCGAGGCGGGACTCGTGCCGGCCCGTGGAGAACAGCACGCCCGGGTCGTCGGCGTGCGTGAGCACGGCGTGCACCCCGGGCAGGGCCTCGGCCGCCGCGGTGTCGATCGCGGTGATCCGCGCGTGCGGGTGCGGGCTGCCGAGGACCGCGATGTGGAGCAGGGCCTCGGTGGCCCGGACGGCCGGAGCGGCGGGGACGTCGAGCGTGTACTCCTCCCGGCCGGTCACGACCCGCATCGCGGCGGGGGCGGCGACGGAGGTGCCGACCGCGGCACCGGCGGTCGCGCACGCGGTGTTCGTGGTGCCGTCGAGGGCGTCCTCGATCGCCCGGTACCCGGTGCAGCGGCAGAGGTTGCCCTTGAGCTTCCGGTGTCGGTCCGCGTGGTCCTCGTCGGTGAACGTCGACGCCGTGACGACCATCCCGGCGGTGCAGAACCCGCACTGGAACGCGGCGGCGTCGGCGAACGCGCGCTGCAGGGGGTGCGGGTGCTCGGGGGTGCCGAGGCCCGCGGCCGTGGTCACGGCAGCGCCGTCGAGCCGGTGCGCCGGCGTGATGCAGGAGTGCACGGGCGTGCCGTCGACGAGCACGGAGCACGCGCCGCAGTCGCCCGAGTCGCAGCCCTTCTTGACCGCGGTGACGCCGTGCTCACGGAGCAGGGTGCGGAGGACCTGGCCGGGGAGCGGAGCGACGTCGAGCACGGTGCCGTCGACCTCGAGCCGCATCAGCGCACCGCCGTGGTGTCGGAGGGCCCGGAGCCGCCGGTCGTGCCGGCGCTCGCCGCGGCCTCGTCGCGGAGCTCGTGCGCGAAGCGGGTGCTCACCGCGCGGCGCCAGGCGGGGGAGCCGTGCGGGTCGTCGTACCAGTCCCGGTGGGCTCGCAGGGCGTCGTCGAGGTCGGCCGTGCCCGGGACGGTCGGGAACCGGAGGACGAGCGGCCGCGGCGTGGCGGCCGTGACGACGAGCACGAACTCGCTCGTGGTCGTCGTCCACCGCGCGGTGACCAGCGCGCCGGACCGGCCGTGCGGGCTGAGCGACACCCGACGGAAGCCGGTCGTGCTCGTGAGCACGGCCTCCCGGACCGCGAACGAGCGGATCACCTCGTCCGGCCGCAGGTCGAGGGTGCGCACCCCGACCACCAGGTCCGCGACCGGCACCCGGCGTTCCCCGCCGTCCGCGGTCCAGACCACCGCGGTCGCGTCGAGCGTCGCGAGCAGCGCCGTCATCGCCCCGGCGGGCAGGCCGACCGCCACGTTCCCGCCGACGGTCGCGGCGTTCCAGACCTTGAACGAGGCGAGCAGGGCGTTCGCGCACTGCGCCACGAGCGGCCAGGCGGTCCACGACGGGTCCGGCTGCACCCGGAGGAGCGTGGCGATCGTGCACGTCGCCGCGATCGTCAGCGTGCCGGGCGTCCGTTCGACGTCCGGCCACCCGAGCGTCGTGAGGTCGACGAGACCGGTCAGGCCCGGTTGCTCCTCGGAGAAGAGCCAGGTGCCGCCACCGAGCGGGCGGTCACCGGGGGAGAGGGCGAGGTCGTCGCGGTGCGACGGCGTCCGCACGGTGCGGACGGAGACGAGGTCCATGCAGGGGTCCGATCAGGGCAGGGCGGGCGGGGACGGCTGTGCTCGCCCCTCGTCGACCGTGCGCGATCATGCCGCGGGTCCAGGCCATGGTCGCCTCCTGTCGGTGTCCTCTCGCCGGACCTCCCGACGTGTCGGCAACGCTAGGGAACCGGTGTTTCAGCGGCGTTACGGGCAGCGCACACCCGGTGGAGACCTGCGTCCACGAGCCGTGACGTCCCGGACGTCTCCCCGAAACACGGGGGTGCCATCCTCCGGGACATGACCGTTGCACCGAGCACGAGCGTCGCCGACTTCGACCGGCTCGACGACGACGCTGCCCGCGGCCTCGTGTCGAGCTGGGCTGCCGTCCCGCGCTGGGTCGACGCCGTCCTCGCCGGGCGGCCGTACGGGTCGACCGAGGCCCTCGCCGCAGCGGCCGAGGCGCTCGCCCGCAGCTGGACGGATGACGAGGTCGACGCGGCGCTCGCCGAGCACCCGCGGATCGGCGACCGGCCGGCGGGTGACGGGGCGTCGGCCGCGGCCTCCCGGTTCGAGCAGTCCGCCTCCGCCGATGCCGACATCGCGACGGCGGCGGCGATCCACGACGGCAACGCCGACTACGAGGAGCGGTTCGACCGGGTGTTCCTCGTCCGCGCGGCCGGTCGCAGCGCCGACGACGTGCTCGGTGAGCTCCGGCGCCGACTCGGGAACGACGACGTCACCGAGCGGGCCGAGGTCGCCGAGCAGCTCCGCGAGATCGCCCTGCTCCGACTCGGGCGGAGCGTCGCATGAGCCACCTCAGCACCCATGTGCTCGACACCACGAACGGCCGGCCCGCGAGCGGCGTCGCCGTGACCGTGACCGACGCGCACGGCACCGTCGTCGCGACCGGCACCACCGACGCCGACGGCCGCATCGGCGACCTCGGGCCGGACCGCCTCGAGCCGGGCGAGTGGACGATCACCTTCGCCACCGGCGCGTACTGGTCCGCGCTCGACACCGTGGCGTTCCACCCCCGGGCCGTCGTCGTCTTCTCCGTGCCGGAGGGGCCGGTCGTGCACCTGCACGTGCCGCTCCTCCTCAGCCCGTACGCCCACTCCACCTACCGAGGGAGCTGACCCGCATGGCCACCACCCAGCGCATCGACACCGTCCCGAGCACGACCAGCACGACCGTGCACCTCGGCGCGAACCAGTACGGCAAGGCTGAGGTCCGCCTGGTCCGCGTCACGCGCGACACCGCCCGGCACGAGATCGAGGACCTCACCGTCACGACGCAGCTGCGGGGACGGGCACTCGCCGACTCGTACACCGACGGCGACAACGCGAAGGTCCTCGCGACGGACACGCAGAAGAACACCGTCTACGCCTTCGCCCGCGAGCACGGCGTGCACAGCCCCGAGGAGTTCCTGCTCCGCCTCGGCCGGCACTTCACCACCGCCTTCGACTGGTACGACGGCGCCACGCTGTCCGCCGAGCAGCACGCGTGGTCCCGCATCCCCGTCGCCGGTCGCGAACACGACCACGCCTTCGTCCGTGCCGGTGCCGGCACCCGGACGGCGGTCGTGCAGGTGGACGGCGACGACGTGCACGTCATCGCGGGCGTGACCGACCTC
Organism: Microbacteriaceae bacterium PS02332; assembly: GCA_029959645.1. Taxonomy (GTDB): domain Bacteria; phylum Actinomycetota; class Actinomycetes; order Actinomycetales; family Microbacteriaceae; genus Curtobacterium. Next base: position 3,639 of record JASCOJ010000058.1, on the reverse strand, counting down.
ACCGTGCTGAAGTCGACGGGCAGCGAGTTCCACGGCTTCCCCCGCGACGGGTACACCACCCTCGGCGAGACCGACGACCGCATCCTCGCCACCTCGGTCACGGCACGGTGGCGCTACACGCCTGAGGCGGTGGCCGCGGGGATGGACTTCGACGCGGTGCACGCCGGTGTCCTCGAGCGGATGCTCGCGACCTTCGCGGACCTGCACTCCCTGGCCCTCCAGCAGACGCTCTTCGCGATGGGGCGCACTGCCATCGAGACGTTCCCGGAGATCGCCGAGGTCCGGTTCTCGATGCCGAACAAGCACCACTTCCTGGTCGACCTGGCGCCGTTCGGCCTCGAGAACCCGGGCGAGGTGTTCTTCGCCGCCGACCGCCCCTACGGGCTGATCTCCGGCACCGTCGTCCAGGACGGCGTCGCCGGAGCGCCGGCAGCCTGGACGTCGCTGCCCGGGTTCGTCTGACCGGCCGTCCGTGACGCCCGTCCCCGTCGCCGCCGGTCCACCGCAGCGCGTCGTCGGCCTGCTGCTCGCCGCCGGTGCGGGGAGCCGGATGGGCCGGCCGAAGGCGCTCGTCCGTTCGGCGGCTGGTCGCCCGTGGCTGCACCTCGCGGTCGAGGCGCTGCTCGACGGCGGGTGCGACGGCGTCGTCGTCGTGCTCGGCGCCTCGGCCGAGGAGGCCCGTGTCCTGGTCCCCGATCGGCCGTCGGTCCGCGTGGTGGTCGCCGAGGCGTGGGCGGACGGTCTCGGTGTGTCCCTCGCTGCCGGCCTGCGTGCTGTCCGCGCCGACGACGACGTCGACGCGGTCCTCGTGTCGCTCGTCGACCTGCCCGGGTTGCCGGCCGCCGCCGTCCGCCGAGTGCTCGGTGGGGAGGCGGACCGACGGTCGCTGCTCCGGCGTGCGGTGCACGACGGGCGGCCCGGCCATCCGGTGCTCGTCGGACGGGCGCACTGGGACGCGCTGACGGCCGCGCTCGACGCCGCCGACGACGGCGACCGTGGCGCGGGCGAGTACCTCCGGACGGCCGGCGCAGAGCCGGTCGCGTGCGCCGACCTCTGGGACGGCGCGGACCACGACCGACCCGGACCGGCCTCTCCTGACGGCGGCCGCTCGCTGACGACGGCTGACCGCTGACGACGCCGTCCTGGTGCCGCTGCGCAGGTGGTCAGCGGCTGTCAGTGGCGCTGCCGCTCCTCGCGTCGGCGCTCCCGCGCCTCCCGCGCCTCGGCCTCCTGCTGGAGCTGCGTCGGCCCCTTCCGCATCGACCCGCGGACGAGCGGCACGAGGAGTGCGACGGCGAGCAGCAGCCCGACGGGCAGCGCGAGCAGCACCAGGACGCTCATGCGGCGCGCCGGTTCAGGTGGTCGGCGAGCTTGCCGAGCCCGAAGTTCACGAAGAACCCGAGCGCCCCGACGACCGGGATGACCACGATGACGACGGTCCAGACGACCTTCGCGAGGTCACGCCGGGTGCGGTCGCGCCACAGCACCACCAGGGCACCGACGGTGACCAGCACGATCAGCAGCAGCACGACGAGGTGCCCGCCGACTGCGATGTTCCCGAACACGACGCCCCCGCTCCGGGCGCCGTCCCTCGGAGCCCCGCGGCGAGTCTAGGACGCGTGGACTCCGGACGGGAGGCCCGTAGCGGTGTCGCCACGGGCCTCCCGTTCGTCTGCTGGGTGCGTCAGGCGACGGTCGCGCGCGCCTCGGCCAGCGTCGGGTAGTCGACGTAGCCCTCGCCGGAGTCGCCGTAGAAGAGCTCCGGGCGCGGGGCGTTCAGCTCTGCGTCCTGCTCCCAGCGCTCGGCGAGGTCCGGGTTGGCGATGGCGGCGCGGCCGACGGCGACGGCCTCGGCGAACCCGCCCTCGACGAGGGAGAGCGCCTCGTCGCGGTCCGTCATCGCGCTGAAGCCCGAGTTGGCGACGAGCGGTGCGTTCGCCGTGCGGCGGATGTGCTGGACGAGGTCACCGGTCGGCTCGGCGTGCAGGACGTCGACGAAGGCGAGCCCGAGCGGCGCGAGACCCTCGGCGATCGCGGTGTAGACGGCGCGGACGTCGTCGGCGTCGTCCTCGATGACGCCCTGGATCCCGTGCTCCGGCGAGAGGCGGATGCCGGTACGGTCGGCGCCGACGGCCTCGGCGACCGCGGTCGTGACCTCGATCGCGAAGCGCGCGCGGTTCTCCGGGGACCCGCCGTACTGGTCGTCACGCGTGTTCGACGTGGACGACATGAACTCGTGGACGAGGTAGCCGTTCGCACCGTGCACCTCGACGCCGTCGAGCCCGGCCGCGATGGCGTTGCGCGCGGCCTGCACGAAGCCCTGGACGGCCTCCTGCACCTCGTCGGTGGTGAGTGCGTGGGGGACCGGCATGTCGACCTTGCCCGACGCGGTGTGCGTCTGGCCGGGGGCCGCGACGGCGCTCGGGCCGACGATGCGCGGCGTCTGCGAGATCTCCGGGTGCGAGACGCGGCCGCCGTGCATGAGCTGCATGACGATGGTGCCGCCGCGCTCGTGGACGGCGTCGGCCACGCGGCGCCAGCCGGCGATCTGCTCGTCGGTCTCGATGCCGGGCTGGCCGGGGTAGGAGCGACCCTCCTGGACGGGCCAGGTGCCCTCGGTGACGATCATGCCGAGCGAGGCGCGCTGCGCGTAGTGCTTGACGAGCAGGTCGTTCGGGATCCCCTGCGCACCGGCGCGGGTGCGCGTGAGCGGGGCCATGACGATGCGGTTGCTGAGTCGGAGGGCGCCGAGTTCGGCGGGTTCGAAGAGCTTCACGGAAGGTGGCAACGCGGCGGCGGTGGTGCGCATTCCGCCCTCGCCACCGCAGCGGTCAGTCGCGGGGGCACACCAGCGTCGACGAGCGGACCTGGCCCTCGGGGCGGATCACGGTGTGCCGGGACAGCGGCTTGTGACAGATCGGGCAGGAGCGGTCGACCGTGCGGTCGTCGACGCCCTCGGCGTGCCCGGCACCGATCTGCGACGGCCCCATCTTCGCGATCAGCGTGTTGTTCCACCGCTGGTACCAGCCGTTGAAGCGTCCCACCGCCGTCCTTCCGTTCGTGTACTGATCGTTAGTGTACTCGTGATCAGGCGGTGTCCACCAGGGCGAGCAGGGCGGTGAGTTCGTCCTTGAGTGCCTCGAGGCGCTGGACCGGCCAGCCGAGGCGGTCGGCGACGGCAACCGGGACCTCGCGGGCACGCTCGCGCAGGGCCCGGCCCGCGGTGGTGAGCGAGACGGCGAGCTGGCGCTCGTCGTCCGTGCTGCGCGTGCGCCGGACGTAGCCGGCGGCTTCGAGGCGCTTGAGCAGCGGGCTCAGCGTCGCGGACTCGAGGCGGAGCTCCCGGGCGATCGCACGGACCGACCGCGGGTCATGCTCCCAGAGGGCGAGCATCACGAGGTACTGCGGGTGCGTCAGGCCCAGGGGCTCGAGCAGGTCGCGGTACAGCCCGACCACGCTCCGGCTCGTCGCGGCGAGCGCGAAGCACAGCTGTCGGTCGAGTGCGAGCGGATCGATGGCCGTCTGTCCCATCCCGTCACCCTACCCTTCGTGCACGAACGACATCGGCGCGGCCGGACGCACGGGAGGCCCGGCACCGGTCGTGCTGGCCGGTACCGGGCCTCCTGTCCGGGCCTGGCT
>JASCOJ010000057.1 GCA_029959645.1 Microbacteriaceae bacterium PS02332 | reverse complement strand
GCCCCCCCCCGGGGCGCCGGTCCGGGGGCCGGGGCCCCGCCGCCCCCCCGGCCCCGGCCCACGGATCCCGTCAGCGCAGCGATGCGCGCCCGGGCCGGTCGGGCCCGGGGAAGCCGCACCGAACCCCAGGACGGGCGCTCGTCGACGCGCCGCGGCAGAGGCCGAGGCCGTCCGCGCGACGGCGCCGCGACGACGACCTCGACCTGAACCGCGACGACGGCCGGATCCGGTGCCGCGACGACGGCCGGATCCGCTGCCGCGACGACGACCGGGACCGTTGCTGCGACGACGACCGAAACCGCGACGACGACGGCGACCGGGATCGCTGTCGCGACCAGTCCGCTGCCGCTGCCGCCTCCGCGGTGCCGGTCCCGACCGCTGCCGCTGCCGCCTCCGCGGTGGCGGTCCCGACCGCTGCCGCCTCCGCGTTGGCGGTCCTCGACCACGACACAGAGCAGGAGCACGCACGATGTCGGAGACGCTCGAGCAGAACCCCTGGGTCCGGAGCGCGCCACCGACCGGTTCCGCCGACACGCGCGGTCGCCGACGTCGGCCGCAGAGGAGCATCGCCTCGGTGCTGCTCACCCTCGTGGCCGAGTTGCTCATCCTGGCGGGTGCCGGAACCGGCCTCTACGTCATCTGGACCGCGTGGTGGACGGACGTCGTGGCCGTACGGGAGCAGACCCGGATCCTCGACGGGCTCGGGCAATCCGAGACACCGGACCGCGCGGGCGTCCCGCAGCGGGGGCCGGCACCCGTGCTCGAGGAACCCGGCGAGGTCGGAGACGTCTTCGGCTCGATGCAGATCCCGCGGTTCGGCCACGACTACGACCGCCCGATCGCCGAGGGCACCGACCGGGCGCGTGTCCTCAACACGATCGGGCTCGGCCACTACGTCGGGGTGGCGATGCCCGGGGCGGTCGGCAACTTCGCCGTCGCCGGACACCGTGTCACCTACGGCAAGCCGCTCAACCAGGTCGCCGAGTTGAAGACCGGCGATGCCGTCGTGGTGCGGGTCACCGACAGGTCGAAGGACTTCGACGTCTGGTACGTCTACAAGGTCACCGACAGCCAGATCGTGACGCCCGAACACACCGAGACGATCGCCCCGGTGCCGAACCAGCCCGGGGTCGAACCCACCCCGGAGGACCGCTGGCTCACGCTCACCGCGTGCCACCCGATGTGGTCCGCCGCGGAACGGTACGTCGTGCACGCGAAGCTCGACTCCTGGATGCAGGCCGCCGACGGGACACCGAAGGAACTCCAGGGGGCGGAGCAGTGATCCTCCCGCTCGTCTGGCGGCTCCTGCCCGGACCGACCGCCCTGAAGGTCCTCGAGTTGCTCGTGCTCCTCCTCGCCGTAGTCGCGGCCCTCTTCACCTGGGTCTTCCCGTGGATCGCCGCCGAGGTCCTCCCACCACCCGACAGCACCGTCGCACTCCCCACCCCTGACCACCGGTCCCCGCTGCTTCCCTGACGAGCGGCGCGGGCCGCACCGACCGAGAGAACGAACCGATGGACCAGCAGTTCCCGACCCGCCGCTCGCCGCGGGCCCGATCGGGTGCACAGGTCGACCCGACGCCGACCGCCGCCGGGTGGGCCCGGCCGCTCCCGCCCGAGGCGGCCGCCCCCAATCCGTGGACACGTCGTGCAGGCGAGTCGCCGTTGCGGTCCGAGACCATGTCGCCTGCGGCTTCCGTCCTGGAGGCCCGGGGCACGCCCGCCACGTCCGTCCCGTCCGCCGACCCTGCGCGACTGCCCGTCCGTCCGGGGGAAGTCGAGAGCGGAGCGACGAGCGGTACTGCCGACACGGTCGACGCGACGATCCCGGGTGTCCCTCCGGTGCCGGTCCTCACGCTTCCCGCGGTGGCGGCGACCGGTGAACCGGCCGCCTCGTCGACCGGTTCGGTCTCCGCCGCATCGACTGCCCTTCGGCCGAAGCCGGGTTCGGTCGCTGCTGCACCTCTTGCCCCTCGGTTGAACCCGCTTCCCGTTGCCCCGGCACTCGCCCCTGGGGCCGGGGAGTCTCCTGTCGATGCTGTCGGTGTTCCCGCGGCTACCCCGACCGGTGTTCCTGCGGCTACCCCGGCCGGTGCTCCTGCGGCTCCACCGACCGGTGTGCCTGCGGCTCCACCGACCGGTGTCCCTGCGGCTCCACCGACCGGTGCCTCCGCAAGCGCTTCGAGCAACGCCGGGGATGCAGTCGCTGTCGGCTCCGAGGCCGAGGACCCTGCCGACGCCTATGCAGATGCCTGCGCCGATGCGCGCACCGGCGCAGGTGCGAGTGCTCCGTCCTCCGGCGTCTCGAGCGGGCCCGGACATGCCGGAACGACCGCGGGGGAGCAGCGCGAGGTCGCAGCAGGATCGGTGACGACCACGGCGGAAGCCGCGCACGACGCTGTGACCGGCGCGACGACGGCGCGCGTCGTCGGGAAGCTCCGAGCGGGGCGTGCGCGAGCCGGGCGTACGAAGGCGGCGACCTCCGAGGCGGCGGCGGGCCGGGCCTCCAGGGCGGAGCGGGAGCGCGCGGCGGTGGGGCTGCGTCCGGACGACCTGCTGCGCCGGGCGACCCCGCTGGCCGGGATGGTGCGGGACCTCGTCGGGTTCGGGTCGCGCGGTGGCCGCAGGCGGTGGGTGCGGGGTACCCAGGCGCTCGTGGCGGCGGCGGCCGTCGTCACGCTGTTCGTCGGCGTCCGCACGATGTTCGTGCCGTCCCCGGCGGGGAGCGTGCCGTACTCCGCGACGTTCCCGCAGGCCCTCGCCGTGTCGACCGCCGAACGGTTCGCGGAGGCGTACTACACGTGGGACGAGTCCGACACGCAGGCGCACGCAGAGGGCCTCGCCGACGTCGCGGTCGCCGGGCTGCCCCGGCAGGCTGGCTGGGACGGCACCGGGAAGTCGGAGGCCGGGTCCGCGGCGGCGCTCGGGTTCTCGATCGTCGACGCGTCGCACGCGCTGGTCACGGTCGTCGTCCCCGTCACCGAGTACAGCGGGTCGCCGGGCTCGTGGCGGGAGGGCGACACCGAACAGCGCGCGCTGAGCGTCCCCGTGCAGGTGGTGGGGCCGAGGACGTGGGTGTCCGGCCTCCGGGGGGGGGGGGGGGGGGGGCGGCCGGGGGGGGGGGGGGGGGCGCCCCCCCCCCCCCGCGGGCCCCCCCCCCCGCGGCCCTCCCGCAGGACGCCGCGACGACCTCGGCGACCCGACCGGTCGTCGCGGCGTTCTTCGAGGCGCTGGAGCGATCCGGTGCGGTGTTGGCCGGGCCGTCTGCCGAGCGGGCACCGGGCCTCGACGGGTCCCTCGCCTTCGAGCGGCTCCGGTCGTGGTCCGTGCAGCGGACGGACGACGCGACGAAGACCGGGACGGCCGTCGTGCAGTGGGAGACCCCTGGCGGCGCCGCGCTCGAACAGCAGTACCGCGCCGTCGTCACCCATGACGGCGACACCTGGAGCGTCAGCGCGGTGACGGCCGCGTTCGGAGGAGGAACACCGTGAGCACCGAGATCGAGACCGTACCCGAAGCCGCCGTCGCGGCCCACATCACCGAGGACGGTGCGCTCGAGATGTTCGTCGAGGGCGTCGCCTCCGTCCGCCTCGTCGGCGACAGTGCTCGGGCGCGAGAGTTGGCCATCGACGAGGTCGTCGCCCTCGCCCGCCGCCGTGGAGGCCCGGTCGAGCTCGTGACGAGCGGAGCCGAGGGTGCGTGGCGGCTGTCGGTCGGCATCGACGGGTCGGTGCTGCCGATGCCGGAGGCACCTCCCGTGCGCGGCGGCCTCAGCGAGGCCGTCGGCCCTGCGGAGGCGGCGGTCGTGGCTCCGGCCGTCGCGCCGGTGGACGAAGCGGGCCCGCCGATCACCGACACGACCGCGGTGCCGGTCGGTCTCGTCGACACGGTCACGCCGATCGCCGACCCGATCACTGTGGACGCCGTCGCTGCCCCGGCTGTCCCGCTGGAGGAGACCGTCTGCTCGCCGACGGTGGACGAGCGGCTGGGCGCACTGGAGGCGCTCGAAGCCTCCGCAGGACTGGGTGCGGTCGGCGTTCCGGCGGTCCCGCAGGGCGTCGATGCGGGTCCGGCTGCGACGGTGATGGCGGAACCGGGTGAGGCGGTGTTCGCGGGACCGGGGGAGGTGCGAGCTGAAGCCGGCCGCGCCCGGCTCGGGTCCGTCGACGGCGACGGCGACGGCGACGACGAGCCTCCCTGCGCCGGGGACACCATCGCACGCGAGGAGTCAGCAGGAGCAGCATCATCGGGCGCGGATTCCGGCGATGGCGTGGAGTCCGGCCAGGGTGACCGCGAGGGGGACGACGACGGCGTGGGCGGGGACGGCTGGGAGGGTGACGGCGACGGCGGAGCGGTGCCCCTCGGCGAGGCGGGTCTCGGGGTGGTGACGTCGGCTGAGCTGGACGAGGAACTCGAGCGGACGGTCGTCCTCCCGGCACGACGACGGCCGGTCCACCGGGCGACGCTGCACACCAGCGTCGGCACGAGTCTCACCGTGCAGGGCAGTGGCGTCATCGGTCGTCGGCCGACCCGGACGCCCAACCCGGTGCGGTTTCCCGACGCGGACGCGAGCATGTCGAACGCGCACGCGGCCTTCACGGTGGTCGCGGACGGGCTGCTCGTCACCGACCAGGGGTCGCTCAACGGCACCATGGTCCGGCATGACGGGACCGTGGTCGAGTGTGCACCGGGGCAGCAGGTGCACGTCCCGCGCGGCGGCCGGGTCGACCTCGGTGAGCAGTTCTTCATCGTCGTCTGAGGGTCGGGCGGCGTAGCGTCCGGGGACGTGAACTCCATCGACGACGTCCTGCAGACCGTTCCCGAACCCGCCGGTGCCGACATCCGTGTCGAGACCGTCTCCTACGACTCCGACGGCACCGCGCTCGAGGGGGTGCTGGCGAAGGACTCCGTCGTCGCCGGCCCCCGTCCCGCGGTGCTCGTCATCCACGACTGGCACGGCGTGAACGAGCACGTCGAGGCGCGCGTGACCATGCTCGCCCGCCTCGGCTACGTCGCCTTCGGGGCCGACGTGTACGGCGCCGGCGTCCGCCCCAGCGATGACACCGCCGGACAGATCGCGGGCTCGTTCTACGGCGACATCCCGCTCTTCCGTGCCCGGCTCCGCGCCGGACTCGACCGGCTGCTGGCCGACCCGGACGTCGACGCGTCGAAGGTCGTCGTGATGGGCTACTGCTTCGGCGGGTCCGGCGCGCTCGAACTCGCCCGCAGCGGGGCCGACCTCGTCGGTGCCGTCTCCTTCCACGGTGGCCTCATCGTGCACGACCCGTCGGACGCCGACCAGATCACGGCGAAGCTCCTCGTGCTCACCGGTGGTGCGGACCCCATGGTGCCGGACACGAAGGTCGCCGAGTGGCAGGACGAGATGCGTGCCGTCCCAACGGTCGACTGGCAGGTGATCACCTACGCCGGCGCCATGCACGCGTTCGCCGTCCCGGGCACCGACGCGCCGGACCACGGTGCGCAGTACCAGGAGCGCGCCGACCGTCGCTCGTGGCAGGCGCTGCAGGTGTTCCTGGCCGAGGTCTTCGGCGAGGAGTCGGCTGCCGTCTGAGGTGCCGACACGCCGGGCATCCGCTCCAGCTCGGCTCGATTGGCGTTGCGGGCCACACCTGCTGTAGAGTCTTCCACGGCTCGCAAGGCCACGCGCTCGTAGCTCAATGGATAGAGCATCTGACTACGGATCAGAAGGTTGGGGGTTCGAGTCCCTTCGAGCGCACAGCACACCGACACGAAGGTGTCGACCAGAACGCCCCGCAGCACTCGCTGCGGGGCGTTCTTCGTTGTGTCGGCCGGCAGCGCTGGGCGACGAGTCCCGCCGCGGAGCGCTAGCGCTCGTCGAGTCCGCGCCAGACGCGGCGGTCCTTCTCGTGCTCCAGGACGATCGCGCTCACCACGATCCACAGCACGAGGAAGAGCCCCACGCCGCTGGCGCAGGCGCCGGCACCGCCGAGGAGGACCGCTGCACGTCCGAGCGCCTCGCTGTCGCGCTCGACCTGGGCCTTCCCCTGCAGCGTGAAGCCGACGATGGCGAGAGCGCACCCGACCACGAGGAGCGAGACCCAGATGCCGAGCAGCGCGCTGCGCCAGCCGTTGTTCATGGTGCGGAGCCTACTGACGGCGGGCCGGAACGGGTCAGAGGTCGGTCAGTTCCTCGAGGGTGTCGTACGCCCGCGCGATGGCGTCCACCCGGGCACGCCCCGACGGCCCCGCGGCCTCGTAGACGTCGTTCGCGATCGCGGCGACGACGGCGAAGAGCGCCGCCATCGAGTCGAAGGCCGCGGGGGCGTCGACGGGCACCAGGACCGCGGTGGTGGCCGGTGCGGCGATGACGGCTGCGGTGGGGTCGCCGAGCACGACGACGTCGGCGCCCGTGCGACTGCAGTACTCGACGAGCCGGCCGACCCCCGCTGCGTGACGCCGCACGGTGACGATGACGACGAGGTCCCGGCGGTCGAGGTCGGCGACGTCCTCACCGAGCCGCTGGCCGGGCGCGGGGCCGACCCGGACGTCGCTGCGCACCTGGGCGAGCTGCGCCCGGAGTTGCAGGGCGACCGCGTGGGCCCCACGTTCCCCGATGACGAGCACGCGGTGTGCGCGGACGATCCGGCGCGCGAGGCGGGGACGGTCGGCCCGGGCCAACGACGCCATGCCGGTGGCGAGGTTCCGGGCCTCCACGACCCGTTGGTCGACGTGCGCCGCGTCCTCAGCGACCCACGGCAGGCCGCTGCCGCGCGCCGCCATGAGCTCCTGCCGGGCCTCGGCGGCGTCCTGGAACCCGAGCGAGCGGACGAGTCGGGAGACGGTGGCCTTCGAGGTGCCGGACTCCGCGGCGAGCCGGCTCGAGGTGCCGAGGAGCAGCAGCTCGGGGTCGTGCCGGACGACCGCCGCCACGCGACGCTCGGCGGGCGAGAGGCGGTCCCAGACGGCGTCGATCCGCCCGCGGACGTCGGGTCCGTCGGTGCTCACGGTGCACCCTCCCCGGCGGCGAGGAACCGGACCGCGGCGGCGAGGGCGTCGAGGCCGAGGGCGATGTCGGCCTCGGAGACGAACTCGTCCGGGTGGTGGCTGATCCCGTCCGGGTTCCGCAGGAAGAGCATCGCGACGTCGGTCACGAGGCCGAGGGACATCGCGTCGTGGCCGGCACGGGAGAACAGTTCGGGCACGTCGTTCTCGCCGGTTGCCCCGATGCCGGCGCGGACGGCGTCCATGAGCCGCGGCGCGCAGAACACGGCGGGTGCCCGGTGCACCTCGGTCGGCGTGACGGTGACACCCCGGCGTGCGCCGATCGCGTCGAAGGCCTCGACGAGGGTGTCCCAGACGCGGTCACGACCCTCGTCGAACTCACCGCGGAGGTCCACCGAGAACCGGGCGAGCCCCGGCACGACGTTCACCGCACCGGGCTCGACGGACATCGTGCCGACGGTGCCGACGTGCTGCTCGGCGCGGCAGATGCGTTCGACGGCGAGGGCGGCCTCGGCGGCGGCGAGCAGGGCGTCGTGCCGTCGCTCGTACGGGGTGCCACCGGCGTGCCGGGCCTCGCCCACGGCCTCCACGGCGAAGCGGCGGGCGCTGGCGATGCTCGTGACGACGCCGAGCGCGGCACCGACCTGTTCCAGGTACGGGCCCTGCTCGATGTGGGCTTCGAGGTAGCCGACGAGGCCGTCCGGGTCGACCGCGGCGTCACCGACGGTCGCGGGGTCGAGGCCAAAGTCCGTGAAGGCCTGTCGGAGCGTCACGCCGTCCGCGTCCGCCAGGTCCCACCAGGCGTCGTCCCACACCCCGGCGACCGCGGACGACCCGAGCAACGCCTTGCCGAAGCGGGTGCCCTCCTCGTCGGAGAACGCGACGACCTCGAGCGCGAACGGGAGCGGGCCGTCGGCGGTCAGGCGGGCGACGGTCCGGACGGCCATGAGGACGCCGACGACGCCGTCGTACCGGCCGGCGTCGACGACGGTGTCGAGGTGGGAGCCGAGCAGCAGGGTCGGGGCGTCGGCGGTCGCCCCGGCGGCGCGGCCGTGCAGGTTCCCGGCGGCGTCCTGCCAGGTCTGGAGGCCCGCATCCGCCATCCATCCGGCGACGATCGCGTTCGCCCTGGCGTGCTCCGGCGAGAGGTAGACCCGGGTGATCCGGCCGGGTTCGGCGGTGACGGTCGCGAGCTCGTCGCACCATCCGACGATGAGCGCCGCGTCCGCCAGCGCGGCAACCGTGGCCGCGACCGTCACGAGCGGACCGCCGACCCGGCGGCGTACTCGTCGAGCGCCGCATCGACGCCGCCGCCCTGCGGGACCGCGTGCCCGGCGCGACGGAGGGCCTGTTCGAGCGCGGCGAGGGTCGTGACCACGGCGTCCTTCCGGGCGTTGACCCCCATCGTCCCGATCCGCCACACCCGCCCGTGCAGGGGGCCGAACGACGTGCCGATCTCGATGCCGTGGTCTTCGAGCAGGGCACTCCGCACCGCGTCGCCGACGACGTCCTCGGGGATCTCGACCGCGACGACGTTGTGCATCTTGTGCCCGACGTCGCCGAACACCGCGAGCCCGAGTCCCCGGACGCCGGACAGCATCGCTCGGCCGGCGAGTTCGTGGCGGGTGACGACGGCGTCCCGGCCCTCCTCGAGCAGGACCCGGGCGCACTCGTGGGCGGCGTAGAGCATCGACGCGGCCTCGGTGTGGTGGTTGAGGCGACGCGGCCCCCAGTAGTCGAGGATCATCGCGAGGTCGAGGTAGTTCGACCGGATCGGGTGCTCGGCGACGGCGTCCCCGGGCTCGCGGATGCCGATCTCGACGCTCCGGCGCGAGTCGAGGACCTGCACGGCCCGGGGCGACAGCGTGACCGGCGCGCTCCCGGACGGCCCGCCGAGGCACTTCTGCAGCCCGGCGCTCACCGCGTCGATGCCCCAGGCATCGGCCTCGAGCGGGTTGCCGCCGACGGTCGCGGTGGCGTCCGTGTAGAGGAGCACGCCGTGCCGCTCGCAGATCGCCCCGAGCTCCTCGAGCGGCTGGTTCATCGTGGTCGAGGTGTCGCCCTGCACGACCGCCAGCACCTTCGGCCGGACCTCGGCGATCGCGGCCTCGATCACCGACGGCGGGAACACCTGGCCCCACGCCGTCTCGATCGTGTGCACCTCGGCCCCGGCGCGCCGGGCGATCTCGACGAGCAGGTGCCCGAAGCGGCCGAACACCGGGACGAGCACGCGGTCGCCGGGGGCCAGCAGCGAGACGAGCACCGCCTCGATGCCGGCGCGCGAGGTGCCGTCGACGAGCACGGTGGCGTCGTTGTCGGTGCCGTACACCGCGCGGTAGAGCCCCTGGGTCTCGGACATCGTGCGCGTCATCCACGGGTCGTACTGCCCGACGAGCGCGGTGGACATGGCCCGCAGGACGCGCGGGTCGGCGTTGATCGGTCCCGGTCCCATGAGCAGGCGGGCGGGCGGGTCGACGGGGTGCATCAGGTCGTTCCGTTCTGGTGGGGTGCAGGGGAGGAGGCGCCGCCGGCGGAGGACGTCGCGAGGTCGATGAGCGCCCGGTCCGACCCGGCCGGTCCGACGAGGCAGACCCCGACTGGGGCACCGTCGACGGTGAGCAGCGGGGCGCTGACGGCGGGCAGCCCGCCGATGCCGGCGACCGCGGTCATGCGCAGGGTCGCCGTGCGGGTGCGGAGGACGGCGTCGTCGGTCGCGGTCCGCCGCGGGGCCGGTCCGGGCACGGTCGGGAGGCACAGCACGCCTCCGCCGAGGACCTCGCGGACCCGACGGCGCAGCAAGCCGAGCTGGTTGCGCGCCGCCGCTTCGTCCGCAGCGGAGACCGTCTCAGCGGCGGCGAAGCGCGTGGCGACGTCCGCCCCGAGTGCCCCGGGGTGCGCGCTGACCCAGGCACCGTCGTTCCTCCAGGCCTCGGCGGCCTGCACGACCCGGAGTGTCTCGGCGAGGACGTCGAGGTCGGGCAGCTCGACGTGCCGGACCGGGCGGCCCTGCGCGGTGAGCCAGGTGTCGAACGCGGCGCGGGTGTCCGGTTCGACGGCGGCGAGCAGCGCGTCGCTGACGAGCAGGGGTCCGTCGTCGAGGGGAGTCGGTGCCGCGGGGAGTGCGACCGCGGCCACGGCGGCGAGCACCGACGGCCCCCGGGTCAGCCAGCCGACGGTGTCGAACGACTGCGCCAGCGGCAGCAGGTCGTCGCGCGGGACCGCCCCGTACGTGGTGCGGAGGCCCCAGAGCCCCTGGTAGGAGGCGGGCACGCGGAGGCTGCCTGCGGTGTCGGTCCCGAGTCCGACGTCGGCCTGCCCGAGCGCCACAGCGGAGGCCGGACCCGAGGTCGAGCCGCCGCCGATGCGCTCCGGGTCGGCACCGTTCGGCGGCGCCCCGGTGTGCGGGTTGCGCCCGGAGAGCGCGTATGCGAACTCGTCCGTTCGGGCGATCCCGGTGACGTCGGCCCCGGCGTCGAGGAGGTCCTGCACGGCCGGTGCCGACCGCGGCGCTGTCGGGGCGGAGCGCTCCCAGGTCGGGTTGCCCGCGCCGACGACCTGCCCGCGCACGGCGAACAGGTCCTTCACAGCGACCCGGACACCGACGAGTGGTCCCGCGGAGGCGCCGCGGAGCAGGGGATCGCCGACGACCCGCCACACCGCGCGGTCGAACGCGCGCGGTCGACCGGTGACGTGCGCCGTCCGGATCCGCCACTCGCCGTCGGTGCGGCACCACAGCTGCGTCTGGAGGCCCCGGCCGCCGGCCGCGAAGGCGGACACGGCGACGACGAGCACCGCGTCCGGCGTGAGCTGCTGCACGTCGACGGACACGATGGTCCGTGCTGCCACGCCACCGCGTGCCGAGCGGAACGCGCTGATCCGGTCGTGGCCGCGGAGGAGCCCGGCGTCGTCCCCGCGCAGGGTCCCCTCGCCCGGCTCGAAGAGGGCGTCGAGCACGGCGGTGTCGTCCCGGGCCAGGGCCTCCTCGTACGCGGTGAACGCCTGCTCGAGGCCGTCCGGCCAAGAGCCCCTGACGATCGACGAGCCGGAGCCGACCGGCGTCATGCGTCGACCCCGGTCGGGTCGACCTCGGCGAAGTCGGCCTTGCGGATCGTCGCGTGCGAGCCGCACACGAGGTCGACGACCTGCGAGATGCGGAAGTCGGTCGCGGCGCTGAGGTACGCGTACGCCAGGTGTTCCTCGACGCCCCACCGTGCGCCGAGGAGCGTGATCGCCGCCCGGACGCACCGGCGGACGGCCTCGTCGAGGTCGGGGTCGAGCCCGGTCGGCACGAGGTGTTCCGCGGTCTCGGCGAGCGGTCCGACGAGCTCGCCGAACCGACGGAGCGCGGTCGCCCGGGGCACCAGGTCGAGCCGGAGCGTCAGCCGGAGTGACGCCTCCATCGCGGTGAGCGCCACCTCGCCGTCGCCCTGCGCGAAGTGCGGGTCGCCGACGTACACACCGGCCCCGGGCACGAAGACCGGGAGGTGCAGCGTCGAACCCGCCGTCAGCAGGCTGATGTCGAGGTTGCCGCCGTACGGCCCGGGCGGCACCGAGTGCGGGCGCTCGTCCGAGTCCGGCACCACGCCGACGATGCCGGGGAACGGCCGGAGCGGGAACGTCACGACGCGCGGGCCGCCCTCGACCGCGGGCAGGCGGCCGAGGTCGACCCCGTCGCGCGTGACCACGTCGGCGAACACCGAGACCGACTCCTCCGCGCGGGGGAGTTCGCCCGGCAGGGCACCGCGCCCGTGCCGGTTCGAGATCACCCCGTACGGCACCCGGCGGTCCGCGGCGAGCACGGTGACCGACACGACGTCGCCCGGCTCGGCACCGTCGACGGCGATCGGCCGGGACACCACGTGCGGGCCGTCAGCCTCCGCCCGGGTCAGCGTTCGGGCGATGTCGACGGCGTCGTCGAGGACGTCCCGCCGGTCGACCCCGTGCCGCGCGAAGAACGCCGCCGGGTCCGAGCCCTGGTCGGGCAGGATCCCCTCGTGGCTGACCGTGTCGACCGAGACGACGGTGCCGGGTCGGACGGTCCGGGCGGGCGCGTCGGTCCGGGAGGGCAGACGTCCCCAGAGCACATCGGACGGTGTCGACGGCAGGTGCACGTCGGTCTGCTGCACGGGCTCAGGCACGGTCCACCAGCTCGCCCTCGACGGCGGTCACGCCCGACGCGGCGGAGGCGATGCGCCGTCCGCGCAGGAAGGTCTCGGTGACGCTGCCCAGGGCCTCCAGGCCGGCGTACGCCGACACCGGGTTCCTGTGCGCGAGCCCGGCCACCGCGATCGTCTCGACGGCCTCCGGGTCGAACACGGCGAGGTGCGCGAGGGCGCCGGGCGCGATCCGCCCACGGTCGGCCATGCCGACGAGCGCGGCCGGGCCGGTCGTGAACCACGGCAGGACCCGTTCGAGCGGCAGGCCGCGCCGGTGCGCCTCGGTCCACACGGCACGGAAGCCGACCTGGAGGCCCGCGATGCCGCCCCAGGCGAGCCCCCAGTCCGCGACCTTGAGGTCAGCGGTCGAGGGGGAGTGGTCGGTGACGACCATGTCGACCGTGCCGTCGAGGAGCCCCTCCCAGAGGGCGTCGCGGTTGGCGTCGTCGCGGATCGGGGGGCAGCACTTGAAGGCGGTGGCGCCGTCCGGGATCGAGCCCGCTTCGAACGCGAGGTAGTGCGGGCAGGTCTCCACGGTGATCCGCACCCCGTCCTGCTTCGCCGCGCGGATCATCGGCAACGCGCCGGCGTCGGACAGGTGGAGCACGTGCACGCGGGCGCCGGTCTCGCGTGCGCCGTCGATCACCCGGGCGATCGCGAAGCGCTCCGCCGTGCCGGGACGGGTGGCGAGGAAGTCGGCGTAGTGCGCGCCGAGGGCGTCGTGGGCGACGAGGTGCTCCGGGTCCTCCGCGTGCACGATGAGCAGGGCGCCGACGTCGGCGACCTCGGCGATCGCCGCTCGGAGCTGCTCGGCGTCGAGGTGCGGGAACTCGTCGACGCCCGACGGCGCCGTGAAGCACTTGAACCCGAAGACCCCGGCGTCGTGCAGTGCGCCGAGGGAGCCCGCGTTCGCCGGGACCGCACCGCCCCAGAACCCGACGTCGACGGCGACCCGGCCCCGGGCGGAGGCCTGCTTCGTCGCGAGCGCCTCCGGTGTGGTCGTCGCGGGGATCGAGTTCAGGGGCATGTCGACGATCGTCGTCACGCCGCCGAGCGCCGCGGCGCGGGTGGCGGAGGCGAACCCCTCCCACTCGGTGCGGCCCGGCTCGTTGACGTGCACGTGGGTGTCGACGAGCCCGGGGAGCAGGACGTGGCCGTCGGGGACGACGTGCTCGGTGGCTGCCGCGACGACGGCGTCGACGGGCAGCACCGCCGCGATGCGGCCGTCGCGCACGACGACGACGGCGGGGCGGAGGGCGCCGTCGACCCAGGCGCGGTCCGCACGGAACACCGCGTCGGCCGGGGAGCCCGCGTCGGCGGGGAGGCCTGCGTCGTCCGGACGAACCGCCTCGGCCGGGAGGCCCGTCATGCCGCCGGCCCGGCCGTCAGGTCGTGCGGGTGGCTCATCGTGCGGGTGGGGACCTCGGGTGCCATGGTGTCCTCCTCGAGGGGCAGGGGCAGGGGCCGGTGCGTCGTGCTGTCCTCGACGCTAGGGAGCGGGATCGCACCGGCCGTTTCGCCCGTGTGACGGTCGTGTGACGAGCGGGGCCGGTGAAACGACCGTTCCGGCGCGTGGGCGGGCGAGCGGGTCGGCGGGGTCAGCCGGGCCAGTGCTCGAGCGTCCAGCGGTCGTCGACGCGCTCGTACGCGAGGCGGTTGCTCGGTCCGTCGGTCGCGCCCTGCCAGAACAGCATCTGCACCGGGGTCAGGGCGAAGCCGCCCCAGGTCGCGGGCGGATCGAGCGGGGCCGCACCCTGGTCCGCGTCGAACGCCGCCCAGCGCGCCCGGCGCTCGTCCGCGGGCTGCGCGGCGAGCGCCGCGTCGTTGACCCAGGCGAGCACCTGCAGGTAATGGGTCCGGGCGTCGTAGGCGATGCGGGCCTCCCGGTCGGTCACCGCCGCGACGTCGCCCGTCACGACGAGCTGGCGGGCCGTCTCGGGCCAGACGAGCGTCATGGAGGCCCGGGGCACCGCCGCCAGTTCGGCGGCCTTCCGGCTGCGGGTGTCGGTGTGGAAGTGCAGGCGCTGCCCGTCGAACGCGGAGAGCAGGACGGTCCGCGCGGACGGGTAGCCGTCGAGGCCGATCGTCGAGAGGACCATCGTCGGCGTCGTCCCGGACCCGGCCGCGGGCAGCCACGCGGCGGCGAGCGCCAGCGGGTCCTCCGGTGCGGCGGCGGCGCCGTCGGGTGCCGCCGCCTGCCCGGGCAGCACGGTCACCGCGGTCCGGCGGGGTCGAAGCGGGCGATCTCGTGCAGGGACGCCACCGCCTCGGCGAGGGAGTGCTCCCACAGTGCGGCGCCGTACGAGGCGGAGGCGCGGCTCGCGTCCCCGACGACACCGGCCGGCCCGAAGTCGTTCGACAGCCACCCGAAGGACACCGGGCCGCCGTTGAACGCGATCTTCTCGAAGCCGGCGATGTGCTCGGGGACCCACCGGTCGGCCAGGGACATGTCCACGAGGTCCGGGCGCAGGTGCAGGATCATCGACGTCTCCGCCGCGCCGCCGTGGATGCCGAGGCCGAGCTCGTCGGCGTCCTCCCCGTCCGGCCCGGGCACGCGGGCGAGGGTCGGCATGAGGAACGTCTTGAGTCCGGTCCGCTTCCGGATCTCCCGGAGGGCGACCTGCAGGAGCGCGACGTTGCCGCCGTGCCCGTTCGCGAACACGAGCGTGCCAGCCCCGGTGAGGGCGACCGCGCGGCCGATCTGCACGACGGTGTCGAACATCGTGTCGGCGTCGAGCCAGACGGTGCCCGGGGCCCAGCTGTGCTCGTCGGACTTCGTGAACGCCAGGGTGGGGAGCTGCCACACGTCGAGCCCCTCGGCGGCGGCCTGCTCGACCGCTGCGCCGCCGATGTGGTCGGCGAGCAGGAAGTCGGTGAGCAGTGGCAGGTGCGGCCCGTGGTGCTCGACGGCCCCGGTGGGTTGCACGACGATCGTGTCCGGGCCGAAGCCCGCGGCGACCGCCGGTCCGGACAGCTCGGCGAGCTTGCGCGTGCCGCTCACTTGCCGAACCCCGGGACGGCGGGCTGCGCGGAGGCGGTCGAGCCGCCGGACTCGACGAGCGACGGGTCGATCACGTGCCCCGGGTTGAGCAGCCCCTCGGGGTCGGTCTGCTGCTTCAGGGCGAGGAGCTCCTCGACGCCGTGGTCGACGTAGTACTGGTGCGGGCTGTGCACCCGGACCCCGAGGTCGCGGAGCAGCGGGTAGCCGGCGTAGACGTCCTCGGCCCCGGTGTACGGCGCGGTGAGCATGCCGATCGGGCCGACGTGTGCCGCCTCGATGTGGAGCATGCCGCCCGGGTAGACCGCCTCGACCTCGGCGATCCGGTCGATCAGCGCCTCGCCGCCGACCTCGACGTGGAAGTACTCGGTGTCGGGGGTGTTCCGCTTCAGCCACCAGATCGGGTGGTTGTAGGAGAGCATCGAGACCTTCGTGGTCTGCTGCAGGCCCTCGCGGACGTCCTCGACCGTGCCGCCGGCGAGCCCGATGAGGTCGCGTGCCTCGTCGAGGGCGACCGCGTCGATGATGCCGCGGAGGCTCGCCCGCCCCTCCGGTATGGCGGCGTCGGTCGGCAGCGTGGCCGCGACCGCAGCACGGTCGGCGCTGACGAGGCGCGGCACCGGGGTCAGGCCGCGGAGGGTCCGGACGGCCGCGAGCGCCTGCTCGAACGTCGGGAAGGACGCGTACACGGCACGCCAGTCCTGCAGCGGCTCGAGGCGGACGGTCGCGCGGGCGATGACGCCGGCGGTGCCGTAGGTGTGCACGAAGGGCTGCGCCTCCGCGCCGTCGACGTGCTGCAACGCGGACTCGCCGGGGAGCGCGATGTCGAGCGCGGTGACGAAGCCCTGCCAGTTCGACCCGTGCGCGATCGACCCGGTGCCGCCCGAGCCGCCGGAGAGGAACCCGCCGATCGTGGACTGCGCGGTGGACGGGTACATCCAGAGCTGCTGGCCGGCGGCCGCAGCGGCCTGCTCGAGGGCGACCATCGTCGTGCCGGCCTCGGCGGTGATCCAGCCGTCCCCGACCTCGACGACCGCGCGGGCACGGGAGGTGTCGAGCACGAGTCCGCCGTGCAGGGGGATGCCCTGGCCGTAGTTGCCGGTGCCCTTGCCCCGGGTGGTGACTGGCACGCCGTGCCGCACGGCGGCCGCCAGGGTGGCGGCGATCTCGTCGGCGCTCGCGGGGGAGGCGACGAGGTCGGCGAGCCCGAGCGGCAGCTGCTCGGAGAGGATCGGGCTCATGGTCGCCTCGTCGACGGAGGCGCGTTCGCGGGTGCGCTGGTCGGCGCTCACGCCGCGCTCGCCGAGGAGGGCGACGAGGTCGGCGCGGAGCGCCTCGATGGTGGTGGGGGAGACGGAGGCGGGGGCGACGGTGGTCATGCTGGCTCCTGCTGCGTGGGAGGGAGGGGATGACGGAGGGGAGGGGCGGCCCCCGCAGGTTCCCCGCCGGCCGGGGGGCAGGGGGGGGGGGGGGTGGCGGGCGGGGAGGCGCGGCACGCGCTGGGGCCGCGCCTCCGGTCCGGATGGCGGTCGGGTGGGCCGACCGGGGCGCTCAGGAGCCGAGCGAGATCTTCGTGTCGAGGAACTCGTTCGTGTACAGGTCGGAGGCCGTCAGGCCCGACTTCACGTCGCCGCCGTCACCGGAGAAGACCGGGGTGGCCTTCTTGATGAAGTCGGTGACGCGCTGCTCGTCGAGGTCGCCGACGTAGCCGTTGTCGCCGTCGGTCGCGATGCCGAGCGTCTTCATCTGCTTCGCGGCGAACGCGCCGACCTTCGAGTCGTACGTCCAGCCGTTGTTGTACTGCTGCACGAGGTTCGTGATGAGGTCGTTCGTGGCGCCGGGGGACTTCAGGTAGTCCACGTCCGCCTGCTGCATGACCGGGACGAGCTTCTTCAGGCAGGGCGAGAGCTTCGCCATGTCGCCGGTGCGCACCGACATCGTCTCCGGGTACGGGTTCCAGCCGGTGCTCGAGACGAGCTTGTACGCGACCTTCTTGCCCCAGGCCGCGACCTGGTGCTGGTAGATGTACGGCTCGGCGGTGGCGAAGCCCTGCTGCGCGTCCTTGCCGCCGGCGGAGACGAACTTCGCCGGGGTGCCGTCGTAGCTGCCGTCGAGGATGCTCTTCGGCAGGATGCCGGCCGACTCGAGGTACGACATGTACGAGGCGCCGTTGAAGTAGCGGACGACGCCCTTGTTCTTCTCGAGTTCCTTGCCGAGGTCCTTGATGCTGTCGACGTCCTTGTACTTCGACGGGTCGTACATGATGACGAACGGCGACTGGTCGTTCTCGGCGAAGACCGCGGTCGTGGGGAGCTTGCCGGAGAACTGCACGGCCTCGTCGGTGGAGACGTAGCCGAGGGTGATGGACTTGTCCTGGTACATCTGCGAGCTGACCTTCGAGTAGCCGATGGCCGGGCCGCCGGCGCGGATCTCGAGCTTCACGCCGGTGGGCTTGCCGTTGGCGACGAGGTCGCCCGTCACGGTCTTGCCGGAGGCGTCGATCTTCGGGTTCGGGCCGAGCATCTGGTACAGGTGGCCGTGCTCGCCCTCGGGGTTCCAGTCGGTCTGCACGACGACGGTCGCGGGGCAGGTGCCGGCGAGGTCGACCTTCGGGCCGGTGGCCGTGGAAGTGGTGGCGGCGGTCGTGCTCGCGCTCGAGGCCGAGCCGCTCGCGCAGCCGGTGAGGGCGAGGGCGGTGACGGCGAGGGCGGCGGTGACTGCGCCGATGCGGGTGGTGGTGCGCATGGAGGCTCCGTTCGTGGTGCGGGTCTCGTGGTGCTCGGGTCGGGTGCTGTGGGACGGGGGAGTCAGGGGGCGGCGCGCCGGGCCGGCGCCGGATGGGCGGCGCCGGGGGGCGGCGCCGGTGGGCGGCGCCGGTCGGTTCAGCCGAAGTCGTGCCAGCGGCCGACGGCCAGGCGGCCGATCAGCCCGAAGACCAGGAACACCGCGACGCCGTAGAGCGAGGCGATGATGATGGTCGCGTAGAGCTCGGGGCCCATCAGCCGCGACGCCGTCACCTGGATGAGGACGCCCAGGCCGGGGTTGCCGCGCTGGAAGAACTGGTCGCCGACGATCGCGCCGATGACGCTGAGCCCGGCCGAGGTCCGCAGGCCGACGAAGATCGACGGGAGCGCTGCGGGGACCTGGAGCTTCACGAGCTGGGCGAACCTGCCGGCGCGCTGCAGGCGGAACAGCTCGCGCTGCCCCCTGTCGGCCGACTGCAGCCCGAAGAGCGTGTTCGACACCATCGGGAACAGGGCGATCATCACGGTGACGATGACCCGGCTGGTGAACTCGTAGCCGAACAGGGCGCCGATGAGCGGCACGAGCGCGAGGATCGGCACGCACTGCAGCACGACCGCGTACGGGTAGAGCGAGTTCTCGACCCACTTCGCCTGCGCCATCACCATCGCCCAGACGACGCCGAGCACGATCGCGAACGCCAGCCCGGTGAGCGAGACGACCGTCGTCCGGCCGAGCGCCGTCCAGAGGTCGTGGCCGAAGGTCGAGGGAGCGCCGTCCATCCCGGTCGGGGCGACGATCGCCGTGAGGACCAGGTGCGGGTACGGCACGAGGAACGCCAGGCTCCGCACGTGGTCGTAGTAGTACGCCGCGGCGTACCAGACGGCGACGAGCAGAGCGAGGACCACGACGGGCTGCCACCACGTGACCGAGCGGCGGGAACGGGGCGTGGTGCGATGGGCGGCGGCCCGGGTGGAGCGGGCCTCGGCGACCTCCTGCAGCGTGACCATCAGCGGTGTCCTTCCCGGAGTGCGTGCGAGACCTCGCCGACGAGCTCGGCGAACTCGGGGGTGAAGCGGATGTCCGGGTCGCGGGGCATCGGGAACGGCACGTCGAACCGGCCGACGATCCCGCCGGGACGGCCGGACATCACGACGACCTCGGTGGACAGGTAGACCGCTTCGGACACCGAGTGGGTGATGAACAGTCCGGCGAACTGCTGCTCGACGAAGAGCCGGAGGAGTTCGTCGTTGAGGCGCTCGCGGGTGATCTCGTCCAGGGCACCGAACGGCTCGTCGAACAGGAACAGCTCCGGGTCGAGGGTCAGTGACCGGGCGAGGGAGACGCGCATCCGCATGCCGCCGGAGAGCTGCTTCGGCAGGTTCGTCTCGAAGCCGTTCAGCCCGACGAGGTCGATCGCCCGCTTCGCCTTCGCGGCCCGCTCGGTCTTCGGGACGTTGCCGAGTTCGGCGAGCAGCTCGACGTTGCCCTGCACGGTGCGCCAGGGCAGGAGCGTGGCGTCTTGGAACACGTAGCCGATCCGGTCGGCGGCGACCCCGGCGGTGCCGTCCGAGGCGGTCTCGAGACCGGACGCGATCCGCAGCAGCGTCGACTTGCCGCAGCCCGAGGGGCCGACGACGGAGACGAACTGGCCGCGGTCCACGGTCAGGTCGACGCCCTGCAGGGCGATCGTGCCGTTCGGGAACGTCATCTCGACGTTCCGGAAGTCGAGCAGCGTGTCCGTCGCGGTGACGGGTGCTGGTGCGGTGGTGGTCACGGGTACCTCGTGTTCTCGTGCATGGTGGTGCGCGGTCAGGGAACGGGGACGGTTGCGGGCTCGGGCACGGAGGGTGCCGAGGCCCGGGTGGGGGCGGCGACGCTGCGCCGCACCTCGGTGGGGGGGGCGCGGCGCCCGCCGGGCCGGGCCCTGCGGGGGGCGGGGGGGGTGGGCCCCCCGGCGGGGGCCGCGGCCGGGGGGGGGGCGGCGCCGCGGCGCCGCCCCGGGGGGCGGGCGACGCGCCGCCCGCGGGACAGGACCATGCGGTCGGCGGGTGCGTTCGCCACCGCGTCGGTGATGTCGGTCGCGGCGACGGCGAGCAGGTC
>JASCOJ010000056.1 GCA_029959645.1 Microbacteriaceae bacterium PS02332 | reverse complement strand
GCGCGGTGCCGGTCCGGCACCGCGCCTCCCGACCTGTCGCAGTCGCCCGGGCATGCTGCGGCGTCACCGCCACAGGTGCATGGCCGCACCGCGGACCGCCCACTCGGTCTCACGGGCGAGGCGGTCCTGGTGCTCCCGGTGCCGGCGGAGGTGCTCGGCGCGGTCGAGTTCGTGCGGCGGACGCCGGGTGCGGCGGCTCCACACGATGAGGGCGAGTCCGATCCGGAGTGCCACGCGGTCGGCGAGCGACACCCTCCGGGGTGGGTCAGTGGGCGGGCGGACGGGTCGGGCGAGGGTCTTCGATGACATGGTCGGTCTCTGTTCAGTGGATTGTGTTGAATCGGGATAAGGGTCGACGGATCGACCTCGGGGAATCCCGTCGGGAATGCGCACGAAAGGCGCGACGGAATGACCGCGGAGAATGTCGCCGTGGTGACGGCGGTGCATTCTCTGGGTTCACGGGCGCGCCGGTCGTCGCGCTGTCCTCGTCCGGCACGAGGACCGGGCCGGGACCCGCGTCGACGATGCGACCGCGTCGCGGCGGACCGCCAGCTGGTCCCAGCTCAGCTCAGCTCGGCTCGACCCTGCCCGGCTCGGTTCCGCTGGGTGTGGCTCCGCCGGACCAGTCGACGTCGAACGAAGGACCGCCGGGGACAGAACCGCCGAAAGCGTCCGTTGGCGGGCCGGTACGGCCGGTCGCGACCAGCGAGCCCAGACGGAACGACCAGGAGGACGTGCGCTCGTTGCCAGACGAACAGAGGCTCCACCCGGAGGACTGCTGATCACGTCCAGCAGGACTGCCGGGCGTGATCAGCCGAACGGGACGAGCGCTGGTGTCGGTTCGACGAGCAGGCGACGGCGCTGGCACCCGCAACACGGGTCAGTCCGTCGAGGAGCCGGTCAGGACCGTCGGAGCGGAAGGTCCGGGATCAGGAACCGAGGACGGGGCCGGCCGTTCCACGGACTGCTCGGTTCGGCGTCTGGATGGTGATCATGTCGGCCCCCTTTCGGTGCGGTTCTCGAACTGGCTCGGTGTGGGTGATCTACACCTCGCGCATTCCCCGGAGCATTGTCAGGAGGTCTGCGGTACGAGCACACTACCCACTCCGCCGGTTCATGCGCAAGCCTTTCCTGCAATTGGTAGAACCGCATTCCCGACCACGCATCGGTGAATCCCGTGCCCCGCGCTGCCACGGCGCCCGCGCGCCGGCAACCCCGCGTTCTGGAGATCGACCCGGATGCTCAGCACGGGTTCGGATGGGCAGCGGCCGGAGGACCGGGGCGTGCAGGGCGTCCCCGGCGGCCTCGGAGGGGATCGATGCACACCAGGACCACCAGGACCACCAGGACGGCGTCACTCGTCGCCGCCGTGGTCGCCACCGCTGCGGTGCTCACGAGCGCCGGGACGCTCGCCGGACCGACACCGGCCGTCGCCGCCGCCGCACCGGTCACGAGCGCCACGATCCGGACCGCGCCGACGACGCAGGTCTTCGCCGGGGGCCCGACCGTGCAGCCGGACAGCCAGGCGGCCCTCGCCGCCGCGAAGCTCGCCGCGGAGGGGCGCACCGCCGAGGCCGCCGCCGCTCGGACCATCGCCTCCCGTCCGGTCGCGACGTGGCTCGGCGAGTGGTACACCGGCGACCTCCTCGACCGGGTGATCGCGAGGAACCTGTCCACCGCGGAGCAGTCCGGCACCACACCGGTGTTCGTGACCTACGCGGTGCCGAACCGGGACTGCGGCGGCTACTCCGCGGGCGGGCTGACGGCGTCCGGGTACACGGCGTGGAACGAGCGGATCGCGGCCGACCTCCGTGGGCACCGGGCCGTCGTGCTCGTCGAGCCGGACTCGCTCTCGCACCTCGCGACGTGCACGAGCGAGCGTGCCACCCGACCGGCCCTGATCGCCGCCGCGGTCCGCGCGTTCACGGCCGCGGGCGTGCCGACGTACCTCGACGGCGGCAACGAGAACTGGAACACCCCGGCGCTCCAGGCGTCGTACCTCCAGGAGGCCGGGGTCGACGAGGCCCGCGGCTTCTTCACGAACGTGTCGAACTTCTACGGCGTCGACGGTGAGCGTGCCTACGCCGACCGGGTGAGCGCGCTGACCGGTGGGTCGCACTACGTCATCGACACGTCGCGCAACGGCCGCGGCTGGTCCGGCTCCTGGTGCAACCCGACCGGCGCGGGGCTCGGCCGGACTCCGCACGCCACCGCGGGCTCGACGGCGCTCGACGCGCTGCTGTGGGTCAAGACGCCGGGCGCCAGTGACGGCACCTGCAACGGTGGTCCGGCCGCGGGGACCTGGTTCGCGTCGTACGCGGTCTCCCTGGTCGCGAACGCCCGGCAGTAGCGTCCGACCGGCCTGGACGCCCGCCTGGACACACGTCGGACGGGCCCCGCCCCCCCCCGGGGGCCGGGCGGGGGCGGGGGGGCGGCGCGGCCCCCCCCGCCGCCCCCCCGGCGGCCCGCCCGCCCCCCCCGGGGGGCCCGGCCCCGTCCGGGTGCTGCCGTCGCTAGACCGCGGCGGGTGTCGCGACCAGGGCGACGAGTGCGCCGTCCGCGACGTCGATGCGGACGGTGTCGCCGTCGCTGACCCCACCGTCCACCACGAGGGTCGCGATCCGGTCGTCGACCTCACGCTGGATGAGCCGGCGGAGCGGCCGGGCGCCGTACTCGGGCTCGTAGCCGTGCTCGGCGAGCCAGTCGGTCGCCTGCTCGGACACCGTGAGCACCATGCCCTGCGCGGCGAGCCGGAGCGCCGTGTCCTGCAGGAGCAGCGAGACGATGGACCGGAGCTGGTCACGCTCGAGCTTGCGGAAGAGCACGACCTCGTCGATGCGGTTGATGAACTCCGGCCGCATCGCCTCGCGGAGCTTGCCCATCACCCGGTTGCGGAGGTCGTCGTCCGCGAAGCCACCGTCGGCGGCCACGGAGAAGCCGAGCGCGCCCGAGCGGGACGCCAGGAACTCCGAACCGATGTTCGACGTCATGATCACGACGGTGTTCCGGAAGTCGACCGTCCGGCCCTGCCCGTCCGTCAGCCGGCCGTCGTCGAGCACCTGCAGCAGCAGGTTGAACACGTCCGGGTGCGCCTTCTCGACCTCGTCGAGGAGGATCACCGAGTACGGGTTCCGGCGGACACGCTCGGTGAGCTGCCCGGCCTCGTCGTACCCGACGTACCCGGGAGGGGCACCGACCAGGCGCGAGACCGTGTGGCGCTCGCCGAACTCGCTCATGTCGAAGCGGATCATCGCCGACTCGTCACCGAACAGCGACCCGGCCAGGGCCTTCGCGAGTTCGGTCTTGCCGACACCGGTCGGGCCGAGGAACAGGAAGCTGCCGACGGGGCGACGGGGGTCACCCATGCCGGTCCGGCTACGGCGGACGGCCGTCGCGATCGCCCGCACGGCGTCGTCCTGTCCGACCACGCGGTCGTGCAGCTCGGACTCCAGGCGCGCGAGCCGTGTCCTGTCCGCCGAACCGAGGCGGCTGACCGGGATGCCCGTGGCCCGGGACACGACGGCAGCGATGTCCGCCTCCGTCACGATGTCGTCCCCGGCGTGCGCGACGGCCGATGCGGACACGGTGCCGCTGGTGGCGGCGGTGATCCGGGCCTCCAGGCCGGCGATCTCGTCGCGGAGGTCCGACGCCTCCTCGTAGTGCTCACCGGCGACCGCGCGGTCCTTCCGGGCCGTCAGGTCGGCGACCTCGGCACGGAGCGCCTCGACGTCGACGATGCCCGGACGGGCGAGCCGGTGCCGGGCACCGGCCTGGTCGATGAGGTCGATCGCCTTGTCCGGCAGGTGCCGGTCGGGGACGTAGCGGTGCGACAGCTCGACCGCGGCACGGAGGGCGTCGTCGGTGTAGGTCACGCCGTGGTGTCCGGCGTACCGCGGGGCGAGGCCGGTGAGGATCGCGACGGCGTCCTCGACACTCGGCTCCCCGACCGTCACCGGCTGGAAGCGTCGTTCGAGCGCGGCGTCCTTCTCGATCCGGCGGTACTCGCTGAGTGTCGTGGCGCCGACCATGTGCAGGTCGCCGCGGGCGAGACGCGGCTTGAGGATGTTGCCGGCGTCCATCGAACCGCCCTCGCCGCCACCGCCGGCCCCGACGACCGTGTGCAGTTCGTCGACGAACACGATGAGCTCGTCGGCGTGCGCCGCGACCTCGTCGACGACCTTCGTCAGGCGCTCCTCGAAGTCACCGCGGTACCGGGTGCCGGCGAGCATCGCGGGCAGGTCGAGGGCGACGAGGCGCTTGCCCTGGAGCAGGGCCGGGACGTCGCCGTCGACGATGCGCTGGGCGAGCCCCTCGACGATCGCGGTCTTGCCGACACCGGGCTCGCCGATGAGGACGGGGTTGTTCTTCGACCGACGGAGCAGGATCTCGACGGTCTGCTCGATCTCGTCGGCGCGCCCGATGACCGGGTCGATGCGGCCGTCGCGGGCACGGGCGGTGAGGTCGGTGCCGTACTGGTCGAGCGTCGGCGTCGTGCTCGTGTCGCTCGTGTCGGTGGTGGTGCCGGGCATGGGTCGCCCCTCTCGTGCGGCCTCGGCCGCCTGCTGTGCGTAGGACTGCATCACCTGCGGGGTGACGCCCGCCGTCGCGAGGAGCTGCCCCGCGACGGTGTCCTGGTCGGTGACGAGCGCGAAGAAGACGTGCTCGGGGTCGGTGTACGTGCTGCCGAAGCCACGCGCGGCCTGGGTCGCCTCGAGCAGGATGCGCTGGGCGGACGGCGTCAGGGCCGGGCGCCCCTCGACGTGGTGCTCGCCCGCGACGGGGAGCCGCTGCTCGACCTCGTCGGCGAACGCCTCCGGGTCGGTGCCGGCCGAGCGCAGGACGGCGTCGAACGGCTCGGTGCGCACGAGGACGTGGAGCACGTGCAGGGCGTCGATCTCGCCCTGGCCCTGCTCGACCGCGTACGCGGCGGTGCGCTGGAGCAGCTCGTGGGTGCGGCGGCTGAGGAGCCGCGTGATGTCGACCGGGCGCCCGAACGGGACGGAGCGCTGGGTCTGCCCCGGGTCCTGCGACGCGGCGAGGAGTCGGGCGAGGAACGCGTCGAACGCGTCGCCGCCGGTGGGGCCGAACGGTGCTGGCAAGAGGACCTCCTGAGGAACTTGAGTGCCTTCGACTCAATGCAACGCAGGGGTGCCCGTCTCATTCCCGGGCGGCGGAAGAAGTTGCGGCGACCCGACTCAGGTCCGGGCGATGGGCGCGGTGCTCGCCTCGGTCACACGCACGAGGTCCGCCGGCGCCAGTTCGATGTCGAACCCACGACGGCCGCCGGAGACGAAGATCGTCGGGTACTGGGCGGCGGAGGCGTCGAGCACCGTCGTCAGCCGCGTCCGCTGGCCGACCGGACTGATCCCCCCGACGACGTAGCCCGTGCGCTTCTCGGCCAGGGCCGGGTCGGCGAGCGTCGCCTTCTTCCCACCGACGGCCGCGGCGATGGCCTTGAGGTCGAGCCGGTTCGCCACCGGCACGATCGCGACCGCGAGCGTCCCGTCGACCGACACGACGAGGGTCTTGAAGACCTGCTCCTCGCGGAGCCCCAGCGCGGCGGCGGCCTCCTCGCCGAAGTTGGTCGCCGTCTCGTGGTGCTCGTACAGGTGCGGCGTGAAGGGCACCCCGGCCTGGTGCAGCGCGACGGTCGCTGGGGTGCTCGGGGAACCTGCGCTCATGCGGTGATCCTCCCCCGCGGTGCCTGCCGGTCCGGGGAGGCACGCGGGCGCTACGCTGACCGGACCATGGCCGTCATCGAGGTGTTGCTCCGCGTCGTCTCGGCGCTGCACGCGCTCGACCCCGCCGCGGTGCTGTCCGCACCCGCCGCGGTGCCGCTCATCGCGGTGGGCCTGCTCGGCTCGGCCGTGGCGGTCGCCGTGGCCCTCGCCGTGCGGCTGGTCGCCCTCGTGCTCGGGCTCGGCCGTCCCGTCCGGAGGCCCGTGGACCACCCCGCGGACCTCGGCACGCGCATCGCGTGGAGCCACCCCGACGCCGCCGGGCACGTCCGGTCGCGGGCTCCGGGAGCCGTCCCGGCGGTCTGACACCGATCGGTGTCGGGCCGCGGACGCCCCCGCACCCCACGACCGATCGGAACCGCCATGGACATCACCACCCTGCCCCTCGTCGGCGCGCTGCTGCACGCCGCCGCCGACCTCGTCACCACGCTCACCGCGGTGCTCTCCCCCGCGGGCACACTGGCGCCCGCCCTCGCGGTCGTCGTCCTCACCGTCGCCGTCCGCGTGGTCCTCGTCCCCGTCTCGTTGCTCCGGGTCCGGGCCGAGCGGGACCGGCGCCGCATCGCCCCGCTCGTCGCCGCCCTCCGGGAACGGTGCGGCCGCGACCGGGAGCGCTTCTCCCGGGAACTCCAGGCACTGATGACCGCCGAGGGCGTCAGTCCGCTCGCGGGGTGCCTGCCGCTCCTGCTGCAGGCGCCGGTCGTCTCGTTGCTCTACGCCCTCTTCACCCACGCCACGATCGGCGGCACGACGAACGCGCTGCTGCAGGCGACGCTGGCGGGGATCCCCCTCGGGAAGTCCGCCGTCGTCGTGCTCACGTCCCCGCTCTGGGCGCACGCGTGGGCGGTCGTCGTGCTCCTCGTGCTGCTCGCCGGCATCGTCGAGCTCACCCGGCGCGCGGACGACCGGTGGAACGCGCCGGCCGCCGCCGCTGAGGGCACGCCCGGTGCCGTCGTCGTGCGCCGGGTGGTGCCCCACGTCGCGGTCGTGTTCGCCGCGCTCGCGCCGCTCGCCGCGGCACTGTACGTCGTCACGAGTGCCGTATGGGCACTCGGCGAGCGGATCGTCCTGCGTCGGCTGGTCGGGTGACCTGCCGGCCGGAATCAGTGAGCAGCGGTCAGCCGCCCTGGCCCTCCTGCTGCGGCCCCTCGTCGACCGGGTCGTACTCGGTGCCGCGGCCCTGCTCCTCCTCGGGGAGCGGGACGTGCCGCTCGGTGCCGGTGCCGCCCGGGCTCGTGGCCACGTAGTCGGCCTCGCCGGACTGCGTGTCGTGGCTCAGCGGCTCGAGGGTCTCACCGTCGACGGACCGCGGTGCGGCATCGGTCGTGGCGGCTGCTGCGGCCGGGTCGTTCTGCGCGTCGCTCATCCTCCCGGCCTACTCCCTCGCACTGGGCGCCTCCCCCGCACTGGGCGCCTCCCCCGGACTGGGCGCGCGCGGCCCCGCCGGCGGTGGGAACATGAGCGCAGGTGGCACGACGAGGAGCCCGATGAACCCGACCGACGACGACGCGGCCGAACGCGCGCGTCTCGAACGCATCGCCTGGGGAGTCGGGTCGAGCCCGGCCGACGCGGCCCGGGCGAGGATCGCCCTGGCCGACCTGCCGCGGCGACGCCGCCAGCAGGCGCGCCCGGTCGGATCGATGAGCGCCGCGGCGGCGGCTCCAGGTCGGTCGGCCCGCGGTGACTCCGATCCCGACGGCGACGGTGCCGCCGGTGGAACGGCGGACCGGACAGCCATCGACGGCGGCACCGACGGACCGGAGGCGGGACACCGGTCCGGCGCGACCGTCCGGACGGACGGACACCGCGCGGCTGACGAGGGGTCCGAGGACGACGTCGCGGCACGTCCTGGCGCCGACGGGACGGGCGCGCCGCAGCGTGGCGGGCGGGTGTCGGGCCTCCTGGCCGGGGCCCGGGGACTGGCGGTCCGCATCCGCCGTGCAGACCGGACCGCGCTGTGGGTCGCGGCGGGGGTGGCGGTCGTGGTCGGGCTCGCGGTTGGCACCGGGACCGGCGTCGCGGTCGGCGCCCGACAGTCGGCGCAGCCGGGGACGGCGGTCGTGACGCCGACGGCCGGGACCGTGACGGTCGAGCAACTCCTCGCCGCGCCGCAGACCTACGCCGACGAGCTGCCCGGCGCGGTCGACGCGCCCGTGATGCTCCGGACCACCCGGCTCGTCTTCACGAACCGGTCGCTGTCCGGCGACGACGCCGCGACGCCGTGGGCGGTGTGGGCCGGGGTCGGACGCGACGGGAAGATGATCTGCCTGGTCGCGAGCGCCGACCGGCTGCAGGGGTCGAGCGCGTGCTACCCCCGCGAGGACGCCCTGCACGGCACGGTGTCGATGACGGCGATGTCGTCGAGCGGCACGCTGTGGGTGAGCCTCAAGGGCGGCGCGGTGCTCGCCACGGTGACCGGCTCGTACTGAACGACCCCGCTCCGCCTGGGAACGGCGTTGGAGCGCTCCTGTGGATCGGGCGCGCGCCCTGGACCGACGTCGTGCGGCGTGCAACACTGGAGACCGCGCACTCGCCGTGGAGTGGCCATCTGCACATCTCCACATCCCCCGTCCACCGCGAGCGCGCCCGCCCTGACGAACGACCGACTGACCGCGTCGACGTCCCAGCGCGCTCCTCCACGTCCTCGAGGAGGTCAGCCACCGTGTCCACATCCACCCGGACCTCGGCCGTTCCCACGCACACGACACCGATCACGCTGACCTCGTCGTCGGTCGTCGGCATCGCGGTGCTCGGTCTCGCCACGTTCTTCGCGATCACGACCGAGCTGATGCCCGTCGGGCTGCTCGGCACCATGAGCCGCGACCTCGGCGTCACCGAGTCGACCATGGGCATCGTCATCACGGTCTACGCCGGCGCGGTCGCCCTGCTCGCGCTGCCGCTGACGTCGCTGACCGCGAAGCTCCCGCGGAAGGTCGTGCTCGTCGCGACGCTCGTCGGGTACACCGCCTCGAACGCGATGGTGGCCCTCGCCCCGTCCTTCGCCGTCGTCTGCGCCGGCCGGGTGGTCGGCGGGATCGCGCACGCGCTGTTCTTCTCCGTGGCCTCGGCCTACGCGACCCGGATCGTCCCGCCGCGCCTGGCCGGGCGGGCGATCGCCTTCGTCTACTCCGGCAGCTCGCTCGGGTTCGTCGTCGGTGTGCCGATCGCGACCGGTGTCGGCCAGTCGATCGGCTGGCGGCCGGCCGTCGGCGCCGTCGCCGTCTGCGCCGCCCTGCTCGCGGTCGTGGCCACGGCGTTCCTGCCGTCGGTCCGCGGCGCCGCCTCGCCGCACGTCGGGTCGCCTCGCGCCTGGGCCCGGACCGGGCTGCTCGCGGTCGTCGTCGCCGACCTGCTCCTCTTCGCCGGGCACTACGTCGTCTACACCTACATCGGGCCGTACACGATCGACGCGGGTCTCGACGCCGGGATGGTCTCCGGTGCGCTCCTCGTGCTCGGCGGCACCGGTGTGATCGGGCTCTGGCTGGCCGGGGTGTTCGTCGACCGGGCACCGCGGCGCACGCTCGTCGTCGCGATAGCCGCGATGACCGGGGCGTTCGTCGCGATGCCGCTCGTGCACGGCTCCCTCCTCGGCACGATGATCGTCGCGGGCATCTGGATGGCGGCGAACGGCACGACCGGCACGCTCTTCATGGCCGCCGCGATCCGTGCCGGCGGCGTCAGCCCCGAGATCGCGGGCGCGCTCGTCAACGGGGCGTCGAACATCGGCATCGCCGGCGGTGCGGCCCTGGGCGGGCAGGTCCTCGGCGCGGCCGGGCTGCAGGCGCTGCCGTTCGCCGGGGCGGTGGTGCTGCTCGGTGGGCTCACGGTCGTGCTGGTCGCGCGCCGGGGCTTCCCGGTGCACGCCACCGCGCAGCAGCACCTGAGCACGTCGTCGATCGCGGTGCTGACCTCGTCGTTGGCCGTCGTCACGAGTTCGATCCCGACGGTCGGTCGGGCGATCCAGACGATCACCGGGTCGGTCTCGACGGTGCAGCGTGCGGCGACCGGGTCCTTCCGGGCCGTCGGCGACTCGGCGCGTGCCGCGACCGGGTCGATGCGCACGGTCGGCGACCGGTAGCGGCCCGCAGTCGTCAGACGAGGTCGACGAGGGCGTCGAGCGCCGCGACCTGCCCGGCGACGAGGAGGTCCCGCGCCGCGTCCACCGGGGTCCACCGGGCGTCGTCGACCTCGGGCACCTCGACGAACCGTCCGGATCCGCGCGGCAGCTCGAGGCGGACGGTGTTGCTCCGGACCGCCTCGACCGTGAAGCCGGGCGCGGCCAGGGCGAACACCGTGACGACCTTGCCGGACGCCTGACGGAAGTCGCCGAGGAGGACCGGCTCACCGTCCGGTGCGTCCGTGCCGATCTCCTCCGCGAACTCGCGGTACGCGGTGGCGCGGGGGTCCTCACCCGGTTCGGACCCGCCCTTCGGGATCGACCACGCCCGGGGACGCCGACGCCAGAACGGGCCGCCCATGTGCGCGATGAAGACCTCGAGCGCGGGGCCCGACCCGCGGTGCAGCAGGAGACCGGCGGAACGGGAGGCGACCACACGCCGAGGCTACGCGCGGTGCCCCCGCCTCACCCGGCGAGCGACCTGATCGCGTCCTCGGTGCGGTGCGCGAGCCAGCGGGTGCCGGCGCTGTTCGGGTGCAGTGCCCCCGGCTCGAGGTCGATGCGCTGCAGGCCGCTGCCCGAGTCGAGCGAGACGCCCGTGATCCACGCGCCGGAGCGGGCACACGGCGAGTGCGCCTGCGACCCGGCGAAGACGTCGACGAAGGTGACGTCGGCGGCGCGCGCCGCCGCCTGCCCGACCGTGTCCAGCTGCTCCTGCACGCCGTGGAGGTACCGCACGTCGTCGTCCGTGAAGGGGTAGGTGTCGCGCGGGAACGAGCCGGTCAGGGTGCCGAGGTCGACGGCGGGACGGAAGCAGCCGCGGGCCGGGGTGTGCACGGCGTCCGGGAAGATCGCCGGGTAGCCGACGAGCACGATGACGGCGTCGGGCGCGGCGGTGCGGATCGCGGCGAGGGTGTCGGCGATCCCGAGGGCGACACGGGAGCGGATGCGGTCGCCGAGCCGGTCGACGCCGTCCTCCTCGAGGGAGTGCTGGCAGGACGGGGCGTTCTTGCCGGAGAACACCGGGCCGGACGCCGAGAGCGCGAGGCAGGACGAGGCCGTGCCGAAGAGGTCGGCGTCGTTGCCGCCGATGGTCAGGGTCACCAGGCGGGTGTCCGCGGAGAGGGCCTGGACCTGCGGCGGCGTCCCGCGGTACTGGGAACGGCGGGTCACGTCGGCGCTCGTGGCCCCGGCGCAGGACACGTCCGTGAGCGCGAGTCCGAACCGTGCGGCGACCTGGTGCGGCCAGTCCTCGGCCGACTGCCCGCACGCGTTCGACGGCAGGTGCGTCGGCACGGGCAGGCCGTACCCGGCGGAGTACGAGTCGCCGAGCGCGACGTACTCGCTGCCCTGCGGCAGGGTGGCGAGCCGCACGGGTGGGTCGGCCTGCACGCGGTACGGCTGCGGCACCGGCCAGAGCGGCGCGGCCTCGGCGGACGGCGTACCGGCGCCGGGTCCGCCGAGCACACCGCCGGTCAGGCCGCCGACGAGGGCGACGACCAGCGCGGGAACGAGGACACGGGTGCGGGTCGGGCGGAGCAGGACGGCCTCCGGGAGGGCCCGCGGACGGGCGCGACGTGGGTGGACGGGGAGGGACACGGACGGGGGGGGGGGGGGGGGGGGCCCCCCCCCGCCGGGGGGGGGGGGGGGGGGCCGCCCCGGGGGGGGGGGGCGGGGGCGGCGGCCCCCCCCGTCGCGGGTGGTGCTGGATGACCTCAGCGGCGGCCGAGGCGACGCTCGCCACCGGCACCCGGCTGGTACGCGAGACCGTAGTGCTGGAACAGCTCCGGCTCGGTCGCGGCGTCGAGTTCACCGTCGGTCGCGATCGACGGGGCGTCCTTGACGACCTTCTTGTCGAACGTCACGCGCAGGTGCTTCGGTGCCACGGTCGCGCCGACGAGCGGCACGAACACGAGCTTCTTGCCGACGACCCCGGTCGTGACCGTCCCGAAGGCCGGCTCCGACGTCGCGGTGTCGTAGTAGATGCTCTCGAGGGTGCCGATCTTGTCGTCCTGGTCGTCGACGACGGGCAGACCGATCCAGTCCCGGATGTTGGTCGCTTCGAACACGTCCGCTCCCTCCGACGGGCCGGACCGTCCGGAACCGTCGACCCGACGCTACCGGTCGGCGCTGGGCGCGCTGACGGCCAACCCGTCGACGGCGATGAGGACGTCGTCGGCCGAGATCGCCAGGATCGCCGGGTCCGGGTCCTCCGCGAAGACGTCACCGCGGCGGACCGACGCGTCGGTGAGGACGACGTGCGGCCCGGATGCCGGCGGACCCCACGCCTCGGGCGGTGCCGGGCCGAAGATGACCACCGACGGGATGCCGTAGGCCGACGCCAGGTGCGCCGCGCCGGTGTCCACGGTGACGAGGACACGCGCGGCGGCCACCACCGCGGCGAACGCCTGCAGCTCGAGTCGGCCGGCGAGGACCGCGGCGTCGTCCAGGCCGGCCGCGTCGGCGACGGCCAGTGCGCGGTCGACGTCGTCCGCGCCTCCCGTCAGGACCACGTGGTGGCCGCGCGCGCCCAGGCCGCGCCCGACGGCGGCGCAGCGGTCGCCGGGCCAGTGCCGGGCGCCGTGGAAGGCACCCACGTGCACGACCGCGGCGTCCGCGACGGCCGGGGCGGCGACCGGCACCGCGATGCCGACGTCGTCGGGGTCGGCCGGGAGGCCGTGCGCCGTCATGAGACCGGCCCACCGTTCGCGCTCGTGCACGCCGTCCTGCCACTCCGGGCCGTCCGGCGCACCGTGGCCGATGACCCGGCGGGCCTGCAGCGCGTCGATGAGCTGTCCGGACTCGGGGCCGGCGCCGTGCAGGTTCACGGCGATGTCCGTGACGCCCGCGGGGACGGCGATCGGGTGGTCGAGTCCGTGCTGGGCGAGGTGCACGTCGACGTCCGGGATGAGCTCGACGACCGGGGCCAGCCACGCGGTGGTCGCGAGGCTGATCCGGTGGCCCGGGAACTCGCGTCGGAGGGCGTGCAGCGCGGGCACGGCGACGAGGATGTCGCCGAGCTTGATCGCGCGGAGCACGACGAGCTCCGGACGTCCGTCGGACGGGGGCAGGGTGGGAACGGCGGTCACGACGGTCGACGCTACCGGGCGCCGCCGTCCCCGGGGACCGCGCCCCGCCGCGACCCGTCCCCCGGGAGGCGTCGCTGTCCCGCGCACGCACACCGGCCCGAGCACTGCCCCGGCGGGCGGCGCGCCTGGCAGGTCGCCGGGTGCTGGTCCGGTACCGAGGGAGCATGGCGCTCCTCCCCGACCGCGTGGTCCGCGGCCTGCTGTTCGACCGCGACGACACCCTCGTCGTCGACGTCCCGTACAACGCGGACCCGGAACTCGTCGTGCCGGTGGCCGGAGCCGCCCGCGCCGTCGCGACCGCCCGCGCCGCGGGCCTCCGCATCGGCGTCGTCACGAACCAGGGCGTCATCGCGAAGGGCTGGGCGACCCGGGACCAGGTCGACGCCACGAACCAGCGCGTCGACGACCTGGTCGGCCCGTTCGACGTGTGGTGCGTGTGCCCGCACGGCAAGGACGACGGCTGCCGGTGCCGGAAGCCGCAGCCCGGCATGGTGCTCGACGCCGCCGAGCGGCTCGGCCTCGACCCCGCGGAGCTCGTCGTCGTCGGGGACATCGGGGCGGACGTCGGGGCGGCGCTCGCCGCGGGGGCGCAGGGCGTGCTCGTGCCGACCGACCGCACCCGTGCCGAAGAGGTCGCTGCCGCCACGACCGTGGCCGCGACCATCGAGGAGGCCGTCGCCCTCGTGGTCGAGCGCGCAGCCCGGACCGAGGCATGAACGGCTCCGCGGACGACCCGCTCGTCGACCGGTACCCCGAGCAGGGGCGCCGGGTCCTCGTCGCCCGGCTCGACTCGTTCGGCGACGTCCTGGTCGCCGGCCCCGCGGTCCGCGCGGTCGCGGCCGGTGCCGACGCCGTGACGCTCCTCTGCGGCCCGCAGGGCGCCCCGGCCGGCGCGCTGCTCCCCGGCGTCGACACGCTGCGGGTGTGGGCGGCGCCGTGGGTCACGGAGACCGTCCGGCCCCTGGACGACGCCGTGCTGGCGGAGTTCCGCGCCCTCGTCGCCGAGGAACGCCCGGACGAGGCCGTCGTGCTCACCTCGTTCCACCAGTCGCCGCTGCCGCTCGCGATGCTCCTCCGGCTCGCCGGGGTCCCCCGGGTGTCCGGCGCGTCCGTCGACCACCCCGGCTCGCTGCTCGACGTGCGCCTCCGCCCCGGGGAGGACCTGCCGGAGGACCTGCCCGAGCCCGAGCGCGCGCTCCGCATCGCGGCAGCTGCCGGGTTCGCGCTCCCCGCGGGCGACGACGGCCGACTCCGTGTGCACGACACCACGAGCGAACCGGTACCGGCGGAGGTCGCGGCGCTCGACCGTTACGTGGTCGTGCACCCCGGCGCCAGTGTGGAGGCCCGCTCCTGGCCGCCCGCGCGACACCGGGAACTCGTCGCCGCGTACGCGGACCTCGGCGTGCCCGTGGTCGTCACCGGCTCGCCCGGCGAACGAGCGCTGACGGCCGAGGTCGCCGGGGACACCGGGATCGACCTCGGCGGCCGGACGAGCCCGGCCGGACTCGCCGCGGTGCTCGCCGGCGCCGAGGTCGTGGTCGTCGGCAACACCGGCCCGGCGCACCTCGCCGCCGCCGTGGGCGCCCGGATCGTGAGCCTGTTCTCCCCCGTGGTGCCCGCCGTGAAGTGGGCGCCCTACGCCGAGCACGTCGAACTCCTCGGCGACCAGGACGCCCCGTGCCGCCTCAGCCGCGCCCGGGACTGCCCCGTCCCCGGACACCCGTGTCTGACCGGCGTGACGGTCGACGACGTCCTCGCGGCGCACGAACGGCTCACGGGTTGCGTTCTCCGGACGAACCACAGCCCGCTGCAAGCGCCACCAGCCGACCGTCCGTAGTGTGCGCTACTGCTTCTCCTTCTCCTCCTGCTCCCGCCGGTGTCAGGACACGCCCGACCGAAAGGCAGTGCATGCGCATCCTCGTGTGGCACGTCCACGGCGGCTGGATGGACGCCTTCGTCCGCGGCCAGCACGAGTACCTCATCCCGACGACCCCGGAGCGCGACGGCTGGGGCCTCGGGCGGGGTGGACGCCCATGGGGTGAGCACGTCGTCGAGATCGCGCCCGAGGACGTCGCCGACGCGGGGATCGACCTCGTCGTCCTGCAGCGCCCGGAGGAGCTCGCGGTCGCGCAGCGCCTGCTCGGCGGCCGGGACGTGCCGACGGTGTTCGTCGAGCACAACGCCCCGCGCGTCGACGTGCCGAACAGCCTCCACCCCTTCCGGGACCGCGATGACCTGACGATCGCGCACGTGACGCACTGGAACGGCCTCATGTGGGACTGTGGGAGCACCCGCACGACCGTCGTCGAGCACGGCGTCGTCGACCCCGGACCGCTGTACACCGGAGAGCTCGCACGCCTCGGCGCCGTCATCAACGAGCCCGTCCGTCGGGGCCGCGTGGTCGGCACGGACCTGCTCCCCCGCTTCGGTGCGGTCGCCCCCGTCGACGTCTTCGGCATGGGCACCGAGAAGCTCGCCGACCTCGGGTACGGCGACCTCCTCGTCGGCCTCGGCGACGTCAAGCCCGACCCGATGCACGCCGCACTCGCGCAGCGCCGCGCGTACGTGCACGCGAACCGGTGGACCTCGCTCGGGCTGTCGCTCATCGAGTCGATGCACATGGCGATGCCCGTCCTCGTCCTCGCGACGACCGACGCAGCACGGACCGTCCCCGCGGAGGCCGGCGCGATCGCGACGGACGTCGAGGACCTGGTCCGGGCCTCCCGGCTGCTCGTCGACGACCCGGAGGAGGCCCGACGACGCGGCCTCGTCGCCCGGGAGGCGGTGCTCGCGCGGCACGCGCTGGCCCGCTTCACCGCGGACTGGGACACGCTCCTCGCGGACGTGACCGAGGACCACGCGGCACGGCACCGCCCGGTGTCGGTGGGTGCGGGTGCGCCGGTTCCGGCAGGGAAGGACAGCTGATGAAGATCGCGATGGTGTCCGAGCACGCCAGTCCCCTCGCCACGCTCGGCGGGGTCGACGCCGGCGGCCAGAACGTGCACGTGGCGGCGCTGTCCGCGGCGCTCGCCGACCGCGGCCACACGGTCACCGTGTACACCCGTCGGGACGACGCCACCCTCCCGGTGCGGGTCCCCTTCCACCCCGGCGTGGACGTCGTGCACGTCGACGCCGGTCCGGCCACGCACGTGCCGAAGGACGAGCTGCTGCCGTACATGGGCACGTTCGCCCAGGTCCTCGCCGCCGAGTGGTCGCTCGAGCGCCCCGACGTCGTGCACGGCCACTTCTGGATGTCCGGACACGCCACGCTCGACGCCGTCGCGCAGGTGCAGGCCCGCGTCGGCGGCACCCGGATCCCCGTCGTGCAGACCTTCCACGCGCTCGGCGTCGTGAAGCGTCGCCACCAGGGGTCCGCGGACACGAGCCCCGAGGAACGCGCGTGGCTCGAGCCGGCGGTCGGCCGCGGTGCGGACCAGGTCGTCGCCACCTGCTCCGACGAGGCCTTCGAGCTGAAGACCCTCGGCGTGCCGCTCCGTGCAATCTCGGTCGTGCCCTGCGGCGTCGACACCGAGCTCTTCCGACCCGACGGGCCCGTCGAGGAGCGCGGCCGGCCGTTCCGGGTGCTCACCGCGTCGCGCCTCGTGCAGCGCAAGGGCGTCGGGACGACCATCGCGGCCGTGGCGCAGCTCGTCGCCGCCGGTCGGGACGTCGAACTCGTCGTCGTCGGCGGAGCCGGCACCGCCGGTGCGGACCTGCCGGACGACCCGGAGTACCAGCGGCTCGACGCCCTGGCCCGCGAACTCGGGATCCGCGACCACGTCTCCTTCCGCGGGCAGCTCGCGCAGGAGCAGATGGGCTCGGTGTACCGCAGCGCCGACGTCGTCGTCTGCGCACCCTGGTACGAGCCGTTCGGCATCGTCCCGCTCGAGGCGATGGCCTGCGGCGTGCCCGTGGTCGCGTCGCGCGTCGGGGGGCTCATCGACACCGTCGTCGAGGACGCCACCGGACTGCACGTCGAACCCCGGGACGAGGCGGGTCTCGCCGCCGCGCTCGCGGGCCTCCTCGACGACCCGGAGCGCCGTGCCGCGTACGGCCGCGCCGGTCGGGCCCGCGCCGAGTCCCGGTACACCTGGACGAAGGTCGCGACCGAGACCGAGCGCGTCTACGAGCGCCTCGTCGCCGGGGGCCGACGCCGGATCGCCCGCCCGGCCGCACCGACCCGCGCCGGCGGCCTCGTGCAGCACGAACTCGCCCGCACCGCCGACACCGCGCTGGCCGACGCCGCGCTCCCCGCCACCGAGAGGAACGCCTGATGACCATCGAGCAGTCCGGGATCGGCACGGCCGAGACCACCTCCGCCAGCACGCGCGTCGTGCTCGACCACGTCGCCGCGTCCGTGCCCGTGATCGCCTCGCTCGTCGACCACGGCGAGCACATCGCCGCGTGGGCGGACGACATCGCGGCCCGCCTCGTCGCGGGCCGCCGGCTCCTCGCCGCGGGCAACGGCGGTTCCGCCGCCGAGGCGCAGCACCTCACCTCCGAGCTCACCGGTCGCTTCGACGGCGACCGGCCGGCCTACTCGGCCATCTCGCTGCACGCCGAGACCTCGGCCGTCACCGCGATCGGCAACGACTACGGCTTCGAGGAGGTGTTCGCGCGGCAGGTCCGTGCGCACGGCCGCGCCGGCGACGTCCTCGTGCTGCTGAGCACGAGCGGCAAGAGCCCGAACCTCCTCGCCGCTGCGGCCGCCGCGCGGGACGCCGGGGTTCGGTCGATCGCCATGACCGGCGCGCTGCCGAACCCGCTCGCCGAGGTCGTCGACGACGTGATCGCCGTGGAGGGCCCGTCCGCCAACGTCCAGGAGGCGCAGCTCGTCCTCGTGCACGCCCTCTGCCGTGCGATGGAGCCGACGCTCCGCCGCGGGGTCGCCCGATGAGCGCCGGCGTCGACGGCCGCCGGCTCCGGGTGGTCGTCGTCGGGGACACGCTCCTCGACGTCGACGTCAGCGGCACGAGTGAGCGGCTCAGCCCGGACGCCCCGGTGCCCGTGCTCGACGTCCGCTCCGAGGAGCGCCGTGCCGGCGGTGCCGGCCTCGTCGCGACCATGCTCGCCCGCGACGGCCACGAGGTCGTCCTGGTCACGGTGCTCGGTGACGACGCCCCGGCCGACACCCTCCGCTCCCTGCTGCCCGGCGTCACGATCGTGCACGGTCCGTCCGGGGCGCCGACGCCGGTGAAGACCCGCGTCCGCGTCGGTGACCACGCCCTCGTGCGGATCGACGAGGGCTGCGACACGCCCCCGGTCCCCG
The DNA here is from genome assembly GCA_029959645.1 of Microbacteriaceae bacterium PS02332. Taxonomy (GTDB): domain Bacteria; phylum Actinomycetota; class Actinomycetes; order Actinomycetales; family Microbacteriaceae; genus Curtobacterium. Next base: position 1,831 of record JASCOJ010000056.1, on the reverse strand, counting down.
CCGTCACGGCCGCGATGACCGCCGCGCTCGACGGTGCCGACGCCGTGGTCGTCGCCGACTACGGGCGGGGCCTCACCGCCGCCGACGACATGCGTGCCGCGTTGGCCGCCACCGCCGCGCACACCCCCGTCGTCTGGGACCCGCACCCGAAGGGCGAGGCACCCGTCGCCGGCACGACCGTCGTCACGCCGAACGCCAGCGAGGCGCACCGCTTCACCGGGCTGCCCGGCAACGGCGTGGCCTTCGCGACCGACGCCGCCGCCGCGCTCGTCGAGCGCTGGGACGTCCGGGCCGTCGCCGTCACGATGGGCGACCGCGGTGCCCTCGTCGGTCGGCGGACCGAGCGCGGTGCCGACAGCAGGTTCGTCCCCGCGCCCTCCGTCACCGCCGGCGACCCCTGCGGTGCCGGTGACCGGCTCGCCGCGGGCGTCGCCGTCGCCCTCGCCTCGGGCGCCGAGATCGCCGACGCGGTCACCGCCGGTGTCGCCGACGCGTCCGCCTACCTCGCCGCCGGCGGGGTCGCCTCGCTCGTCGCCGGTGCTCCCCCGGCACCGATCGCGGTCCCCGGCACGGACCGGGACGCCCTCCGCGTCGTGCACGACGTCCGGGCCTCCGGCGGGGTCGTCGTCGCGACCGGCGGCTGCTTCGACCTGCTGCACGCCGGGCACGCCCGTACGCTGTCGGCGGCGCGGGCGCTCGGCGACTGCCTCGTCGTCTGCCTCAACTCGGACGACTCGGTCCGTGGGCTCAAGGGGCCGGACCGGCCGATCATGGGCCAGGACGACCGCGTCGAGCTCCTGCTCGCGCTCGACTGCGTCGACGCCGTCGTGGTGTTCGACGAGTCCACGCCGGACGAGGCGCTCCGCCGCTTCAAGCCGGACGTCTGGGCGAAGGGCGGCGACTACACCGCCGACGAGCTGCCCGAGTCCGTGACGCTCGCCGAGTGGGGTGGCCGGGTCGTGACCGTCCCGTTCCACCCCGGGCGGTCCACCACCCGCCTCGCCGCCGCCATCGAGCGCGTCGGCTGAGCCCCCTGACCACCTCCTCCCACAGCACCACAACGCGAAGGACATCCATGCCCGTCCCCACCACCCCCATCGGCCGCGTGCTCGTCACCGGCGGCGCCTCCGGACTCGGCGCGGCCGTCGTCGCCGCCGTCACCGAAGCCGGCGGCACCCCGATCGTCCTCGACCTCCGCGTGGACGCCGTCCCCGAGGGCGTCGACGCCGTCGCCGTGGACGTCTCCGACACGGAGGCCGTCGAGCAGGCCGTCCGCGAAGCGGTCGAGCGCCACGGCGGCCTCGACGCCGTCGTCACCGCCGCGGGCATCGACACCCCGGCCCCGATCGACGCCATCTCCTCGGGCAACTGGGAGAAGATCGTCGCGGTCAACCTCATCGGCACCGCGTCGACCGTCCGCGCCGCCCTCCCCGCGCTCGAGGCCACGCACGGCCGCGTCGTGACGATCTCGTCGTCGCTCGCCCTGCGTGGCGTCGGCCACGGCACCGCGTACTCGGCGTCGAAGTTCGGCGTCCGCGGGTTCTCGCAGGCCCTCGCCGCCGAGACCGCCGGCCGCGTCGGCGTCACGAACGTGATCCCGGCGGGCATGCGCACGAACTTCTTCGCCGACCGCACCGAGCAGTACAAGCCGGGTCCGGACGCGCAGCTCATCGAGCCGGAGTACGTCGCGAACACGATCATCTTCGCCCTCTCGCAGCCGGCCGGCTGCGAGATCCGCGAGCTGTCGATCATGCCGGCGACGGAGCCCAGCTGGCCGTGACCGGCGTGCGCGCCTGACGGACGGGAGGCCCGGTACCAGCTGGTACCGGGC
>JASCOJ010000055.1 GCA_029959645.1 Microbacteriaceae bacterium PS02332 | reverse complement strand
GGCCCGACACCGCAACGGGTGTCGGGCCTCCAGGCCGGGTGCGCCGGACCGGCGTGAGCCGGACGGGTGACGGGAACGAGGGTCAGTCGGCCGCGGCCAACTGGCCGCACGCCCCGTCGATCTCCTTGCCACGGGTGTCCCGCAGCGTCGTCGGGATGCCGGCGGCGTTGAGCCGACGGACGAACTCGTCCTGCACGTGCACCTCCGACGAGGTCCACACCGAGCCGGGCGTCGGGTTCAGCGGGATCGGGTTGACGTGCACCCAGCCCTTGCCGCGCTTGTTGAGCTTCTCGGCGAGCAGGTCCGCACGCCAGGCGTGGTCGTTCATGTCCTTGATGAGCGCGTACTCGATCGAGACCCGCCGACCGGTCTTCAGGTAGTAGTTGTGGGCGGCGTCGATCGCCTCGTCGGCCTTCCACTTCGAGTTCACCGGGATGAGCTCGTCACGGAGTTCGTCGTCGGGCGCGTGCAGGGACAGCGCGAAGGTGATCGGGATCCCCTCGTCGGCGAGCTTGTTGATGGCCGGCACGAGGCCGACCGTCGACACGGTGATGCCGCGGGCGCTCATGCCGAGCCCGTTCGGTTGGGGGGCGACCATGATGCGCACGGCGTCCATCACCCGCTTGTAGTTCGCGAGCGGCTCCCCCATGCCCATGAACACGATGTTCGTCACGCGCTCGGCGTCGACGCGGTCCTGTCCGCCCTTGCGCGGGTCACCGCCCAGCTCCCCCGCGGCGATGGCCGCGTTCGCCCGGACGATCTGCTCGATGATCTCCGCGGTCGACATGTTCCGGGTCAGCCCCGCCTGCCCGGTGGCGCAGAAGGGGCAGTTCATCCCACATCCCGCCTGCGACGAGACGCAGAGCGTGATGCGCCCCGGGTAGCGCATGAGCACCGACTCGACCAGCGCCCCGTCGTGGAGCTTCCAGAGGAACTTGATCGTGTCGCCCTTGTCGGTCTCGAGACGACGGGTCTCGGTCAACAGGGGCGGCAGCATCCCGGCCACGAGTTCGTCCCGCTGCGCCGCCGGCAGGTCGGTCATCTTCGCCGGGTCGGACGTGTAGTGCGTGAAGTAGTGGGTCGCGAGCTGCTTGGCGCGGAAGCCCGGCAGGCCGAGCTCCTTGACCTTCGCCTCGCGCTCCTCGACCGTCAGGTCCGCGAGGTGCACGGGCGGCTTCCCCCGCTTGGGCGATGCGAACTGCAGCAACGGCCGGCCGTCGGTGCCCGTGGCCTGCTGCCACCCCTCGGTGCGCGGGCGCACCTGCGGACGGGCAGAGCGCTGCTCCTCGAACGGGGTGCGGGTGTCGATGGCCATCACTCCAGCTTACGGGAGGCCCGGGCCTCCTCGCGATCCCCCGACCGGTCGGGGTCAGGACCCGGCCGGCAGGACCCGGGCGAAGTGGTGGGCGGCGGAGAACATCGGGATGACGTCGACGGGCTCGCCGGGGTGCGGCGCCTGCAGGACGAGGCCGTCGCCGAGGAAGAGGCCCACGTGGTCGCCGTTGTCGTAGACGACGAGGTCGCCCGGCTTCGCCTCGGCCTCGGGCACGGTCGTCGCCTCGGCGTCCTGCGTCGGGACGTAGTGGGCGAGCTGGATCCCGACGGCCTGGTACGCGACCATCGTGAGGCCGGAGCAGTCGATGCCCTCGTGGCTGGCACCGCCTTCGACGTAGCGGTCGCCGAGGTACTGCAGCGCGGTCTGCACGACCGTCGCCCGGGCGCCTCCGGCCGAGAGCACGGTGGACAGCGCCGCCTGCGTCTGCTCGACCGTCGCCCCACCGCTCACCACGAGCGCCGGGTAGGACACGATGGTCGTCGTGCCGCGGTCGATGACCGGGACACGGACGCCCCGCGCGACGGTGAAGGTCTGCGCGTGCTGCCCCGCGGTGACGGTGGTCGTGGTCGGCCGGTCGAGCGGGGCCGCCTGCGCCGGGACGGCGAAGGTCAGGCTCGAGGTGAGCGCGAGCGCGGGAGCGATGAGCACCGCTGCCCGCTGCATGGTCGCGGACCGGCGGACGTGCCGCGGGTCCACCGGGCGCTTCCTCCCGACCGGACGGGAGGCCCGGGACCGGTCCGGCACGACGGCTGCGGTCCGCGTCGACCGGGTCGCGGGGGGTGCGGCCGGCCGCTGCCGCAGGTCCGGCGCGGCGGGTGCCGGTGCCGGACGTTCGGCCGGTGCCGGTGCCGGTGCCGAACGTTCGGTCGGTGCGGGTGCCGGTGCGGGTGCCGGCGCCGGTGCCGGTGCCGGTGCCGGTGCCGGACGAGCGGCCGGTGCGGGTGCCGGTGCCGGACGAGCGGCCGGTGCGGGTGCGGTGCGCGTCGTGGCGACCCCGGTCTCCAGGACGGCGGCGGTGCCGTCCGAGCCAGCAGCGCGGCGGCCGCGACGCGGAGCGGTCGATCGGCCGTGCCCGTCGGCGGTGGGCCCGGCGGTGGTGGGCCCGGCGTCGGTGGGCCCGGCGTCGGTGGGCCCGGCGTCGGTGGGCCCGGCGTCGGTGGGCCCGGCGGCGGGGGCGGCCTGTCCGACCGGTGCGGCGGCACGGCGGCCGGACGGAGCGGCCGGCCCCCGTTCGTCGGCGGCGGTGCGAGGGGTGGGACGGGCGGCCACGGCGGGCTCCGGGTCGGCGCCGACGGGTCGACGGTCATCGGGTGCGACGGGCAGGGCGTGACGTCCCATGGTTCCTTCCGGGCTGCGGGTCGTCCGGGGGCTGCTGTTCGGGTGCAGCACCGCTCGGCTCGGGCTTCCCGGGGAGCGATGGACACCCGGGGAACGACGACTCGTCCAGGTAACGTATTGGTCACGGAGCGTCGCCAGGCTGAGGACAACCTCCGAGCACCTGCGGCCCGTCACAGGTTCGGGCCCCGGTCCCAGCGCGTTGCTGGCACCGGGTCCCGTGGCCGCTCAGGGGACGAGCGGGTCCCGCCGGAGTGTCTGGGTCGGGTACTCGCCGAACTCCTCGCGGTAGTTGCCGGAGAACCGGCCGAGGTGCCGGAGCCCACAGGCCCGGGCGAGCTCGGCGACGGACGCCTGCGACGGATCGGCGAGCTCGAGGGCGAGGCGCGCCTTCTCCATCCGGATGCGGCGCAGGTACGCCATCGGGGTGTCGTCGTCGACCCGCTGGAAGGACTCCTGGAGGGTGCGGACGCTGCACTTCGCGCCGACGGCGACGTCCGCGGCGGTGATCTGCTCGTCGATGTGGTCGTGCATGAACGCCTTCGCGCGCTCGACCGTCGTGACCCCGCCGTCCTTCGGGACGCCCGGGTTGATCGGCGGGTAGGCCTGCAACAGCACCTCGGCGAGCCGCACGTCGAGCCGCGCGCGCTCGGACTCGTCCGTCGCTGGGTCGAGCAACGCCGGCGCGGCCTGCTGGACCGCGGTCCGGAGGACGTCGAGGCCGGCGCGCACCACGGTCTGCGGGAGTTCGAGCGGTCGCGGCGGAGCGGTCGTGCCGGCGACGGCGACCGCCTCGAGGAAGGCCGCGTCGAAGCGCACGAGGTGCATCGTCCCCGGCGCGGCGACGATGGTGAAGGGGCGGTCGGTCGGGAACACGACCGGGACACCCGGGTCGAGGCGGACGGAGTGCAGCGTGCCGGGATCGACCGTGACGTTCCCCTCGACGGACCAGGCGAGCAGGTACTGCCGCTGCGGTGCCAGGATCCCGCTGAGGAACGCCCCGACCGTCGTCGTGCGGAGGGTCACGCGTGCGTCGCCGACGTCGCGGTACCGGTAGCGGAAGCCGCCGTCGACCTCGATGCGGAGCTGCCGACCGTTGTAGAGGTCCTCGAACAGGGTGACGAGCTCGGCCGGGTCGGTCCCCGTCCGGAGGTGCTGGCCGTGCGTCCCGTCCGGCCCGGGAGCGACCTCCGCTGCCGACATCAGCGCTGTTCCCGTCGGCTGGCGGGGCTGTCGGGGCGAACGGCGACGTCGCCGAGCGTCGATCCGGTCGACGGGGTCGACACCTCCCAGCCGCGGCGGGCGGCACGACGAGCAGAACGGTAGGTCACCACGTGCAGCGGTGTGACCGCGCGGTCCGATTCGTACTTGGTCATGGCGTGCTCCCTGATCTGACCCGTGCGCGGGCCGCGGTTCCCGGCCCTGGCGTCCGGTCCACGGCCCCGCGGAACGCGGGACGAATGCTCTCCTGCTGACGGTACCCGCCTCGGGGTGGACGTGGCGGCGACGCACACCGGCCGACCGGCGCCTGCGGGACCCCGACGTCCGCCGCGGTCGACCGGCCTCGGCGCCGGGCCGTCGCGGTCGGGGCGTCGCCGTCCTCGTCGGTCACGGTCCGGTCACGACCCGGCCCGACGTGTCACGTCCGGCCGCCCGCCGGACATCCCTCGGGTGAGGGGCCGACGCGGCGCACGCCGTCGGGACGCCCCGCGAGCGGGAAGCGGCTGTGGGGGGCGCTTCCCGCTCGCCTCAGCGTTCGGTCGCGACGTCCTGCGCGAGCGGGTCCGCCGGGAGCTTCCGGAGCTTCGCCCGGCGGCGTCGGCGGTCGGGGATCATCGACCGCATCTCCTCGAGCTTGCCGAAGCAGAGCAGGCGGTCGCCCGGCTCGAGTGCGACACCGCTGCGCGGGTTCGGGATGACGCTCGAGCCGCGGTGCAGGGTCAGCACCGTGATGTCCCGGTCCCAGAGACCGGAGTCCTTGATGGTCTTGCCGACCAGGTCGGCGTTCGTGTGCACGAGCAGCTCGGCCACGCCGTACCCGGTGGAGACGCTGAGCCGCTGCCGGACGTCGATCTCCGGGAAGGCCACCTGGTTCGCGATGAAGTCGATCACCGCGCCCGCGATGTCGAGTCCGGTGGCGCGCTCGATGCCCTCCAGACCGGGCGAGGAGTTGACCTCCATGACGAGGGGGCCGTCGTTGCCCTCGAGCATGTCGACCCCGGCGACGCGGAGGCCCATGATCTGCGCCGACCGGACCGCCGCCTCCTCGTACTCGGGCGTCAGGGTCACCTGCTCGACGGTGCCGCCGCGGTGGACGTTCGACCGGAACTCGTCGCCCGACGCCCGCCGCCGCATCGCCGCGACCACGCGGTCCCCCACGACCAGGGCGCGGATGTCCTTCCCGCGGCTCTCGGCGATGAAGCGCTGGATGAGGACGTTCTGCTTCGTCGAGTGCAGCGTCTCGACGATCGACTCGGCCACCTTGGCCTCGGGCGCGAGGATCACGCCGATGCCCTGCGTGCCCTCGAGGAGCTTGATGACGACCGGCGCTCCCCCGACCCGCTCGATCGCCCCGCGCACGTCCGCCCGGCTGCTCACGAACGTCGTCGCGGGCATGCCGATGTCGTGCCGCGACAGGATCTGGTTCGCGCGGAGCTTGTCGCGCGCGTTCGTTATCCCGTTCGCCGTGTTCGGCGTGTAGACGTCCATCTGCTCGAACTGCCGCACGACCGCGGTGCCGTAGTAGGTGATCGAGTTGCCGATCCGCGGCAGCACCGCGTCGTAGTCCGACAGCAGCTTCCCGCGGTACTGCAGGTCCGGCTGCGCACCGGTCAGGTCGATCGCGAAGCGCAGCGTGTTGAGCACCTTCACGGTGTGCCCACGGTCGATCGCGGCCGCGCGGAGTCGCTGGGTCGAGTACGCCTGCGGGGCACGCGACAGGATGGCGAGTTTCATCACTGCCAAGATAGGGGCATGGCGGACCGGACGAAGCGTGGGGACGTCGCCGCGCGCGTCCCGATCGTCGCCGGCTGGCGGGAGTGGGCCGCGCTGCCGGACATCGGCATCCCGTGGATCAAGGTCAAGCTCGACACCGGTGCGCGGAGTTCGGCGCTGCACGCCTTCGACGTCGAGGAGCTGCCGGGCGACCGGGTCCGGTTCTCCGTCCACCCGTGGCAGGACTCCGACGTCGACCCGCAGACCGTCGAGTGCGCCGTGCACGACCGTCGCGTGGTGCGGAGTTCGTCCGGCCACACGCAGGAGCGCATCGTCGTCCTGCTCTCGATCGAGCTGGGGAGCCGGACCGTCGTCACCGAGACCACGCTGACGAACCGCGACCAGATGGGCTTCCGGATGCTCGTCGGTCGGCAGGCCCTGGCGCAGGGCTACGTCGTCGACCCGGCGCGCTCGTTCATGACGGGTCGGGCGCCGAAGGCGATCCGGCGACGGAACCGCGGGCGGGCCTGACCGGTCGCGCCCACCGTCGAGGCGCTGCAGCGCCGTTTCCCACCTTTTTCCGCTGCTCATACGTATGAGCACTTTTCCTGCCCTACGGTCGAACGCATCACCTCGATGACGAGCCGATCGGAGCACGGACCGCATGAGCACCACGACGCGCGTGACCCAGCGGATGATCGCGGACATGGCCGGCGTGAGCCAGTCGACGGTGTCCCTCGTGCTCAACGGCAAGGCCGACGAGGTCCGGCGCATCCCGGCAGCCACCCGTGACCGCGTCCTCGAGGTCATCCGCGAGACCACCTACGTGGCCAACCCGGTCGCCCGGAGCCTCGTCGGTGCCGCGACCGGCCTGATCGGCGTCTTCACCTACGAGCCGGCCTTCCCGAACCGCTCGTCCGACTTCTACACGCCGCTGCTCACCGGCATCGAGAGCGCGGCCGAGGGTGTCGGCGCGGACCTCCTGCTCTTCACGAGCACCCCCGTCGTCGACGGTCGCCGTCGGCTGTTCCACGAGTCGAACCGGCTCCGGCTCGCGGACGGGTGCATCCTGCTCGGTCGCGAGATGGACCCCGACGAACTCGAACGGCTGCTCGACTCCGCCTACCCGTTCGTCGCGATCGGCCGACGGGAGGCCGCTGACGGTCGGGTGCCCTACGTCGGCGTCGACTACGCGACCGCGACGCACGCGTTGGCCGTCCGCGCGCTCGAGCTCGGCCACCGCCGCTTCGGACTCCTCCACCTGCCGCAGACCGCCGAGTCGAGCCGCGACCGCCGCGCCGGCATCGTCACCGCAGCCGCCGACGGGGGCGCCGAGGTCGTCGAGGCGGAGGTGACCCCCGGACGGAGCGTCACCGACGCCTGGGCGGCGATCCGGGCCTCCCGGCCGAGCGTCGTGTTCGTCGAGGACCCCACCGACGCGCGGGAACTCCACGCGTCCCTCGCCGCCGAGGGCGTCGACGTCCCCGGCGACCTGTCCGTCGTCGTGCTCGGCGAGCACAACCGGGCCGCCGACGGCCCGGCCGACTTCACGCGTCTCCGTGCACCGCGGACCGAACTGGGCGCACGGGCCGTCCGGGCCCTCGCCGACGTCCTGGAGGCGCGCCGCGCGTCCGCCACGGACGGCACCGCCGCCGCACCGCCGGTCCAGGACCTCCTCGACTGCAGCCTCGTCCCCGGCGGGACCCTCGCCGCACCCGCGGCCTGACCCCTCCCGACCATGTCCACACCACCCAGGAGCACCATGTCCAGCACCACCCCCGAGCGCCCGTCCACGACCGACACGACGCTCCGCGCCGACGTCGTCATCGTCGGTGGTGGTCTCGGTGGCGTCGCCGCGGCGATCGCCGTCTGCCGCTCCGGCCGCACCGCCGTCCTCACCGAGGAGACCGACTGGCTCGGCGGCCAGCTCACCAGCCAGGCGGTGCCGCCGGACGAGCACCCCTGGGTCGAGCAGTTCGGCATCACCGCGAGCTACCGCGCCCTCCGCGAGGGCATCCGCGACCACTACCGCCGCGTGTACCCGCTCCGGCAGGAGGCGGCCGTGCTGCCCGACCTCAACCCCGGCGCCGGCCGTGTCAGCAAGCTGTGCCACGAGCCCCGCGTCGCCGTCGCGGTCATCGACGAGCTCCTGCAGCCGTACCGGAGCGCGGGACGGCTGACGGTGCTGCTCGAACACCGCCCCGTCGCGGCCGGCAGCGACGGCGACCGGTGCACGGACGTGACCGTGGAGCGCCCGGACGGCCGCCGCGTCCGGCTCGAGGGTGCCTTCGTCCTCGACGCGACCGAGACCGGCGAGGTCCTGCCGCTGGCGGGCGTCGAGCACGTGGTCGGCGCGGAGGCCCGGAGCGAGCACGACGAGCCGCACGCGCCCGACATCGCCCAGCCCGGCAACCAGCAGGGCATCACGTTCTGCTTCGCGGTGTCGCACCACGAGGGCGAGGACCACACGATCGACCGGCCGGCGATGTACGACTTCTGGCGCTCGTACCAGCCGGACTTCTGGCCCGCCCCGCTCCTCGGCTTCCTCGCGCCCGACCCGCGGACGCTCGAGGCGCACCCGCGGACCTTCGAGCCGAACCCGGACACTGACCCGCTCGCGGTGAGTGCCGACCAGAGCGCGGACGCCGGCGACAAGGAGCTGTGGGGGTTCCGCCGGATCCTCGCCCGCAAGCTCTTCACCGAGGGCGCGTTCGACTCGGACATCTGCCTGGTGAACTGGCCGCTCAACGACTACTGGCTGCAACCGCTCATCGGCACGGGCGAGGACCGCGCCGCCGACGCCGCGACCGCGGAGCAGGCCGTGCACGAGGCACGGCAGCTCTCGCTCTCCGTCCTGTACTGGCTGCAGACCGAGGCGCCGCGGGCCGACGGCGGCGCGGGGTTCCCGGGGCTCGAGCTCCGCGGTGACGTCACCGGCGGCGCGGACGGGCTCGCCAAGGCGCCGTACATCCGCGAGTCCCGCCGGATCCGGGCCGTGACCACGATCCGCGAGCAGGACGTCGCCGCCGAGATCGTCGGCGTCACCGGACGCACCCGGTACCGGGACTCGGTCGGCGTCGGCAGCTACCGACTCGACCTGCACCCCTCCACCGGCGGCGACAACTACGTCGACGTGCCGAGCGTGCCCTTCGAGATCCCGCTCGGCGCCCTCGTGCCGCAGCGGGTCCGGAACGTGCTGCCGGCGGGGAAGGACCTCGGCACGACGCACATCACGAACGGCTGCTACCGACTGCACCCCGTCGAGTGGAACGTCGGCGAGGTCGCCGGCGCCCTGGCGGTGCACTGCATCGAGCACGGCCTCGACCCGCAGGACGTCCAGGCCGACGACGACCGGTTCGCCGTGTTCGCCGCCGAGCTGGACCGCGCCGGGGTCGAACGGCGCTGGCCCGAGGTCCAGGGCTACTGACCCGTCCACCGCATCCCCCACCCGAAGCACTCCCCCGCAGGAAGGTCACGACGACGTGGAACCCAACGCACTGCGCATCGGCATCGACGTCGGTGGCACGTTCACCGATGCCGTCGCCATCGACGCCGCAACGCTCCGGCTCATCGGCCAGGCCAAGACCCCGACGAGCCACGACCACCCCGACGGTGTCGCGCACGGCATCGTCACCGCGCTCCACGAGCTCCTCGCGACGATCGGCCGGTCACCGGACGACGTCGTGTTCCTGGCGCACGGCACCACCCAGGCGACGAACGCGCTGCTCGAGGGCGACGTCGCCCCGGTCGGCCTGATCGGCATCGGACGCGGAGCCGCCGGCTTCTTCGCGAAGCGGCTCCGGCGGCTCGGACGGATCGAGATCGCGGACGGCAAGCGCCTCCCCGTGTCGTACGAGCACCTCCGCCGGGCCGACGACGACGCTGCGCTCGGCGCCGCCCTCGACCGGTTCCACGCCGCCGGCATCGAGTCCGTCGTCGTCACCGAGCCGTTCTCCGTCGACGACGCGATCGGCGAGGAGCGGGTCGCGGCCGTCGCCCGCGAGCGCGGCTTCCTCGTCACCGCGACCCACGAGATCACGTCGCTGTACGGGTTGAGCAAGCGCACCCGCACAGCGGTGCTGAACGCGGTGATCCTGCCGCGGATGTTCGCCACGGCCGACCTGGTCCAGAGCAGCATCGACGCCGCCGGCATCACCGCGCCCCTCATGGTCATGCGGTGCGACGGCGGCGTGATGTCCCTCGACGAGATGCGTCGGCGTCCGCTGCTCACCGTCCTCTCCGGTCCCGCGGCCGGCGTCGCCGGTGCCCTCATGCAGGAGAAGCTGAGCGACGGGCTCTTCCTGGAGACCGGCGGCACCTCCACCGACATCTCGGTGATCCGCCGCGGCAAGGTCGCGGTCCGCTACACCGAGTTCGGCGGCAGCTCCACGTACCTGTCCGCGCTCGACGTGCGCACCGTCGGCGTCGGCGGCGGGTCCATGGTGCGGATCCGGACGGGAGGCACGGCACAGGTCACGCACGTCGGTCCGCGCAGCGCCCACATCGCCGGGCTTCCCTACGCCTGCTTCGCCCCGGCCGAGCAGCTGCGCGGTGCCCGGCTCGTGACGGTCGCCCCGGTCGACGGCGACCCCGCGGACCACGCCGTGCTGGAGACGGAGGGCGGCGACCGGTTCGCCGTCACGATGACCTGCGCGGCGAACGCGCTCGGCCTCGTCCCCGAGGGTGACTACGCGCACGCCCCGGCCGACGCGGCCCGTGCCGCACTGGCACCGCTCGCGGCCGTGCTCGGCACGGACGTCGAGGGGGCCGCCCGGGCCGTGCTCGACGCCGGGGTCGCGCCCGTGCTCGACGTCGTCGAGACGATGGTGGACGACTACGAGATCGCGAAGGACGACGTGCTCCTCGTCGGCGGGGGCGGCGGGGCGGCGTCCGTCACCCCGCACGCGGGCACCCGGCACCGCGTCGCGTGGCGCATCGCCGACCACAGCGAGGTCATCAGCCCGATCGGCGTGGCACTCGCGCTCATCCGCGAGCAGGTCGAGCGGGTGATCCCCGGCGCGACCGACGACCAGATCCTCGCCGTCCGTCGGGAAGCCGAGCAGGCCGTCATCGCGCAGGGCGCCGCGCCCGCGGAGGTGTCGGTCGACGTCACGGTGGACCCGCAGTCGAACACGGTGCGCGCCGTCGCGACCGGCGCGACGGAACTGCGCACGCAGGACCGGACGCAGCGCCGCACGGACGGTGAGCTCCGCGCGATCGCCGCGGAGGGCCTCCAGGTCGACGCCGCTGCCGTCCGCGTCCTCGCCGCGACCGACAACCACGTCGTCTTCGGCGCACCGGAACGGCGCCGGTTCCTCCGGAAGGCGACGCACCCGGTGCGGGTGCTCGACCGCGACGGGGTGGTGCGGTTCGCGTCGCCGGACGCCCGCGTGCAGCAGAGCACCGTCGGCGCCGGCGCCGGTACGCTCCCCGAGCTCATCGCCGAGCACACCGCGTACGGCGACGGCGGGTCCCGGGCGCCGGCGTTGCAGCTGCTCATCGGGCCGCGCATCGCCGACCTGTCCGGCGTGCTCGACGAGTCACAGCTCATCTCGCTGGCCCGCACCGAGGTCGAGGGGCAGGACCGGTCCGAGCCGCTCGTCGCCGTCCTCGAGGTGCGCTCGTGAGCACCGTCGCGGCGGCGCTCCCGGCCGCCGAACGCCGACGGATCGCCGCGCTGGCGGACCGGTCCGACGAGGCGCTCGGGGTCCGTCTCCTCCGCGGCACGCCGACGAACGAGGCCCGGTCCGAGGAACACCTCACCGACCTCAGCCGACGGGCCACGGCGTTCGGAGCGGCGCTGGCGGACCGGACCGCCGAGGCACCGGCCGCGATCCCCGTCGTCGAGCGTGACGGCGGGCTCGCGCAGGGCGGTCTCCTCGCCCGGTACGGCTCCCGCGACCACCGCGTCGAGCTGTTCACCGACACGGTGGACTTCTGCGAGCGCCTGGTCGACGAGCTCGGCTGGCGCAGCTGGTTCCCGGCGGGCAGCGTCCGGGCGGCAGCCGTCGAGCACGAGCGGGCGCACCACCTCGTGACCGCCGACCGGTCGCGGGACCTCCGCGCCGCGCTCGGGCTCCAGGTGCTCCGGATCGGCCGGTTCCGTCGGTTCGGCACCGTCGCCGGGGCCGACGAGGTCGCTGCGCACGCGTTCGCGGCCCGCAGCGCCCGGCTCGGCCGCTCCCCGCTCCTCCTCACCGCGGCCGCGCAGGCCGCCCTCGCGACGCGCACGGGCGCTCGTCGCGCACCGACCACCAGGGAGAACTGACCATGGGCATCGCCATCATCGTCGTCATGGCCATCGGCGTCGCGCTGATCCTGACCGGCAAGGTCCCCACCGCCTTCGCGCTCGTGCTGCTCGCCGTCGCGATCGCCCTCGTGTCCGGCGCACCGTTCGTCGGCGCGGAGAACAGCGTCCTCAGCACCGTGCTGCAGGACGGTGCGATCCGACTCGCGTCCACCATGATCGCGATCCTGCTCGGGTCGTGGCTCGGGTCGCTCATGCGGGACACCGCGATCGCCAGCACGCTCGTGCGGAAGACCGTCGAGTTCGGCGGGGACCGGCCGGTCGTCGTCGCGCTCGGCGTGCTCGTCATCTCCGCCCTCTGCGGCGCGGTGACCGGGTCCGCTCCGGCCGCGCTGCTGGCGGGCGTGATCGGCATCCCCGCGATGATCGCCGTCGGCGTCCCGAAGGTCACCGCCGCCGGCACGATCCTCATGGGCATCGGAGCGGGCGTGCCGTTCGAGCTGCCGGTGTGGCAGTTCTTCTCGACGGCGCTCGACCTGCCGGTCGCCGACGTCCGGTCCTTCATGGTGCTGCTGTTCCCGTTCGCCGCCGGCGCGGCGGTCGCGTACGTGCTGGTCGAGACGCGCCGCCGCGGGACCGTCCACCAGTGGTCCCTCGCGTCGATGTCCGACGCGGACGCCGACGCGGGCTCCGGTGCGCCGGCGCCCGACACGCGCAACCGTCGACAGCGCCTCGGTGACGCGCCGTGGTTCGCCCTGCTGACGCCGCTCGTGCCGATCGTGCTCGCGCTCGTCCTGCAGGTGCCGATCATCCCGTCGCTCCTCGCCGGTGTGCTGTTCGCCGTGGTCACGACGACCCCGCCGCGGCTCATCGCGACGCGCATGCTCCGCTCGCTGTACGACGCGTTCCAGGTGGCCGCCCCGCCGATCGCCCTCTTCATCGCGATCGGCATGCTGCTCGCCGCAGTCGGACTGCCCGGTGCCGTCGCGGCCCTGCGCCCGATCGTCGAGGCCGTCGCGCCGACGAACGTCGTGCTGTACGTGGTCGTGTTCTCGGTCCTCGTCCCGCTCTGCCTCTACCGCGGACCGCTCAACATCTTCGGGCTCGGTGCCGGGATCGCCGGTGCGATGACGGCGATCGGCTTCTACTCGCCGATGGCCGTCCTCGGACTCATGACGTCGTACAACCAGGTGTTCGGCGTCGCCGACCCGACGAGCACCCAGACCGTGTGGGCTGCGCAGTACTCGGGCGTCACCCCGCAGCAGGTGATGGTCCGCGTCCTCCCCTACGTCTGGGTGGTCGCCATCGCCGGCATCGTCCTGTCCGCCGTCCGCTACCTCTGAGAGGCTCCGTCATGACCGACTCCACGCCCACCGCCGGACCGTCCCGGCGCACCGTCCTCGTCGGGGCAGCGGCCGTCGCCGCCCTCGCCGGCACCCGGTCGCTCCTGCCCGGAGGCGCCGCCCGCGCTGCGGGCACCGCCGCGGTGTCGCCGTTCGCGACCGTGCGGTCGCAGTGGCTCGCCACCCTCATCGGCGATGTCGACCTCGCCGACCCGGTCGTCGCACGGTACGTGACCGACCTCGCCGCGTCGGCGAAGCCCCTGTGGGACAGCCTCGACACCGGCGCCGCCCGCACGTTCCTCTGGGCCGACCTCGACAGCAGCTCGACGTCCGCGCTGCAGACCACGGCGATCGGCCGGCTCCGCACCCTGGCGCTGGCGCTGAAGACCCCCGGGAGCGCACTGACCGGTGACCCCGCGCTCGCGGCGGACCTCGTCTCGGCGTTCGACTGGTTCCTCGCGCACAAGTACGGCGGTGGCGTCGGCCGGTACGACAACTGGTGGGACTTCCAGATCGGCATCCCCCTTGCGCTGAACGACGTCTGCCTGCTGCTGCACGACCAGCTGACGGCCACGCAGGTCGGCACGGCGATGACGGCGATCCGGAAGTACGCGCCCGACCCGCGGGTGACCGCGGAGATGACCTCGACCGGTGCCAACCGCAACTGGGCCTGCTCGATCGCCATCGTCCGCGGCGCCCTGAGCGAGGACGCTGCCGTGATCGCCGACGCGAAGAACGCGTACGTCCCGGTGTTCGACTACGCGACGAGCGGCGACGGCTTCTACCCGGACGGGGGCTTCGTCCAGCACGAGTACTACGCGTACACCGGCAGCTACGGGTTCTCGCTGCTGCAGTACCTGACCTACAGCATGCTCGCGGTCCGCGGAACCGCGTGGGCGTTCTCCGCGTCGCGCCTCCAGCGCGTCGTCGACTGGGTGGAGGAGAACTTCCGTCCGTGGATCCACGCGGGGGCGTTCATGGACATGACCCGCGGTCGGGCGCTGTCGCGGTTCTACCAGACCGACCACCGCCTCGGACACCTCACGGTGGCGACCCTGGTGCAGCTCGCCGACGTCCTGCCCGCCGCGGACGGCGCCGCGCTGCGGTCCGTGTGCAAGGGGTGGATCGCCGCCGACACGACCCAGCCCTACTTCGCGTACGACGACGTCCCGATCGAGCAGGTCCGGATCCCGTCCGTCGTCCGGGGGCGCGCGCTCGTCACGGACGGAGCAGTGCCGACGGGGACCGAGTCGACCCGGTCCGTCGTCGCGACGTCGATGGCGCGCGCGGTGCACCGCCGGCCCGGCTTCGCGCTCGGCATCGCGATGGACAGCACGACCATCAAGCCGTACGAGACCGCGAACGACGAGAACCTGCAGGGCTGGTACACGGGCGAGGGCGCGACCTACCTGTACCTGCCCGAGAAGCCCGGCCACTGGGCGAACCAGTACTGGCCGACCGCCGACAAGTACCGGATCCCGGGCACCACCGTGCAGGTCAAGCCACTCGCCCTCGGCGCCGGGCGCGGTTCGACGAACACGTGGACCGGCGGTGTGGTGCAGGACGACGTCTCCGCCGTCGGCATGGGCCTGTCCTTCGGGAAGCAGACCCTCCGCGCCCGGAAGTCGTGGTTCGGCTTCGGCGACGTCGTGCTGCACCTCGGTGCCGGGATCACCAGCTCGGACGGCGTCCGTGTCGAGACGGTCGTCGAGCAGCGGAACACCGGGCCGGACGGGCAGACGGTCCCGGTGGTCGACGGACGTACGGCACTGACCACGCCGAGCAACACGGCGACGACGCTCACCCCGCGGTGGGTGCACGTGCCCGGCACCGGCGGCTACGTCTTCCCGGCGGGCACTGCGGTCCGCGCACTCCGCGAGGACCGCACCGGCAGGTGGACCGACATGGACCACCGCGGCACCTACGAGGACGAGACGGCCTACACGCGGCGCTTCGTGACGCTCTGGCTCGACCACGGGACGGACCCGACGGACGCGACGTACTCGTGGCTCCAGCTGCCCGGTGCGACGCAGGCACAGGTGTCGGCGGCCGCGGTCTCCGACGACGTGACGGTCCTCACGAACACCGCGAGCCTCCAGGCCGCCCGGCAGGCGAGCACCGGGGTCGTCGCGCTGAACGCCTGGACGAGCGGGACCGCGTCGGTCGGTGGCGTGCGGATCGACCGGACCGGGTGCGTGGTGGTCCGCCGGGACACCGACGGTCTCGTCGTCGCGGTGAGCGACCCGACGCAGCGGCTGACCGGCACGGTCACCGTGACGGTCGACGGAGCGGTGGGGGCCCTCCGGTCGGCCGACGCGGGCGTGACCGCGACCAGCACCGGCACGGTGACCACGGTCCGGGTCGACGTCACGGGGTCGGCTGGGCGCACGGCGACGGCTCGGTTCGCGGCCGCCTGAGCCGCGCGACGGCTGCCGGTGCCCGCAGGGGGCGCACCGGCAGCCCGGGCCGGGGGCCGGAGCCGACCCGGGCCCCCTGCCGTCACATCGGAATGGATGCCCGCACCGAGCGCTTGTCGCGTCCATGACCTCACCAGCGGATCGGCACGGATGGCTCAGCGTCCTGTCGGTCGCCCTCGGCTCGTTCGTCCTCGTGCTCTCGGAGTTCCTGCCGATCGGGCTCCTGCCCGCGATCGCCGACGACCTGCACGTCGACATCGGCACGGCCGGCCTGATGGTCGTGTTCACCGGCCTGACCGGCGCCGTCGCCGCCCCGGTGGTGACCGTCGCGACGTCCCGCCTCGACCGCCGCGCCGTCCTGCTCGGGCTGACCGTCCTGCTGGTGGTGGCGGACGCCCTCGCCGCGCTGGCGCCGACCTTCTGGGTCCTGCTCGTCGCGCGCATGCTGCTCGGGGTCGGCATCGGCGGATTCTGGGCGATCGGGGCGGGGATCGCGGGGCGCCTCGTCGCACCGGCGTCCGTGATCCGGGCGACGTCGCTCATCACGGCCGGCGTCTCGGTGGCGACGGTGGTGAGCCTGCCGCTCGGGGCGTTCGTGTCGTCGCTCGCGAGCTGGCGCCTGGCGTTCGTCATCGGTGGCGCGCTCGGGGTCGTCGCCCTCGTGCTGCAGCTCGCGATGCTGCCGAGCATCCCCTCGGTGCAGCGGGTGCGGTTCGCGACGCTCGGCGGGCTGCTCCGGGTGCAGCGGGCCCGCGTCGGGCTCATCGCGACGGCGTTCCTCTTCGTCGCCCAGTTCGCCGCGTACACCTACGTCGCGCCGTACCTGCAGGAGTCGGTGCGGGTCGGCCCGGACACCGTCACGCTGGCGCTGCTCGTGTTCGGCGTCGCCGGCATCGCGGGCAACTTCGTCGCGGGGGTGACGCTCAGCCGGAACGTCATCGGCACGATCGGGGTGTCGAAGATCGTGCTCGCGGCCGCCGTGGTCCTGCTGCCCTTCGCGGTGCACTCGGTCGTCGGCGTGTTCGCACTGCTCGTCGTGTGGGGCTTCGTCTGGGGTGCCCTGCCGCTCGGTACGCAGACGTGGATGTCGACCGCGTCCCCCGGCGGGTCGGAGAGCGGGCTCGCCCTGTTCGTCACGACCATCCAGCTGGCGATCGCAGCGGGGTCGGTGGTCGGCGGCATCGCCGTCACCGGCTTCGGGCTCGCGGCGGACTTCTGGTTCGCCGGTGCCGTCGCGGTCGTCGGGGCGGTCGTGCTCCTGTCGCTCGGGTTGCGGCGGTCGAGCGCCGTCCCCGCCCCCGTCGCGGTGCCGTCGGCCACCGGCCCGGTCGTCACCGCGACCGCCGACTGACCTCGGCCGGACCACGCGACTGCGTGTCGGACGGGAGGCCCGGCACCGTCCGGTGTCGGGCCTCCCGTCTTGTGTCGCTAGGAGCGCACGTCGGTCGTCGCCGTCGCGACGGCACGGAACGCGGCAGCAGCAGCGGTCTCGACCCGGTCGAGCGTGCCGTCGGCCCGCTCCTCGAGCCGCACGAGTCCCATCCGGCGGAGGAACGGCTCCTTCGGCCCGCCGGCCTGCTGGCGGGCCGCGCCGCCGTCGTCGGGGCCGGCGCACTCCTCGACGTTCACCCCGCCGGAGGCGTAGGACCAGTCGACGAAGTCGAACACGGGCCACCACGTCCAGCCCCGGACGTCGACCCCGGCGTCGGTGAGCGCCGTCACGGCCGCCACCGAGTCACGCACCCAGGCGCTGCGGACGTCGTCGTCGCCCTCGATCGAGGTCTCGGTGACGAGCATCGGCAGCCCGTACCGCTCCCCGAACGCCGTCAGGGTCTCGACGAGCCCGGCGGTCCACCGGTCGTACGCGTGCTGCACGGTGCCGGTCGGCCCGGCCTCGAGCCGACGCGGGGACAGGTCCGGGTAGTAGTTCACGCCGAGCACGTCGAGCGAGACGGCGTCGTCGACGAGTGCCGCCAGGGCCTCCGGTGTCGCGCCGTGGTCGAGCAACCACCGGTACGACCGGTGGCCCGGGACGACGTGGCCGAGCACGAGGTCGGTCGGGACGGTCCCGAGGTGGTGGAGCAGCTCCGCCTCCTCGGCGAGCGCCGGCTCGTCCGTGGCGTACATCGACGTCGCCTCGACGTGCACGACCGTCGCCTGCGGGTTGGCGGAGCGGACGGCGGACACGGTCTGCTGGATCCCGCGGGCGATGCCGAGGACCACGCGCGTCCAGCCGTCCCACCCGGTCAGCGCCGGCGGCCAGACCCCGCGGAGACCCGCGAACGACGCCGTCGTGATCGGCTCGTTCAGGGGTGTGACGTGGTCGACGACGCCCGCGTACCGGGTCGCGAACGCACCGGCGAAGGCGGCGATCGCAGCGGGGTACCCCGGGTCGGCGAACGAGTCGTCGAGCCAGGTCGGCGTCCCGTAGTGCACGAGGTCGGCGATCACGGTGATGCCGAGGTCGGCCGCGTACGCGAGCCGCTCGTCGAGCGCGGCCCAGTCGAAGACCCCGGGTGCGAGGTGCACGCGCGGCCAGTCGACGCCGTACCGGAGGGCGGTGGCTCCGAGGGACCGGACGAGGTCGAGGTCGCTCCGCCATGCGGTGTCGTGGCCGGTCAACTCGTGCTCGTCGAGCGGCGCCATGGCGAACCGGTCGGGCGGGTACACGCAGGTGTCCTCGATCCCGGCGATCCAGGTGAAGGGCCCCGCGCGGAACGCTCCGCCGCCGGCTCCCCCACCGGTGTCCGGGCCCCCCGAGCGCCCGGACACCGGCAGCTCGCTCACTTCAGCCCCGTCGTGGCGACACCGGCGACGAAGTACTTCTGTGCGAAGAAGAACCCGAGGGCGATGGGCACGAGCGAGATCACGGCTCCGGCGAGCAGCACGGCGTGGTCGGTGACGTGCGCTCCTCCGAACAGCGTGAGCCCGGCGGGCAAGGTGAGCATGTCGTTGGACGTGGTGACCACGAGCGGCCAGAGCAGGTCGTTCCAGAGCGCCATCCCGTTGAGGACCGCGACGGTGGCGATCGCGGGCTTCGCCAGCGGCAGGATGACCTGCCAGTAGATCCGCCAGTGCCCGGCGCCGTCGATGCGGGCGGCCTCGTCGAGTTCGGCGGGGATGTCGATGAAGAACTGCCGGAACAGGAAGATGCCGAACGCGCTGGTCGCCCGCGGGATGATCAGCCCCTGGTAGGTGTTCAACCAGCCGAGGTGGAACAGCTCGACGAACACCGGGATGAGCGTCACCTGGAACGGCACCATGAGCGTCGCGATGACCAGCACGAAGGCGACGTTCCGGCCGACGAACCGCATCCGCGCAAGGGCGTAGGCGCACATCGAGTCGAACAGCAGCGTCAGCACGGTGGTCACGACGGTGAACAGGAACGAGTTCGCGAGCAACCGCAGGAACGGCAGCTGCTGCCACACGCCGACGTAGCCGTGCAGGGTGACGGACGTCGGGAAGAGGCTCGCCGGGTGGCCGAACAGGTCGGCTTCGGACCGGAACGACCCGCTGACCATCCAGATGAACGGCACGAGGGCGACGACGAGGCCGATGCCGAGGTACACCCACTTGAGGACGGAGCCGGTGCGTGCGGTACCGGTCCGGCGGCCGCCTCGACGGGAGCGGTCGGTGTCGGGTCGGGAGGCCCGGTGCGGCTCCGTCAGGGACGGTCGCCGGACGCGCGCGTCAGTCGACATCGTTGTACCGGAAGAGCCGGAGCTGGAGGAGGGAGATGAGCATGATGATCACGAAGAGGACCCAGGAGATCGCCGACGCGTAGCCGGTCTGGTAGTTGACGAACCCGTCTCGGTAGAGCAGGTTCACGAGCGTGTCCGTGTGGAAGACGGGTCCGCCGCCGGTCATCACGTACACGAGGTCGAAGACCTGGAACGACTGGATCGTCAGGATCATCGACGTGAAGAGCATGGTCGGGCGGATGCTCGGGATGGTGATGCCCCAGATCGTCTGCCAGGTGTTCGCGCCGTCGAGCCGCGCGGCTTCGTAGCGCTCGGCCGGGACGCCCTTGAGGCCGGCGATGAACAGGATCATCGCGAAGCCGATGCTCTTCCAGACCGACACGAAGATGATCGTCGGCAGGGCGAGCGAGGTGGACTGCAGCCAGGCGACGCTCGGCAGCCCGAGCGCGGCGGTGATGCCGCCGACCAGACCGATGTCGGGGTCGAGCAGGAACTTCCAGACCAGGCCGATCGTGACGAGCGACACGATCGTCGGGAAGAAGAAGACCGATCGGACGATGCGGTTCGCCAGGGTCTCCCGCTGGAGCAGCAGTGCGGCGATGAAGCCGAGGACGACGAGCAGCACGACGGACACGATCGTGAACTCGAGGGTGATCCGGAGTGCGTTCCAGAACTGCTGGTCGTGGAACAGCGTCACGTAGTTGCCGAACCCGACGAAGGGTTGCGACACCGCGCCCACGGTCCAGTCGAAGAACGAGTAGTACAGCGACCGGAGGATCGGGAAGACCACGAACGCGCCGAGGATGAGCAGCGACGGGGCCATGAAGAGCCAGGCCGGCTGGAACCGGTGGCGACGTCGGGCCGCGGGGCGGGCCTCCCGTGCGTCCGGGGTGACGGCCCCCCCCCCCCGGGGGGGGGGGGGGGGCCCCCCCGGGGGCCGGGAGGGGGCCTTGGGGCGCCCGGGGGGGCCGGGCGACCCCGGGC
>JASCOJ010000054.1 GCA_029959645.1 Microbacteriaceae bacterium PS02332 | reverse complement strand
GGGGGGGGGGGGGCCCGCGCGCCGCCCGCCGGGCCCGGCGGCCCCCCCCCCCCCGCCCGGGGCCGCCCCCCGGGGCGGACAGGCGCCCGGCACGCCGGCCGAGGGCTCCGAGGACGGCGCGACGGCCGACGTCGCCGGTGCCGAGGACCTCATCGAGGCCGAGGGGCCGGACGTCGAGGTGTCCTCGGACGCCCCGGCGGACGACCTCAGCCCCGAGGACGAGGCCCTGCTCGCCGACGCCGCCACGGGCATCGCCGAGGACCGGCTCTCGCCGTCCGACCGCGACCTCGTCGGCGAGATGCGGACGGACATGCTCCGTGCGCAGGCCGAGCTCGTGAACTTCCGGAAGCGCGTCGAGCGTGACCGGGACGCCAACCGCGAGGCGGTCATCGCCGAGGTCGTGCGCGCACTGCTCCCGGCCCTCGACGACCTCAACCGCGCCGAGTCGCACGGCGACCTCGCCGAGGGGCCGATGCAGGTCATCGCGCAGAAGCTCCGCAGCGGGTTCGACAAGTTCCGGCTCGAGCGGATCGGTGAGAAGGGCGAGACCTTCGACCCGAACGTGCACGAGGCGATCGTCCAGCTGCCCACGCCGGGTGCGACCGGACAGACCGTGGCAGACGTCGTGGAGCCGGGCTACAAGCTCGGCGACCGCGTGCTCCGTGCGGCCAAGGTCGCCGTGGCGGTGCCGGCCTGAGGGCCGGCGTCGGTGGAAGGGAGGTGAGCCGTGGCCAGTCAGGACTGGTTCGACAAGGACTTCTACGCAGTGCTCGGGGTGTCGAAGGACGTCTCCGAGGCTGAGCTGAAGAAGACGTACCGGAAGCTCGCGCGGCAGTACCACCCGGACTCCAACCCGGGTGACGCTGCGGCCGAGGCGAAGTTCAAGGAGATCAGCGAGGCCTACTCCGTGCTCTCCGACAAGGAGCAGCGCGGGGAGTACGACCAGGTCCGCGCGATGGGCTCCGGCGCTCGCTTCACCTCGGGTGGTGCGGGCGGCCAGGGCGGCTTCGAGGACGTCTTCGGCGGCATGTTCGGCGGGGGCGGTGGCGGAGGCCAGCGCGTCCGCTTCGGACAGGGCGGTGCCGGTGGTGCCGGCGGCGGGTTCGAGGACATCCTCGGCGGCATGTTCGGCGGCGGTGGCTTCGGCCAGAACTCCGGCGGCTTCCGCGGCTTCGGCGGCCCGACGAAGGGGCGTGACGTCACCGCGACGACCACGCTCGACTTCGCGACGGCCATCGCCGGGGACACCGTCAAGCTCGCCCAGGGCAACGGCCGTCCGGTCACCGTCCGCATCCCCGCGGGCGTCGCCGACGGGCAGAAGATCAAGCTCCGCGGTCGCGGCGAGCAGAGCCCCGACGGCGGGGAGGCCGGTGACCTCGTCGTCACCGTCTCCGTCCGCAAGCACCCCGTGTTCGAGCGCGACGGGCAGAACCTCCGCGTGGACGTCCCCGTGACGTTCGTCGAGGCGGCGCTCGGCGCGACGATCCAGGTGCCGACGCTCGGCGGTGACCCCGTCAAGCTGCGGGTGGCCCCGGGCACGCCCTCGGGCCGGGTCCTCCGGGTCAAGGGCCGGGGCGTGCCGGGCAAGAACGGCACGGGCGACCTGCTCGCGACCGTCCAGGTCGCGGTCCCGTCCCATCTGTCCGACAAGGCACGCGCGGCGCTCGACGCCCTCGCGGCCGCCCTGCCGGACGAGGACCCCCGCGAGGACCTCCTCGCCAAGGCACGCGGGTAGCGTGCAGGACAATCGATCGGGAGGCCCGGTGCGGTTCCGTCAGGAAGCCGCGCCGGGCCTCCCGTCCATCCCCCGAGGAGTGCGCCGATGGTCGACATGACCGACATGGACGAGAACTCGCCCGTCTTCGCGATCGCGGTGGCGGCCGAGCTCGCCGAGATGCACCCGCAGACCCTGCGGCAGTACGACCGACTCGGCCTCGTCGTCCCGGGACGGACCCGCGGCGGGTCACGCCGGTACTCGATGCGGGACATCACGCAGCTGCGGGAGATCGCGCGGCTCGGTTCCGAGGGGGTGTCCCTCGAGGGCATCCGGCGCGTGCTCGACCTCGAGAACGAGAACGCGCAGCTGCGGACCCGCGTCCGGGAACTCGAGCGCGCCCTCGCCGACCAGCTCATCAGCCGGCCGGGTGCCCGCGTGTTCGCCGCGACGACGACCGGGGGAGCAGTGCCCCTGCGCGCCGGGATGCGGCCGCAACGCAACACCGCGGTCGTGCTCTACCGCCCTCGTCACTGACATCTCGTACATCACATGCTCTTCTGCGGTTGAGTGGAGTTCCATCCACTCGATCAAGGAGGTTGCATGCACTTCCCACGGACCCTCACGGCGCTCGCGCTGCCGATGGTCGTCCTCGCGGGTCTCGTCGTCCCCTCGACGCCTGCCGTCGCTGCGGAGCAGCGCTCAGCGGAGATGACCGATGCGCAAGCCAGAGCGGCCACCCGGACGATCCCGCTCGAACCGACGAACGTCCACGTCGAGACCGATCCCGACGGCTTCACGGTCTACGGCACGCCGCGTTGCAAACTCGCTTCGTACTGCAAGTCCTGGGTGAAGATCCCGAGCGCGGGGATCAACGAGCCGCAGATCTCCACCACCAACGGGCGCCGCTTCGGATGGCCGTCCGGATGGCCGGAGGGTGCCACCCGGACTGACGGCACCATCGGCAGCCAAGCGTGCGACCTCATCCTGTGCTACGCCTACGGCAGCCGGTTCGTCTCCATCGGGTCCGTGACCCGCCCTTTCGCACTGCGACCGATCTCGGCCCGCGTCGTGGCCACGGACGACGCTGCACGCACCGCACAGGTCACCGGATCAGCGACGCCGAGGGCGACCATCCGCTCCGGCGGTCGCGACGTGGCGACCGCCGCCGACGACGGCACCTGGACGGCGACGATCGGCGGACTCGCGGTGGGGTCGAACCACCGGGAGTTCCAGCAGTACGTCGACGGGCAGTACCGCGACCAGACCTCGGTGACCATCACGATCACCGAGCCGACCAAGCCCGGGCGCATCACCGGGAACGACGACACGGCGGACCTGCGCCGCGGCGAGACGACCACCGTGTACGCCCGGTACACCGCGCAGTCGGCGTTCACCACCCCGACCGGCACGCTGGTCTTCACCGCTCCCGAGGGCACCACGTTCGCCACCGGCCAGGACCGCCAGCGCGGGCAGTACCTCGACGGCTCCACCTGGCGGGAGTTCGGCGGTGACTCGCTCGTCGACGGCGTCCGGTCCGCCGACGGTCGCACGTACTCGTACACCCTCGGCGACCGGGACTGGGACGTCGCAGCGGGCCAGCAGTTCCGCTTCGCGATGCGGGTGGTGACACCGGCGGGCATCACGACCACGACGAGTGCACTCACGGGTGCCCTCGTCGGGTCGGTCGCAGCGGGGCCGTTCGACACCACCGCGACCGTGGCGACCACCGTCGTCGGTCAGGCCCTCACGGCCACCCCGAAGGACGTCGACGCCGCGGCCGGGACCGCGACGCTCGAGGGCACCGCACCGCAGGACGCCACGTCGATCGAGGTGACCTGGACCCGCAACGGCACGGAGGTGACGCGGTCCGCGACGCCGGCTGCCGACGGCACCTGGTCGTTCGGACTCACCGGGCTCGCGGTCGGCAGCAACCCGGTGCACGTCGTCGCCCGCGCCGGCACCACCGAGCTCGCGGCGGTCGACGTCGACGTCCGCCTGGTCATCGCTGCACTGACGGCGACGGGGTCCTTCCCGGACGACGTGACGGAGTCGGCGGTCGTCGCCGGCCGAGGACAGCCCGGGGCCCGGATCGAGGTCCGGGACGGCGGACGTGTCATCGCATCGATGACCGTCGGTGCGGACGGGACATGGTCGGCGACCGTGCCGGCTCCGGACCGCGGTGGCGTCTCCCTCGTCACGGTCGCGCAACGCGTCGGTGGTCGGGACACGGACACCGTCGACGTCGACCTCGACTACGGCGCCGCGGTCCGGATCACCTCGCCGGCCGACGACTTCCACACCTCGCCGGTCTTCTCGGAGGTGCAGGTCGTGGGTGTCGCAGAGCCGGGCAGCGTCGTGCAGGTCGGTGAGCGTGGTGGCCCCGCAGACGCGTTCGGGCGGGTCGTGGTCGGTGCGGACGGGACCTGGACCGTCACGACACCGGCCCTCGCCGACGGAGCGCACGACGTGGTCGCGACCGCGACGTCGAAGGGCGCCAACACGACGACCTCGACCGTCCGGATCGTCGTCGAGGACTGACGGCAGCGGACCGACGGGAGCGGGGCGGGCCTGTGGAGGCTCGCCCCGTTCCGTTCCGTTCCCCTTTCCCGTGCCGAGCCGGTTGCCCTGCGACCCGTGCTGAGCCTGGCCGCCGGCCTGCGCCGACATGACGGACGGGGGCCTCAACCTCCGGACGGCCCTCGGGTCCGGGCCAGCCGTGGGCGGTCCACACGGCCAGGCCTCGGCCGGGGACTGCCAGGCGCGTCCTCGCCGCGGCCCTGGGTGGTCGACACGGCCAGGCCTCGGACGTGGACGGCAGGGCGCATCACGGCTTCGGCGGCGGGTGGCCGGCGTGTCCGCGCCAGCCGTGGGCAGTCGGCGTGTCCACGCTCCGTCCGTCGTGTCGGTCACGCCCCCGGCGGCGGGTCCGAGAGCGCTCGACGCGCGCTGTGCGCGGAGCTGCACGGCCGTGTGGGCTCGGGCCGCTCCGACGGCGGAGCGCACCGGTCCGCCGCCGAACGCTGGACACGGACGGCCCGCACGGCCTGCCGGATGCACTCCTGGCACACGGTCAGCGCTCCGTGCACCCTCGGAGCGGCCCGGTGTCACCCGTGCTGCTGTCCGGCCGATCCGGGTCCGGCAGGAGGTGCACGGCCCAGGTCGCGCGCTCGGCCAGTCGCCCGTCCCGGCCGTCCACCGCGATCCGCAGGGCGACGACGCCGTTGCGGATGTGCTCCCACGGCAGGGTCTCGTGCAGCCGGTCGTTCCGCAACCGGAAGGTGAGGCCGTCGAGCGACCCGCGGAGCGCGGCCGACAGCATCGGGTTGCGGCACTCGTTGATGAAGGTGCGGTAGACGGGGGTGGCGGCGTCCGCGGTGGGCAACCAGCCCGGTTCCTGCATGCAGTCGAGCAGGACGCCGAGCCGCCGGAACAGCGAGGACCGTGCCCGGTCGCTCAACGTCGGCACGGCGAGCCGCACGACGCCGCCGAACAGGAGGCCCAGGGCCTGGAGCGCCGGCAGGACGTCCTCGTCCCGCGGGACCGCGACCCGGGTGTACCGGTTCGCGCGGAGTTCCACGAGGCCGAGCCGGTCGAGGTCGGCGAGCGCCTCGCGGACCGGGGTCCGTGAACAGCCGAGTCGGGCGGCGAGGTCGTCGTCGTCGAGCCGCTCCCCGGGGCGGAGCCGCCCGCTGATGATCTCCGACCGCAGACGCTCACGAGCGACGTCGCGGAGCAGGGTCCTCGTGCCGGGGGTGGGTTGCGCTGCGAACATCGGCCCCTCTCGCGGTGCTGCGGGCGCCGGGCGGTCCGGGCGCGTTCCCGAGCGTAGGGCTCCGGCCACGCGCTGTCGCGTGTGGTATATCGGTGCGGGGTCTCGCCGCCACGCGCACCCCTGCTGCGGTCGGGGCGGTCGCACCGGCTCGCCCGACTACCCTCGGTCCGTGCCGTCCTTCGACTTCGCCGACCACTTCCGGCGCCATGCCCGCGAGCAGGGCCCCGACCTCATCGCGATCGACGGCACCGACCGGTTCCTCCTCGACGAGGCGCCGCACGTGCACGGCGACGCCCTCCGCCACCCCGGCGCGGTGACGATCGTCGACGACCAGTACGGCGTGCTCACCCTCGGGGTGCTCGCCCTGCACGGAGCGACCGACGTGCGCGTCGTCCAGGACTCGCTCGTCGGTGAACGTGCCCTCGAGGCCAGTGCCGGCACCTTCGGGCGGCGGGGGTTCCACCACCCCGAGGGCTTCGAGGAGGCGTTCCGCGACGCGCGTCTCGTGGTCCTCCGGCTCACGAAGTCGCACGACCGGCTCGACGAGGTCGCCCGCGCGGTGGCCCGCTTCGCCGCTCCCGACGTCGTGCTGCTCTGCGGTGGTCGGACCAAGTACATGACCCTCAGCCAGAACGACCTGCTCCGCCGGTCGTTCGGCGAGGTCGTCGCGAGCCGTGGTCGGGGCAAGTCCCGCCTGCTCATCGCGTCCGACCCGCTCCAGGACGCCGCGGAACGGGCGGCGGCGTCCGACCCGTGGCCGCGTCGGGTGCACCAGGACGAGCTCGACGTCACGATCGCCGCGCACGGCGGGGTGTTCGCGGGGACGTTGCTGGACCAGGGGACGCGGGTCCTGCTGGAGGCCGCTCCTGCGGCGGTGCCGGAGGCCCGGGTCGTCGTCGACCTCGGCTGCGGCAACGGCGTGGTCGCGACGGTCGTCGCCCGGGACCGCCCGCGGGTCCAGGTCGTCGCGACGGACGTGTCCGCCGCGGCGATCGCGTCGACCCGGCTCACCGCGGACCTGAACGGGGTCGGGGAGCGGGTGCGGACCGTGCGGAGCGACGCCGGCGACGAGCTCGACGAGGACAGCGCCGACCTCGTGCTCTGCAACCCGCCCTTCCACGCGGACACCACCGTGTCGACGGACGCCGCGGAGGCGATGTTCCGGAACGCGGCCTCGGTGCTGCGCCCCGGCGGTGAGCTGTGGACGGTCTGGAACTCGCACCTGCGCTACCGCCCGGTGCTCGAGCGGGTGGTCGGCCCGACCCGGCAGGTGACGCGGACGGCGAAGTTCACGGTGACGGCGTCGGTCGCCCCGCGCTGACGGACGGACGAACACGGCGGCCCCGCCCCACCGGAGTGGGACGAGGCCGCCGGGGACGATGCCGCTGGGTCAGATGGTGACCGTCACCTGCGTCGACAGGCCGCCGGACACGATCGTCAGGACGTGCTGACCGGCGGTCAGCCCGGTGACCGTCAGGTGGCCCTGCCCCTCGGCGCCCATCGTGCTGTACGCGAGGACCTTGCCGTCGGCGTCCTTCGCCTGCAGGCCACCGATGCCCGAGCCGAGCCCCCACACGTCGATCTCGGCGCTGCCGGTCGCGGCCGAGGCACTCGCGACCACGGCGGCGAGCTGGTCGGACGGGTGCTCCCCGTCACCGATGACTACGTCCTGTTCCGCCGTGCGGTCGCCGTTCGTCGACGACACGTGCACCGTCGACGTCAGCAGGGCGGGAGCGGGGAGGACGACGGTCGCTCGCCCGTCCTCGCCGATCGTCGCGTGCTTCGTCACGCCGTTCGCCGAGGCGGTGACCTCGGTGCCCGCAGCGCCGGTGAACCCGAGCACCACCTCGGCCGCGGAGAGGCGGGTGGTGCTCACCGCGACGTCCGCGGGGGCGGGCGTCTCCTCGCCGTCGCCGGGTTCGGGGGTCTCACCGGAGCCGGAGCCGTCGCCGGGGTTCGTGACCTCGCCGGAGCCGTCGCCGGGGTTCGTGACCTCACCGGAGCCGGCGTCGTAGCGCAGCGAGTACGGCTGCGACTTCCACCGTCCGTTCTCGTCCTGGTACTGGACCGAGAACTCGTTGAGCCCCTCCTCCAGGTCCTGGTCGAAGGTGAGGCGGAAGTTGCCGTCGGCGTCGGTGCTGCCGTAGGCCTGGGCGGAGTTGTTCAGGCCGCTGATGGCGATCCGACGGTACGCCCCGACGGTCGCCCCCTCGATGGTCGGTCGTGCCTCCGTGACGGTGGACCCGTCCGCCGGCGTCGTGATGCCGAACCGGGAGACAGCCGGGGTGTACGTCACCGCCTGCGACACGCGACGCTCCCACGTGCCGCCGGGCTGCTCGAACAGGAAGTCGAGCCCGTTGAGCCCGGGCTGCAGGGCTCCTTCGACGTGCACCTCCCAGTTGCCCTCGGCGTCGACGGTGCCCTCGCCGATCCCGGGGCCGCCCTGGGGCTGGATGCGGATGCGGGCGTTCGGGAGGCCATGGCCGGTGAACGTCGGCTGCGCCGTGGTGACCTCGGAGCCGTGTGCCGGGCTGGTGACGTCGTAGACCGGGGCGACGGTCTCGCCGGAGCCGTCACCCTCGCCGGGGTTCGGGGTCTCTTCACCGGAGCCGGTGCCCTCGCCGGGGTTCGGGGTCTCCTCGCCGGAGCCGGTGCCCTCGCCGGGGTTCGGGGCCTCTTCACCGGAGCCGCCACCCTCGCCGGGGTTCGGGGTCTCCTCGCCGGCGTCCGACCCGGCGTCGAGGAGCGCCCAGCTGCTCGCTGCGAAGCGGTCGTGGTCGGGCGTCCCCGCCGGGATCGCGTCGTTGACGGTCCGGACGAAGACCTGGTCGGCCTTCGCCCCACCCGGGATCCGGATCCGGAAGGACCCGTCGGAGTCGGTCTCGCCGGTGGCGACGACGGTCTTCCGGTCGGTCGACGCCTCGACCCCGGCGCGGAGGTTCCCGTGTCCGACGACCTCGAGGTCGTCGCCGTCCCGGGTGACCGAGTCGATCGTCGGGGTCGCGGCGTAGGCGTCGAGCTCGGCCTGCGTCGGCGTGCTGTAGGTGCCGTTCTTCTTGACGACGGCCGCAGTGATCGTCTGCGGACCGGAGACGAGCGGCTCGAACGTGCAGGAGTACAGGTTCGGCCGGTCGGCCTTCGCGGTGCCGATGCAGAGGACGTGTCCCGCACTGTCGACGATCTTCAGCGTGCCGCCCGTGACGCTGCTGGTGACCTGGGCCTCCGGTGTCGCCTGGCCGGTGACGAACAGGCGGTTGCCGTCGCGGTCGCCCTGGGCGGTCGAGCCCTGGACCGTGTAGATGCTGGTGCGGCTGTCGACGATCGGGCGCTCGGCGGTGGCCCCGGGGATCGACGGGACGTCCGCCGTGGCCGTCGCGGCCGTGGCGATCGCCGGCACGAAGCCGGCGGCGAGCACGAGGCCGAACGCGGCCCCGGCGGTTGCTCGGTGGATCTTGCGCATGGTTCCCTTTCCTGCCCGTGCGCGGTACACAGGCCTGGGAATATTGCATGTTGTACTTCGATAACATGCCGAGTGCGATGGGACCGCGAGGCGGCACGAACGACGAGAGCCCCGGCCGTCAGGCCGGGGCTCTCGTCGTGGAACGGTGTCGACTACGCGGGGACGTAGTCGAACGTGTCGGGGTCGGGCCCGGTGCGGTGGCCCTTGTCGAGCGTGGTGATGTCCGTCATGTCCTCGTCGGAGAGCTCGAAGTCGAAGATCGCGAAGTTCTCCTCGACGCGCGAACGCGTGACCGACTTCGGGAAGACGATGTCACCGCGCTGGATGTGCCAGCGGAGGACGACCTGCGCCGGGGACTTTCCGGTGGCGCCGGCGATGCGGGTGATGGTCTCGTCGTCGAGCACGAGGCCCTGGGCGATCGGGGACCAGGCCTCGGTGGCGATGCCGTGCTCCTGACCGTAGGCACGGAGTTCTTCCTGCGCGAGGTAGGGGTGCACCTCGATCTGGTTCACGGCCGGCGTGATCGTGGTCTCGGCGGCGAGGCGGTTCAGATGGTGGGCCTGGAAGTTGCTGACGCCGATCGAGCGAGCGGTACCGGCGTGGTACAGCTCCTCCATCGCCTTCCACGTCGGCACGAAGTCGACGACGGTCGCGAGCGGCCAGTGGATGAGGAAGAGGTCGGTGTACCCGCCGAGCAGGTCGGCCGACTTCTTGCCGTTCTCCGCGGCGAGGGCCGGGTCGTGGAAGCCGTTGTTGAGCTTCGAGGTGATGAAGACCTCCTCGCGGGGGATGCCCGACTCGGCGACGGCTTCACCGACCTCCTTCTCGTTGCCGTACATCTCGGCGGTGTCGATGTGGCGGTAGCCGACCTCGAGGGCGGCCAGCGTCGCGGCCTTCGTCTCGGAGGGGTCGATCTGGAAGACGCCGAAGCCGAGCTGGGGGATCGTGCGTCCGTCGTTGAGCGTGATGTTCGGAACGGTGGTCATGAGCCGATCCAACTCCGGATCGCTGGCAGCCGACTCCGACATTGGCGACAAGACCATGTTGCATGTAGAATATTGACGTTTTGTTCCTGATCTCGGAGGTTCCGCATGCGCCGCTCGCGCAGACGCAGCATCTTGTCCACCACCGGAGCCGCTGTCCTCGCCGGCGCGCTCGCCCTCGGCAACGCGGCAGCCGTCGGGGCCCCGGCGCCAGCTGAACCGAACGCTGGAGACCACATCATCTCTGCCGGACCCTTGACTGACATCGGCACGTCGAACGTGCTCAGATGTGCGGTCAAGTACCTCGGCGTCAACCAGTTCTACAACGGGAATTCCTGCTTCACCACCGTCGCTTCCGGTGGAACAGTGGTCGGGAAAGCCACGGTCTGGACTCCGAAGGCGCAGAACCTGAGTGGAGCCGGGACCAAGGCGGACCCGTTCGTCCTCACCACCAAAGTGGAGGGCGGCGACTGGGAGGTGACCGAGATCGACAGGTACGTCGTCGGACAGGGTGACTACGACACCGAGCTCCAGGTGACGAACCTCCGAGATCAACAGCGTGATGCCGTCGTCTCCCATGCGGCCGACTGTTACCTCCAAGGTGGTGACAAGGGCTACGGGATCGGCGACGCCAGTACCGGAACGCCGACTTGCCTCAAGAACCCGCCGTCGTCGACCGACCCGGGACAGGTGGAGTCCTTCATCCCGAGGACACCAGGGGGTCAATTCGCCTACGGAGCGTTCAACCTGGTCTACAAAGAGGTGGATGCCGGGCACGCGCTCGGCAACCGGATGCTCACGGCTGGCAACACCAACGTCGACAACGGCATGGGCATCAGCTGGACGACCTCCATCGACGCGAACGCGACCGAGACCTTCGAATGGCGCAGTCACTTCCTGACCGGTGAGGACCCGGCGGCAGAGGTCTCGGCGAGCGGCACCGTCGCCGACACGGACGGCGATGGTCGTGCCGAGGCCGGGGAGGGCATCGACTGGAAGGTCGCTGTCGAGAACACCGGCACGGTCGACCTCCGCACCGGCACAGTGTCGAACTCCGCCGGCATCGCCTTCAGCTGCCCCGCGGTCATCGCCGCGGGGGACAGCGGGGACTGCACCACCGATGATCCGCAGACGCTGACACAGGCCGACATCGACGCCGGGGGCGTCGAGCAGGAGTTCACCTTCTCCGCGAAGACGCCGCGAGGGGCGACGTACAACGCCGACCCGTCTACCGGATCCGTTGGAGATCTCGCCGCTCCAGCCGGCAGCACGACGACCGGCATCGCCGGCGACGCCGACTCCGCCGAGGACCTCATCCGCGTCAAGGCGACCGTCCGCAACGACGGCAACGTCACCCTCACGGACCCCGCAGTGACGATCGGCGGTACGGCCGTCCCCTGCGACGAGGGCACGCTCGCCCCCGGCGCGACGACCGGCTGCACGCTCGAGCACACCGTCACCCAGGCGGAGTTCGACGCCGGCCGCATCGACTTCCACACTGCGGGCAACGCCACCGCCCCGTCCGGCGACGTCGTCGACCTGACCGCGTCGGACGCCGCCGTGGAGTTCGACCGGACCGGCGCGATCTCCGCTGCGCTCGAGACCGTCGTCGACGGCGGCGAGCAGCCGGGCGTCGGCGACGACATCGGCCTCGCGCTCGAGGTGCACAACGACGGCAACGTCTCCGTGCACGACATCGCCGCGTCGGTCACCGACGAGTCCGGCATCTCCGTCTCCTGCCCCGCGGGTGCCCTCGCCCCGGGCGCCTCGATTGAGTGCGACGTCGAGGGTGGCCACACGGTGACCCAGGCGGACGTCGACGCGGGGTCGGTGTCGTTCACGGTCCCGGTGACCGCGGTCGACACGACGAACACCGCCCTCACGGCGACGGCCACCGCGCAGCAGGACACCGAGGCTGCGGCCCCGGCGCTGTCCACGACGCTCGAGCCGACCCTCGCAGCCGGCGCTCGCCCGTCGGCCGGTGACGAGGTCGCCCTCGTCCTGCACGCCACGAACGACGGCAACGTCACCCTCACGGACCTCGCCGCGACGGTGAGCCGTCCCGAGGGGCTCATGATCGACTGCTCCGACGCACCGCTCGCTCCCGGCGCCTCGACGGACTGCACGGTCACGGGGTACCGGGTCACGCAGGACGACATCGACGCCGGGAAGGTCGACTTCGGCGCCGACACCACCGCGCAGGACCCGCACGGCACCGCGGTCGGCGCCCACGACGACGCGTCGGTCGTGCTCGACCGGCACGCGGGCATCACCGCGACGGTCACCGCCGAACGCGACGGCCAGGAGGCCCCGCGCGCCGGTGACCCGGTCCGGATCGCCGTGACCGTCCACAACGGCGGCAACGTCACGCTGAAGGACGTCGCCGGCGCCGTGGGCGAGGACGACGTCACCTGCCCGAGCGTCCCGCTCGCGCCGGGTGCCGACGCGACCTGCACGGTCCATGACCACGCGCTGACGCAGGCCGAGATCGACCGCGGCCGGGTCGCGTTCGAGGCCGAGGTGACCGCGAAGGGTGCCGGCGGCACGACCGCGGTCGGCACCGACACCACCGAGCTCGCCCTGGCGCGGGTCCCGGCCGTCACCGCCGCGTCCGCTGCCGTGCTCGACGCCAACGAGCACGAGGTGCCGCTCGCCGGGGACACCGTGAGCCTCTCCCTCACGGTGACGAACGCGGGCAACACGACGGTCGACCACCTGGCCGGTGCCGTGTCCGGGCGTGCCGGGCTCGACGTGACCTGCCCGTCCGATGCGCTCGCCCCCGGGAAGTCCGCCACCTGCGAGGTCGCGGGCTACACGCTGACCCAGGCGGACGTCGACGCAGGTGCCGTGGACTTCGACCTCACCGCGACCGCCCGTGGGACGAACGGGGACCGCGTCGAGACCGCCGCGCCCCGGACGACCGTCTCGATCGTCCGCGCGCCGGGGATCACCTCCCGGGTGACCGCCCAGCTCGAGGACACGCACGCTCGTCCCGAGGCTGGTCACACCGTCGCCGTGCACGTCGCGGTCCGGAACACCGGCAACGTCTCGGTGCACGACCTCTCGGGCGCCGTCGCCGGACACGACGGGCTCACCGTCTCCTGCCCCGTCCAGGTCCTCGCCCCGGGGAAGGACGCCGACTGCACGACGCAGCCGTACGCCCTGACGCAGCAGGACCTCGACGCGGGGAAGGTGTCGTTCGACGTCACCGTCGGCGCGGTGGGTGCGAACGACGAGCACGTCGAGGCGCAGGGCCGTTCCGGGGTCGAACTGCCGCAGACCGCCTCGATGGACACGACGCTCGTGGCGCACCTCGCCGCCTCCGAGCACGACGTCCCGGCCGCGGGTGACCGCATCGAGTCGACCCTGTCGGTCGTGAACACCGGCAACGTGACGCTGACCGACCCGACCGCGGAGGTCGTCGAGCTCGCGGACACGGAGGTCACCTGCCCGACCGGGCCGGTCCTGCCGGGCAAGTCGTTCATCTGCACGATCCCGGAGTACGCACTCACACAGTCGGACATCGACCACGGCCAGGTCACGGTCGACGTCACGACCGAGGCCACCGGTCCCGACGGCGCCCGTGTCACCGACCGCGAGACCGTCCGGGTCGGGCTGAAGGCCTCGAGCGGGCTCGACGTCACCGGGACCGCGTTGGTCGCGATCGCCGGCGGCGACGAGCGTTCGATCCGCGGAGGCGACGTGCTGCACCCCGGTGACACGGTCCGCGTCCGCTACACCGTCCAGAACACCGGCAACCTGCGGGTGCAGGACCTCCAGCGCGCGGGCGACCTGCCCGTGGTCGCCTGCGACACCGACGCACTCGAGCCCGGCCAGCGCGCCACCTGCACGACCGAGGAGGCCCATGTCGTCACCGACGCGGAGGCCGCCAGTGGCGAGCTGGTGCTGGACGGACAGCTCATGGGCCAGGTGCACCGCGGCGACGGCGCGACGGTCGAGCCCGGCGGGGCGGCCAGCACCGGCCAGCACACCGCAGCGCCGACCAGCGCCCGGTCCGCCGCCACGGTGACCACGGCAGCGGCGACCACCACGGCCGCCACGTCGGACGAGGCCCGTGCGACCCCGAGCCGCCCCGTGTGGGTGTTCTCGGAGCGCATCCGGACCGTGGTCCCCGTGGCCACGCCGCCGGCCGAGCTCGCCTTCACCGGCACCGAGGTCGTCGCGATCGCGGTCCCGGCCGCCGTGGTGCTCCTGCTCGCCGGACTCGTCCTGCTCCTCGCGGTGCGTCGCCGCCAGGAGGAGGCACAGCGCCAGGACTGACGCCGCGTCCGCGACACACGACGGACGGAGGCCCTGCTCACCCCGAGCATGGCCTCCGTCCCGTCCCGGGTGCGTCAGTCGAGCGCGGCGGCGATGTAGGCGGCCAGTGCCTCGCCGTACGCGACGGCCGAGTCGGCGGCGGTGAAGGTCCGGTCCGCCCCGTCGACCCTGGCCGCCACGGTCCACGTCACGTGGTCGTCGCGCTCGACGGTCCGGGTCAGGCTGCCGAACGCCGGGCCGAGCAGCTCCCGCAACTGGTCCTCGCGCGGCAGCCAGAGCGACTCGGCCGCCGCGACCGAGTCGAGCGCCCACTCGGTCGTGCCGTTGAAGCCGAGCTCCACGCCGCTCGGGTGGTCGTGTCGCTCGACCGTCATCTCCGACACCGTGTAGACGTCCTCGTCGACACCCGGCTTGTCGATGACGAAGCGGTCGCCGGTGGTCGGGTGCCACCGCAATCCGGCGTCGCGGAGGGTCCGGGCCAGGTCCACGGTGATCATGCGACCACCTTGGCACGACCGGCTCGCCCCGGGCAGGGACAACTCGTCGGCTGGCCGTACTACCATCGCGACGCACCCGTGTGTCACGCCCGCGTGACGCGCGCGCGACGCGACGATGCCCGGCCACCGGTTCCGCGCCTCCCGTCCGGATCCCCGGCCACGAGGCGGGACGCCGGCCGGGCCCGTGTGCCGCACGGCGCATCCTGGCCGCTCAGCAAAGGACCCGTATGACCCTCGACCGGAACGACCTCCGCGACGGTTGGACCGTCTCGCTCGTCGAGGACGGCGCATCCGGACTGCCGGCGGGCCTGCCCGACGGCGTCCGCGGCGTCGCGCTGCCGGCCACCGTGCCGGGCCAGGTGCACACCGACCTCGAGCGGGAGGGGCTGCTCCCGGACCCGACGTTCGACCGCAACGAGGTGCCGACGCAGTGGGTCGGCCAGGCGGACTGGGTGTACCGACGGAGCATCGACGTCGACCCGCGGGGCCACGAGCGCGTCGACCTCGTGTGCGAGGGACTCGACACGGTCGCCGAGCTGACGCTGGACGGTGTGCCGATCGCGACGACGCGGAACATGCACCGGCGTTACCGGTTCGACCTCCTCCAGGTGCAGACGTCGGGTCCGGCCGACGACAAGGCGCTCGAGATCGCGTTCGAGTCGCCCTACCGTGAGGCGGCCCGGGTCGCGGCGCGTGCGGGCAGCATGCCCGGCCCCTACGACGAGCCGTTCCCCTACGTGCGGAAGATGGCGTCGTCGTTCGGGTGGGACTGGGGCCTGACGGCGGTCACGAGCGGGCCGTGGCGCCCCGTCGCGATCGAGCGGTGGTCGACGGCCCGGCTGGCCGACATCCGACCCCTCGTCGACGTCGAGGCCGGCGAGGGCGTGCTCGACGCCCACATCGCCATCGAGCGCTCGGGTGCCGGCACCGGTGACCTCGACCTCGACGGCGAGGACGACGACCTCGTCCTCGTGGTGACGGTCTCGGGTCCCACGGCCGACGGCGGCACGACCAAGCAGCGCTCACGCGCCCAGGTCACGCCGAAGGAGGACGGCGCCGTCGTCACGGTCCGGGTGTCGGAGGCGGCGCTCTGGTGGCCGCGCGGGTACGGCGAGCAGGCCCTCCACGACGTCGTCGTCGAGCTGCAGACCGTCGACGGCGAGGTCCTCGACCGGCGGACCTTCCGCACCGGGTTCCGCTCCTCGCGCGTCGGCACGGCCCTCGACTCCGTCGGCCGCCCGTTCGAGGTCGTCGTCAACGGCACCGTCATCGACGTCCGTGGCGTCAACTGGATCCCGGACGACGTCATCGTGTCGCGGGTCGACCGGGCGCGGTACGCGAGCCGCCTGGCCGAGGCGACCGCGATGCACGCGAACCTCGTCCGCGTCTGGGGCGGCGGCGTCTACGAGTCCCACGACTTCTACGAGCTGTGCGACGAACTCGGGCTCCTCGTCTGGCAGGACTTCCCGTTCGCGTGCGCGGCCTACCCCGAGGACGAGCCCCTCCGCAGCGAGGTCATCGCCGAGGC
Source organism: Microbacteriaceae bacterium PS02332 (assembly GCA_029959645.1). Lineage (GTDB taxonomy): Bacteria > Actinomycetota > Actinomycetes > Actinomycetales > Microbacteriaceae > Curtobacterium. The sequence goes on along the minus strand of JASCOJ010000054.1, from coordinate 4,161 downwards.
CCGGGACAACGTCGCCCGGCTGTCGCGGCACCCCTCGCTCGTGGTGTGGAACGGCAACAACGAGAACATCTGGCTGCACGACGCCGACGGGTGGGCCGAGGAGCTCGGCGACCGACCGTGGGGCCTCGGCTACTACCTCGACCTGCTGCCGACGATCGTCGACGCGGTCGACCCGTCCCGCTTCTACACGGTGGCGTCGCCCTGGTCGGGCTCGGAGACGCTCGAGCCGAACGACGTCGACCACGAGACCCACCACTCGTGGGACGTCTGGAACCGTGTGTCCGACGACCACTACCGCGACTCCGTGCCGCGCTTCGTCTCCGAGTTCGGCTGGCAGGCGCCGCCGGCATGGCGCACGCTCCGCGACGCGGTGACCGACGACCCGATGACCCCGACGTCGCCCGGGGTGGTGCACCACCAGAAGGCCGCCGACGGCATGGCGAAGCTCGCCCGCGGCATCGCGCCCCGGTTCGGCAGCGTCGGTGACGACCTGGACCGCTGGCACTACCTGACCCAGCTGCAGCAGGCGCGCGCGATCGCCACCGGCGTCGAGCACTGGCGGACGCACTGGCCCCGGAACACCGGCGTCGTGGTGTGGCAGCTCAACGACCTGTGGCCGGTGTCCTCGTGGTCGGCGATCGACTCCGCCGGACGGCGGAAGCCCCTGGCCCACGAACTCCGTCGGCTGTACGACGACGTCCTCGTGGCGATCCGTCCGGTCTCCGCCGTCGACACCGCCGTCCGTCCGCGCGCGTCCGAGGACGACCGGACGGGAGGCCCGGCCCCCCGCACCGCGTCGCTCCCGGTCGCCGACGTGGCCGGTTCCGGCACCCCGCCCGTCGATGCCGGTGCGTCGCCGATCGAGGTGGCGGTCCGGACGGCGCGGACCGGCCTCGACACGGTCGTCCGGGTCCGGCGCATCGACCTGTCCGGCCGGATCCTCGCCGAGGAGACCCTCCCCGTCGTCCTCGACCGACCCGGTGTCGCCGTGGTGCGGCTGCCGGCGTCCGTCGGTGTCGTCGGGGACCGTGCCGAGGAACTCGTCGTCGCCGACATGGACTGGCGCCGAGCGGTGTGGACGCCGGCACCGGACCGGGAGATGCACTGGCAGCCCGCGCGCTACCGCACCTCGTTCACGCCCTCGGCGTACGACGACGGACTCGACCTGGTCGTCGAGGCGGACTCGCTCGTGCGGGACCTCCTCGTGCAGCCCGACCGGGTCGCCGCCGGTGGCACGGTCGACCGCGGGTTCATGACCCTGCTGCCGGGGGAGCGCGTCCGGTACCACCTGGGCGGGGTCGGGCCCGCCGACGTCCCGGTGTTGTCGGCGGAGCCGGTCATGTGGACCCTCGGCCGGGTCCTCGGCACGTCCTTGGCTGGCATGTAGAACTGATGTATCTTGGTCGGGCGAGAGCGGGATGACCGCCTCGGCGTGCTCGTGCGCTCCCCGCCTGATCAGGAGGCTCCGTGTCGCTGGCTCCCGGCCCCACCCGGCATCCGCCGTCGGACGTGACTCGGCCTGACCTCGTCCGCCCGGACGTCGTCGGGCCCGACCTCGTCGACCCGGACCTTGCCGAGCCCACACACCTGGCCCGCATCGGCCAGGTCGGAGACCGGCTGCGCGCGGACGAGGCGCTTCCGGCAGCGACGGCCGGGCGTCCCGTGCGGTCCCGGATCGGCGTCGTGCTCGTCGTGCTCGACACGCTGCTCCTCGGCATCGCGTTCGTCCTCGCACACGTCGTCCGCTTCCCGTGGGAGATGGCGACCATCCGACCTGCCGGGGGCCTGCTCGAGTTCACGGTGGCACCGGTCGTCGTGGTGCTCTGGAGCGCGCTGCTCGGGGTCGCCCACTCCCGGGACCCCCGTGTCGTCGCCTTCGGTGACGAGGAGTACCGCCGTGTGCTGACCGCGAGCCTGGTGGCGGGGGCCGTCGTCGCGGTGGTGGCCTACGCGGCGGGCGTCGACCTGGCGCGGGGGTACGTCGCGATCGCCTTCCCCGTCGGGCTCACGCTGCTGGTGTGCGGGCGCAAGGCGGTCCGGACGGTGGTGGCCCGTCGACGAGGCCGCGGCGTCGGACTGGTGGACGTGCTCGTCGTGGGGGAGGCCGCCGACGTGCGGTACGTCGGGCACCGCCTGGTCGCGACGCCCGCTGCCGGGTACCGGGTCGTCGGCGTGCTCACCGACTGCCTGCCCCACGGTGCGGCAGTGGGGCTCGGCGGACCCGGTGTGCCCGTGCTCGGCGGGACGGCGGACGTGCTCGACGTCGCGCGGTCGGCCGGGGTCGGGGCCGTGCTGTTGGCCGGCGCGGTGCCCGGCGGTCACGAGCGGGTGCGCCGACTCGGCTGGCAGCTCGAGGCCGACGGCGTCGAGCTCGTCGTCTCGTCACCCCTGACGGACATCGCCCCGGCCCGCGTGCACGAGCGGTCGGTCGACGGGCTGCCCCTCATGCACGTCGGGATGCCGGACTACTGCCGCCGTCGGGGCAAGCGCACGTTCGACGTCGTCGGCGCCGGGGTCGGGCTCGTGCTCCTGGCGCCGGTGTTCGGGGTGGTCGCCCTCGCGATCCGGTTCGACGACGGCGGGCCCGTCCTCTTCCGACAGACCCGGGTCGGTCGGGGCGGGACGCCGTTCTCGATCTGCAAGTTCCGCACGATGTGCGTCGACGCCGAACAACGCCTGGCGAGCCTGGGGAGTCGGCACGACGGCGCCGGTCCGCTGTTCAAGCTGCACGACGACCCGCGGGTGACCCGCGTCGGTCGGTTCCTGCGGAGGACGTCGCTCGACGAGCTGCCCCAGCTGTGGAACGTGCTCGTCGGGACGATGAGTCTGGTGGGCCCGCGGCCGGCGCTGCCGAGCGAGGTGGAGCGGTACCAGGACTTCGACGACCGCCGGTTGCTCGTCACCCCGGGCATCACCGGGTTGTGGCAGGTGAGCGGTCGCTCGGACCTCGACTGGTCGGCGGGGGTCCGGCTCGACCAGTACTACGTGGAGAACTGGTCGTTCCTGCACGACATCGTCATCCTCGCGCGGACGGTGCCGTCGGTGCTGCGGTCCCGCGGCGCCTACTGAGCCCGGAGGCCGGCTCGTCGGAGTCTGGGCGCGAGGTGACCGTTCCCCGGCCGGCCTGGGCTTCGTCGGACGCGGGCGGTACGATGAGAAGCACGGACTTCCGCTGCCCGGGTCGACGATGATCCAGGGTCTGCGAGGACACCCCCGATCGAAGGAGCCCATGATGCTCGGAAACCTCACCGGACTGCACCTGCTGATCATCCTCGGCATCGTCATCCTGCTCTTCGGCGCGACGAAGCTGCCCGCACTCGCGAAGGGCCTCGGCCAGTCGATCACCATCTTCAAGAAGGAGATGGCGACCGACGACACGAAGCGGCCCGCTCCGGGGACGACGACGACGGACGGCACGGTGCACACCACTGCGGCGCCGACCGCGCAGGCGCCCGCCGAGCCCGTCGTGAACCCCGCCCCGTCGGTCCAGCCGAACGGCGAGTACCCCCGCAACTAGGCCTCCCAGCCTCGACGGAACCCCTGCACCAGCGTCGGTGCAGGGGTTCCGTCGTTCCCGGTGCGGCCGGGCCCGGCGGAGCTCGGTCAGGGGCGGTCGTCGAGACGGTGTGACGACCAGCGGACGACGGACTCGAGGGGACCGGCGCGACCCGTCCGCTGCCAGAGCCCTGCGCCGACGACGGAGACCAGCGCGAGCACGACGAACGGCGTCCACCCGCCCAGGTCGGCGGGCACACCCGGATCGGCGCCCGGCCGACCCAGCGCGAACCACACCGACATCGCCACGACGTGCCCGACGTAGAGCGTGAGGGCGACGCGCCCCGTGGCGCTCATCGGGGCGAGGACCCCGGCGTGACGGCGAGCGACGAGGCAGCAGGTCGCCGTCACGCCGATCGCGACACCGAGGGCACCGAGGAGCTCGAACGTCGACCCCGAGTGCGGCTGGACGTCGAGGAGGCGCTCCCAGGGCACCGGCGGCAACGGCGCGTCCTCGGCACGGATCGGCGCACCGGCCGGGACGCCCGGCGGGAGCGAGGACGCAGCGGGCGACCCGGCGGAAGCGGCGGTGCCGCCCCCGGTGTCGCTGCCGGCACCGGCCGACGGCAGCGCCACCCCGTGCATGGAGGCGTCCGGGTCCACGTG
>JASCOJ010000053.1 GCA_029959645.1 Microbacteriaceae bacterium PS02332 | reverse complement strand
TTCTGTGGCGGATCGGCGGGTCCGGGCTAGCCGTCGCCGCGTTCCTCGCCGCTCTCGCCGTTCCCGTCGGCGCTCTGGTACCACTGGACATTCCGGTCGGCGTGGTGTGGTTCAACGCCGTCGACGTGTCCCTGTGGGCCTTGTGGTGGCTGCTCGGGTGGGGCGGCAACAGCGTGCACCCACTGATCGGCGGGTATCGGTTCCTGGCGCAGGCCCTGGCGTACGAGATCCCGCTGATGTTCGCCCTGACCGCCCCCGCCATCGGTGCGCAAAGTCTCCGGCTGACGGACGTGGTCACGGCGCAGCAACCGATCTGGTTCGCCCTGACGATGCCGGTGGCGTTCATCGTCTACTGCGCCTCGGTGGCTGCGTTCTCCGCGTGGGGTCCGTTCGCTCTTCCCGCCGGCACAGACATCGCCGGTGGTGTCGTCGGGGAACTCTCGGGCGTCGACCGGCTGCTCGTCCTCGCCGGCCGCTGGTGCCTGCTCGTCGCGGGCGCCGCGTTCGCGGTCCCGATGTTCCTCGGCGGCGGGGCCGGTCCGTTGCTCCCGTCGGCGCTGTGGGTGCTGGTGAAGACGTGTGCGCTGCTCGCCGTGTTCCTGCTGCTCGGACGTGCGATGCCCGCGATCCGGCCACAGCGACTTGCGGAGCTGGGCTGGGTCCTCGTGCTGCCGCTGGTCCTGCTGCAGCTGCTGGTCACGTCGGTGCTGACCGTGATGGGAAAGGGATGACCGTGATGGCAACGATCGTGTTCTGGGTCGCCGCGTTCCTCGCGGTGCTCGCCGCGGCCGCAGTGTTCCGGGTGGACTCGATGGCGCGCGCGACGTATGCGCTGGCGGTGTCATTCATCGCCGTCGGCGTCGCCGTGCTGGTGCTGCACCTGGACTTCATCGGGGTCATCACGATCTTGATGATGGTGATGGAGATGGCCGTGATGGCGGTGTTCATGGTCTCGTACATGGGCATGAACCCGGCGCTGATGCCGATGGACATGACCCACAGTAAGCGCCCCGCCGCAGTGATTGCGGCCGCAGTGTTCGTCGGCCTCGCCGCGGCCGCGCTCCTCATCCCGTGGCCAGCCCGCGCCGGAACGGCGGCTGCGGACACCACCCGTGCACTCGGCGAGGCGATCATGAGCTCGAAGATGCTGGTGATGCTGACGATCAGTCCGATCCTGTTCGCCACGATCATCGCCGCCCTCGTCTTGGCGAACCCGCGTGGCCGGTACGACCGGCTCGGAGACGACCTCCAGGGCGACCCTGTGGACCCGGAACGGGGAGGTGTCGGACGATGACCCTGCAACTTGTTCTGCTCGTCGTGGCCGCGCTGTTCGCCATCGGACTGTACGGCGCGATCTCGCAGCAGGTGGTGGTGATGGTGATGATGGGCATCGAGGTGATGATCAACGCCGTCATCCTCGCCGCCGCCGCGTTTTGGTGGTACCTCGCACCGACCGTCGACGGGCAGGTGCTGCTGCTGGTGATCATCGCGGCGATGACGATCGAGATGGCGATGGGCTTCGCGGTTGCGACGATCCTGCACCGTTCCCGGAACTCCGACATGACCGATTCTGCGACGGACCTCAGCCAGTGAGCGCCGCGCTGATCACCGCCATCATCCTGCCCGCCCTCGTCGGAGCCGCACTGGCGACAGCTGGACGCTTCGCCGAACGGATCGCCGTTCCCGTCAGCCTCGCCACGGCAGCGGTCATGGCGATCGCAGCGACCATTGCAGCCATCACGGGTGCCGAGGTGACCGGCGGGGTGCCTGCGATGCTTGGCGCCCCTGGCCCGGATCTCCGCGTCGACGCGCTGGCCGCGGTCGTCCTGCCGACCGTGGCATGGATCGGATTCCTCGTCCTCGTGTTCGCGACTGCGGACCGGACCCGACCGGCGGCGCGGTTCCACGGGCTGATGCTGCTCTTCCTCGCTGCCGTCGTCGTCACCGTGACCGCAACCGGCCTGCCACTACTCCTCGCCGCATGGGAGGTGATGGGCGCCACCTCCTACGCGCTCATCGGATTCCGCTGGCAAGACCGGAACCGCGTCGCCGGTGGATTCACTGCGTTCACCGTCACCCGCGCCGGGGACCTCGGCATCTACCTCGCCGCGGGCGCAGTCGTCGCCGGCGGCGGCGCCTGGTCACTCACCGCACTGCAGTCGCTGCCAGGCCCCTGGGTGCACGTCGCTGCCGCAGGATTGCTCGCTGCCGGCTTCGGGAAGGCAGCGCAGCTGCCGTTCTCGTTCTGGATCTCCCTCGCCATGGAGGGCCCGAGCGCGGTGAGTGCGCTGCTGCACTCCGCAGCGATGGTCGCCATGGGCGGGTACCTGCTCCTCCGCGTCGAACCGCTCCTGAACGTGACCGGCTGGGCAGGTCCGACGGCGGCGTGGGTGGGCGTCACGACCGCGATCGTCCTCGGTGTCATCGCACTGTCGCAGCGGGACGTGAAGCAGGTGCTCGCCGCGTCGACGGCATCCCAGCTGGGATTCGTCGTCCTCGCCGCTGGCGTCGGCTCGGTCAGCGGCGGCACCGCGCAGCTCGTCGCACACGCCGCCACGAAAGCGCTGCTGTTCCTCACCGCGGGCGCATGGCTGACGGCCACCGGGACGAAACAATTCACCGGTCTCCGCGGCGTCGCCGCCCGCTGGCCTGCGGTCGGCGTCCTCGCGACCGTCGGTGCGCTGTCGCTGGCCGGCCTGCCACCGTTGTCGCTCTGGTACGCCAAGGACGTCGTCCTCGCCGCAGCCCTGAAGGAACAACCCTGGTTGTACGCGGCGGGCCTGGCCGGAGCGGCACTTGCAGCGGCCTACTCCGCCCGGATCATCGCGCTGCTGTGGCGGCGTGCCGGCACACCGGAAGCGTCCTGGGACGACGAGGAACGGGGCACCCGGCGGGTGCCACGCCTCGCGGTCGTCCCGATGGTGGTGCTCGCTGTCGCGGCAGCCGGACTTGCGCTTCTCGGCACACCGCTGCTGCATCCGATGATCGCTCCGCTTTCCGGGACGGCGGTGTCGTGGCCGGAGCTCGCGGCGTCTGCGGCAATCGCGGTGGTCGTGGTCCTCTTGACCCTGTGGCGCACACCCACAGTCCGCATTGGGATGCACTGGTTCGGGCTGGAGCGGGCAGCCGTTGCAGTCATCGCCACGCCGACACTGCGACTCGCCGCCGTCCTCGCGCGTCTCGACGACCGCTACGGCGCGGCCGTCGATCGGTCGGGACGTGCGCTCGAGCAGACCGCCCGAGCCGTGCGCGCTCTTGATGAGCGTGGCCCCGCCGCCGTGACGGGGTGGATCGGTTCCGCCATCGCGGTCCTCGGTCGACTGGCTCGGCGACCGCAGACCGGCCAGGTGCACCACTACTACATCGGCGCGACCGTGACCGTCGCTGCCGCAGCTGTCCTGCTCTTGGTCGTGAGGTGATCGTGCTCAGTCTGATCGTGTTCCTTCCCGTTGTCGTCGCGGCGGTCCTCGCCCTGACGCGATCGATGTCCGGACGGGCAGCCGCGTGGGTGTGGCTGATGACGAGCATCGTGGAGCTCGTCCTCGGGATCCTCGTGTCCATTCCCGGATCCAACGCGTCGGGGCTGCGCTGGGAGGAGCGAATGGAGTGGATGCCGAGTGTCGGCACCAGCTACCACCTCGGCGTTGACGGTTTCTCCGCGCCGTTGCTGCTCCTGACCGACGTTGTGTTCCTCGTCTGCGCGCTTTGGGCCATGCGGGACACCGACCGGCCCCGCCCGCAGGCGGCACTCTTCCTGTTCCTTCAGACCACGTGTCTTGGGGTGTTCGCCGCGCAGGACCTGCTGGTGTTCTTCGTGTTCTTCGACCTGTCGATTGTCGGTATGTACTTCGTGATCGCCGGGTGGGGACATGGCGACCATCAGCGGTCCGCGCTGAGGTTCTTCCTCTACACGTTCCTCGGATCCCTGGCGCTGCTGCTCGGCTTCATCGGCCTCTACCTCGGCTCCTCACCGCACACGTTCGACATGGTCGAGCTCACCCGGAACGGCTTCACCGGCACACCCCTGGCCGCCGGCGCCGTTCTCGCCGCGCTCGTCGTGGGTTTCGCCGTCAAGACCCCCACGGTCCCGTTCCACTCCTGGCTGCCACCGGCACATACCGACGCGCCCGCGATTGGCTCTGTCGTCCTCGCGAGCGTCCTGCTGAAGATGGGCACGTACGGGTTCCTCCGCATCGCGATGCCGATGCTCCCGGACGCGTGGCGGTCCTGGTCTTGGGTGATTGTCATTGTCGGCCTCGTGTCCGTGCTGTACGGAGCGCTCGTCGCGCTCGCACAGACGAACGTGAAGCGGTTGATCGCGTACACCTCGGTCAACCACATGGGCTACGTCGTGCTCGCTGTCGGTGCCGCGGGTCTGACCGGGTCATCCTCTGCGCAGGCGCAGCAGTTGGCGATTACCGGCGCGACCGTGCAGATGGTGTCGCACGGGCTCATCACCGGGGCGCTGTTCCTCCTCGCCGGTGTGCTCCACGACCGGCGGGGCAGCTACGAGATCAGCGACTACAGCGGCCTCGCGAAGCCCGCCCCGCGGTTCTCCGGACTCTTCGCCGTCGCCGCGTTCGCGTCGCTCGGGATCCCCGGCTTCAGCGGCTTCATCGCCGAATTCCAGATCTTCGCCGGCAGCATCGGTGCAACAGCAATCGCCGCGATCGCGCTGCCAGGGATCCTCATCACCGCAGCCCTGTTCCTCCGCACCGTGCAGAAACTGCTCACCGGACCCACGGAACGCCTCGCCGACGGATTCACCGACGTCACCGCTCGGGAGACCGTGACGGTCGGGGCGCTCCTACTGCTCTCCCTGGCGGTCGGTGTGGTGCCCGGACCGTTGCTGCAGCTCATCGCTCCCGCCGCCCGGCAGCTCGCCGCGATGATCGGAGGTCCCGCGTGAACATGGACTACGGCGCGCTCCTGCCGGAGATCATCCTCATGGGCGGTGCCGTCGTCGCCCTCCTCAGCGGCAGCTTCTTGCCCCGACGCCGGCAGGCGCTCGTGACTTGGTTCGCGATCGCCGTGGCGTGCGGCAGCGCCGTTACGGCCGCCGTGATCCAGGGACCACCGACCGTCTTCAGCGACAGCTACGCGCTCGACGACGCGACGACGACGATCAGGATTCTCGTACCGTTGGCGACCGCGGTCGTGATGCTCATCGGACGCGATGACGCCCGAGGTTCCGCTCGGGAGAGCGAGACCGCATCCCTACTGCTCCTCGCGGCACTCGGCACGATCGTCCTGGCCGGCGCCAACGACCTGCTCATCGTCGCCACCGGGTTCCTCTTAGCGACCGTGCCGCTCTACGCGTTGATCGGACTGTCCCGATCCCCGGCCGCAGCCGAGGCGACCATGAAGACGTACCTGCTGGGCGCGATCTTCGGCGTCGTGATGCTCTTCGGCATCGCCGTCCTCGTCGGTGTCGCCGGCGGCAGCACCTACCCTGAGTTCCAACAGGCGCTGCCACACGTGCCGGCGGCAGCGATCGCGCTCGGATTCATCGGGGTCCTCGCCGGCCTGCTGTTCAAAGCCGGAGCGGTCCCAGGGCACTTCTGGGTTCCGGATGCAGCAGAGGGCGCCGGGCTCGGCATCGCCGCGTTCATCACCACCGTCCCGAAGCTCGGGGCCCTGATAGCACTGGCACGCCTCGTCGACGTCATACCGAGCACCGTGAACGCGCCGCTGCTGGTTGGTGTGCTCGCCGCCGCAAGCATGATGCTCGGCACCCTCGCGGCATTCTGGCAACGCAGCGCCCCGCGACTCCTCGGCTGGTCCACGGTCGGGCAGGTCGGGTTCCTACTGATGCCCGTCGCCGTGATCGGCGTCGAACCGTCGGCACGCCCCGCCCTGCTGATGTATCTGGTGTTCTACGCCGTGACCAACCTGGCCCTGTTTGCCGCGATAGCCGCGCTTCCAAACCGCACGACAATCCCGTCCTGGCGCGGAGCGGCACGGGAACATCCCGTCATCACCGGTGTCGTCCTCATCGGCCTGCTGAGCCTCGTCGGGACCCCACCAACCGCCGTCTTCGTGGGCAAGCTCGCCGTGTTCACGGCCACTTGGCGAGGCGGGATGCCATGGCTGGTGGTCATCGCCGCTGCCGTCTCGGTCGCATCACTCTTCTACGCCCTCCGCTGGGTGTCCACGGCCTTCCAGACACCCGCGGGAGCCCGGTCTCGCCCTGCCGGAGGTCGGCTGCCGACGGTCACCGCCGTGACGCTCGGTGCGCTGATCATCATCGCCGTCGCGAGCGGTCCAGTTCTCTCGCAGTTGTGACGCTCGCGACTGCCGAGCCCCACTTCCGCTACTTCCGGGACGTTTCTCGCCGGCCCGCCATCTGAACGCACAGTCGTCTGACTTACGGTCGACACATGGAGATCACGCTGCAGTACTTCGATGGGTGCCCGAACTGGGAGGCGACCGCGGAACGGCTTGCGGTAATCGCCGCGGAGCATCCCGCCGTTACGGTACTGCGGCAGCGCATCGCGACCCAGGAAGAAGCCGAAGCGGCCGACTTCCGGGGCTCCCCAACACTGCTCATAAATGGCAGTCCGTTGTTTCCCGCACCGGATGCTCCGGCCGGGTTGTCCTGTCGGGTTTATCTGACACCCGCCGGTCTCGCAGGCTCTCCCACCCTCGAGCAGCTTCGAGACGCGATCGCTGCCGCGAAGTAGCTCGTCTAGTAGCTCGACTGAATCAGCGCACGTCCCGTAAACCACCGTTTGTGGCACAATCGGGAGGCCCGAGCCGGTGAGGGCTCCTCAGACGGCGAGTCGTGTAGCGATACTCAGTGCCGGTATCTATGAGTCGTTACCAGCTGTGCACGGCGAGTTCCGCTACGTTCTCGAGCATGGGAGAGCTCCTCGGCTACGCGCGAGTGTCGACGACCGATCAAGATGCGTCGCTGCAGCTTGACGCGTTGAACGCAGCGGGCTGCTATCGAGTGTGGGTCGACACGATGTCGGGCTCGCTCGAGCACCGCCCCGAGCTGACGAAGCTCCTCGACCAGCTCCGCCCAGGCGACACGCTCGTCGTCTGGCGTCTTGATCGCCTGGGCCGCTCGATCCGGCACCTCATCGACCAGCTCCAGGCGCTGGGGGAGCGGGGTGTCGGCTTCCGGTCACTGCAGGAGACCATCGACACCACCTCGCCTGGCGGTCGACTCGTGTTCCACGTCTTCGCCGCACTGGCCGAGTTTGAACGGGACCTGATCCGTGAGCGCACACACGCCGGCCTCGCCGCCGCGCGAGCACGCGGGCGGACCGGTGGTCGACCCCCGCGGCTCTCCGTGGACCAGGTGCGAACTGCACGGCGCCTCTACGAGCAGCAGGACATGACCGTCGCCCAGATCGGTGACGTCCTCGGCGTCAGTCGCAGCACGGTGTATCGAGCGCTCCGTCGGGAGAGCGAACCTCTCGCGGGGCGGCGACGGAAGTCGGGTGAGGCGTCGTGAAGAAGCGACCTGAACTGAGCGACCGGCCTGAGGTTGCTCAGCACCTCCACGACGACATCGTTGTCACTCGCGAGAAGCTCGACGCGTTCATGCGTGATGACGACGCCGTTCAGCTACTGGTCCTCGCCGAGCTCCGCTCTCGCGCTGCCGATCAGGAGACGACCCTGGTTCTCACGCTCCAAGCAGCGACGGTCACGATCCTCGCTGTGATGCTGGCCCGAATCCCTGTGGGATCCGCAGCACCGAGTTCGAGTGGATGGACGGGGTCAGTCGCATTCGCGATCGCAGCTCTTGTCTTGGCGGCCTTCGCAATTCTGCTGATCATGCCGTCTGTGAGGAATGCCGTGATCGGAAACCGGAACCGGCAACGAGCAGTCGTGTGGCTTGCCGCCTACGAGCAAGCACTCTCCGAATCCGCTCCTGATCGGGTAGCCCCTGCCGTCCGATCGGAGCTTCGTCGTCTCGTGCGTGCGCTGAGTCGGGCTCGCTCCCGCCGTGTGTCCGGTTGACCATCGGAAGCCGCTTCGGCTGTGATCAGCAGGCCTGCCCTCGCCCCGCTTGTTCTTCGCGGTAGGTGCGCCACAGAAGACGCATGGCGATGTAACCGGCTGTGAGGCCGGCGAAGACTTGGGCGACGGCGACCATGCCCCCGAAGCCCTGCAGAAGCGCGCCGATGAGGTCTTGTTCATTGGCAGGTGCTGCAGCAACCAGGACGAGTCCGAACGACAACACCGGTCCGCGGAGACGGCAGGCCGCCGGACGACCCCAACGCGGCGTGAGGCGGACTGCCAACGCGACCAGTGCCATCGTGCCGCTGATCGCGATAGCCCAGACGCCGATTGATGTCCCCGCTCGCGTGGCCCACAGGCCCGCCGCAACGAGCGCCAATGCGACGGCAACCCGGCGCCAGACGCGACGCGGCCGCGCAGGTCTGCGCTTGGCTTCCCAGGTTCGACAACTTGTCACGGCAATACCTCCGGGGGTATACTAACGAGTGTCGAGTGAGAGGAACTTCCGATGAGTGTTGCCGTGGATGCCACCCAGAAGCCGGTCCTGAACCGTCTGCGCCGCGCGCGTGGGCAGTTGAATGCGGTGATCGACGCGATCGAGAACGGCGGGAAGTGCCGTGACGTGGTGATCCAGCTCGCGGCGGTATCGAGCGCGCTTGATCGTGCGGGGTTCCAGATCATCTCGACGGCGATGCAGAAGTGCGTCATCGACGAGCAGGACGAGTCCGACCCGATGACCGTGGCGGAGCTCGAGAAGCTCTTCATGACCCTCGCCTGACCCCTCAGGGCAGCCACTCTCAGCTGCGCTGCCTTTGAGCTTCACCCCCCATCCATTCGTGGCCGGCTGCCGGTCATGAATTTCATCGGCGCGCCCTGCGGGGCCTGAACAGAAGGAGTCGACCATGTGTCGTGCAGTGACGTGCAAGAAGTGCGGGAAGCAGACGTGGGCTGGTTGCGGCCAGCACGTCGACCAGGTGATGCGCGGTGTCCCGAAGTCGCAGCGCTGTCAGGGGCACCAGAACGAACCGTCGTCGGGTGGGTTCTTCTCCCGGCTCTTCGGGCGAGCCTGATCATGGCGATCCCGGAAGTATCGGTCGATGACCTTGACGTCCTCGTGGACCGGAAAGTCCTCGATGTGAGGGAACCCGATGAGTACGCTGCCGGCCACGTTCCCGGCGCGCGGAACGTGCCGCTGGCGACCGTTCGTGAGCACGTAGATGCCTTGCGCGATGCCGGGCCGGTGCACGTGATCTGTCAGAGCGGCCGCCGTAGCGCGCAGGCTACGGAGGCGCTGCAGTCAGCAGGCGTGGACGCAGTCAACGTGGCCGGTGGCACGTCGGCGTGGGTTGCGGCGGGGAAGCCGGTTGAGCACTGATGGAGCACCGGCTTGTTCTGCACGCGTTCGCTGAGGACCCGGATGTCCTCACGGCGGCGTTACGGGTGGCCCGGCACTCGTTTCAGGGCCTCGGGTTGGACGTGAGCGTGCAGGTCGTCGTGCAAGGCGGCGCTGTGCGCGGACTCGTCGCGAACAGCGCCTACCAGGACGATCTGCTGACCACGATCGCAGGGTCTGGTGTCGACGTGCTGGCGTGTTCGAACAGCATGGAGCGTATCGGTGTCGGAGCGGAGGCGCTGCTGCCGGATGTGGGCACGGTGCCGGCGGCGGTGACGTACCTGACGCAGCAGCAGTGGGCTGGCGCCGCGTACGTGCGAATCTGATGCTGATCGGTGTTGCCGCGTTCGGGATCCTCGTCGGCGCGGTCCTCGGCCTGGTCGGTGCCGGGGGCGCGATCATCGCCGTACCGGCGCTGGTGTACGTGATCGGGGTACCGGTCACGGAAGCGATGTCCACGTCACTGGTGATGGCTGCCAGCTCCTCCGTCGCGGCAGTGCTCCCGAGACTGCGGCACGGCATCGAGTGGCGGATCGCCGCGACGGTCGGCGCGGTCGGGATCCCCGCCGCGTTCCTCGGCACCGCCGTGAACGCGGCCCTGCCGCAACACGTGGTGCTCCTCGCGTTCGCCGCGTTGATGATCGCCGCCGGCGTCCAGATGCTGCGGCCCCGGCCAACCGCGACCGGTGAGCTCCTCGCCGGGCGACGGTGGGTGTGGCGTGCGCTCCTGGTCGGCCTCGGGGTCGGTTTCCTCACGGGCCTGCTCGGTGTCGGCGGCGGGTTCATCATCGTGCCGGCCCTGGTGCTGCTGCTGAACCTCCCAATTGCCGCAGCGATCGGCACCTCACTGGTGATCACGATCGTGAACTCCATCGCCGGCGTCGCCGCGCACGCCGGTTCCGGGTTCGTGGACTGGCCCCTCACGATCGCGTTCGCCGCGCCCGCGTTCGCGGCGTCCCTGGTCGCGGCACGCTTCGCTGCCCGGATCAGCGGGAAAGCCCTTCAGCGCGTGTTCGCGGTCCTCGTCCTTGCGATCGCCGTCCTCACCATCGTCCGCACCGCGCTGACATGGTGACCACGAGCCGCCGCATCGGCGCCGGAGCGGCCCTGCGTGACGGCCGTGTCGCCGCACGCATCCTCGGCGCCGCGACCAGCACGCAGCTCCGCACCGCGATCGCCGCCGCATCACCACCGGCGGCTGCCACCAACCCCCAGTAATCAACGCCGAACCACCAGTGCGGCAGCAGATCAGGAGCACACCATGTCGAACTCTTCCCATGACGACAACGACGCCGTCGGCGTCACCCGCGGGTCCTTGATCAGACTTGCCGTCGGCGCCGCGCTCCTCGCGGCTTCGATCGCCGCCGCCGGCACCATCTGCTACGCCTGCTTCAACCCGGCCTTCCCGAGCTAACGAAAGCCGAAGCGAGGCACGTAGAAGGGGCTGGGATCCGAACGCTCTCGGATCGCAGCCCCTTCCGGCAAGATCGCCGCACCTGCTCAGGCGGTCGGCTCGGATGCTGGCTGTGCCGGTTCGAGGGCGCGGACCTGGGCGATGAGGTCCTCGAGCGCGGGAGCGGGCAGCGCGCCGGCCTGCCGGAATACCAACTGCCCATCGCGGAACGCCATCAGCGTCGGGATCGCCGTAATCCCCGCCGCTGCAGCGAGATCCTGCTCAGCCTCCGTGTCGACCTTGCAGAACGTCACGTCCGCATGCGTCTGGGACGCCTGCTCGAAGATCGGCGCGAACATCTTGCACGGCCCGCACCACGCAGCCCAGAAGTCCACCAGCACGATGCCGCCGCCCTCGATCACCGGCTGCAACGTCGCCGCGGTCGCCGCCTGCACGCTCACGCTGCAACCTCCTCATCGTGGCCCGGGCAGCGCTGCGCCGCCGGAACGTCCCACAGGGCGTCCTCGACGTGCTGGCCGCAGCCACCCCACGTCTCTTTCCCGCACTCGTCACAAGTCACTCGAAAGCACATCACGGCTCCTTTCCGTCACCTATAATACCCCCGGGGGTATATTGCTCGCAAGCCCGCCGAGGACGTTGGCCAAATCCGTTCGCCCCGCGGGGCTGGACAGCATTATACCCCCAGGGGTATTGTTGGTCTGGTTCCGATCGAAAGGGGAAGTCATGCTGCTGGAACGCTTCTACGACGAGGACCTCGCTCAGGCGAGCTACCTCATCGGATGCCAGGCCACCGGAGAAGCGGTGGTCGTTGACCCGCGCCGCGACGTGCAGGTCTACCTCGACACCGCTGCAAAGAACGGGATGCGGATCGTCGCGGTCACCGAGACCCACATCCACGCCGACTACCTCTCCGGCAC
The DNA here is from genome assembly GCA_029959645.1 of Microbacteriaceae bacterium PS02332. GTDB lineage: Bacteria > Actinomycetota > Actinomycetes > Actinomycetales > Microbacteriaceae > Curtobacterium. The sequence continues at coordinate 9,347 of JASCOJ010000053.1, read as the reverse complement.
CCGCGAGCTCGCACACGTCACGGGCGCCGAGGCGTACGTGTCGGGGGAGGGCGGCGTCGACTGGCAGTACGGCTTCGACGCGACCCGCCTGTTCGACGGCGACGTCATCCAGGTCGGCAACATCCGCCTCACCGCCCGGCACACGCCTGGTCACACTCCCGAGCACCTGGTGTTCCTGGTCACCGACGGCGCACTCACCGATGACCCGGGCTACCTGCTCTCCGGCGACTTCGTGTTCGTCGGCGACCTCGGCCGCCCGGATCTCCTCGACGAAGCAGCAGGCGGGAAGGACACCCGTTTCCAGGGCGCGCAGGACCTCTTCGACAGCCTCAAGAAGGTGCTACTGGTGCTGCCGGATCACGTGCAGATCCACCCCGCGCACGGCGCTGGGAGCGCCTGCGGGAAAGCGCTCGGCGCGATCGCGTCGACGACCGTCGGCTACGAACGCCTCTACACCTGGTGGGGCCCCTACCTCGCCGCGGATGACCGTGACGGGTTCGTTCAGGAGCTCCTCGATGGCCAACCCGACGCGCACGCCTACTTCGCCCGCATGAAGCGTGAGAACCGCGACGGCCCAGCCGTTTTCGGCCCGCTGCCTGAGCTCGAGGCTGTGACTGCGGCTGAAGCCGTTACGCGTGCAGCAGACGGTGAAGCCGTCATCGTCGACACCCGCGCGGCTACGGCGGTGCGTGCTGGCACGGTGCCCGGCGCGCTCGCGATTCCGGCGACGGGTAAGACCGCCGCGTGGGGAGCGTGGGCGATTGACCCTGAACGGGAACAGCGGCCGCTGCTGCTTTTCGTGGAGGACCTCGAGCAGGCTGCGCATGTCCGGGATCACCTGCTCCGCGTCGGCATCGACACCGCCGCCGGGTACTTCACCACCCTCGAGGGCATCGAGACCGCACCATCGAAGACGGTCGCGCCGGACCAGATCGCGGACCTCGACGAACCGTTCCTCCTCGATGTTCGAGAGCGAGGCGAGTACCAGGCCGGCCACATCCCCGGCGCCACCCGCATCGGTGCTGGCCGTGTGCTCTGGGAAACCAACCGGCTCCCGAAGGATCGCACCATCGTCAGCTACTGCCAGAGCGGCGCCCGCAACATCGTCGCCGCGCAGGCGCTGCGCCGGGCAGGGTTCCCCGTCATCGAGGTCGAGGGCAGTTACCTCGGCTACGCCCGCATGCAACAGGACGCCAACGCCGCAGCGGAACGGTAGACGAACCGACACCTCGTAGCCCCTCGGCTCTGACCCGGATGGCGTCCAGGCTGAGGGGCGCTGTCGTGCGGCTATGGCGGCGTGGTCGCTGCTGAACGGTGTCGAATCGTGCGCCGGCGCACGGCACGACAGACTGGACGTGGTGCGCCGAGTGCAGGTCGGCCCTGCAACCACGGCGGTGCGCCAGAACGGACGTGCTGTAATCCTGGCTGCTGGCATCCCGAGCCCACCCGTGAATGGGTTCGCGATCGGACCTGGTTGAGCGACGGCTTCGTGGACGATGCTGCTATCGCGTCCCAGTCCCTGCAGCATCGGCAGAGCACACTGATGCAAGCGCATCGGCCTCGCAGCGAACCCGAATCGTCGCGAGGCCGTTTGCGTCCCAGCGGAGCAGCCGCTGACATCACGGCAGGCTGAGTGCCCGTCAGCCGGCCGCTACCCGGACACCCCCTCGGCCCCGACGTTGGGTGCCGAGCACCCAGGAAACACCTGAGTCCTGCAGTCTCAACAGACTGTCCCGCGAAAGTGCCCGGCGAGGGTACGGCTGACAGTACAGTTGCCAGCATGCTCATCGGATACGCCCGCGTCTCGACCTCCGGACAAGACGTCGCGGCGCAGCGCGACGGCCTACATGCCCTCGGAGTCGCGGATCAGGACATCCACGTCGATCACGGCATGTCCGGGACAACTCGAGAACGCCCCGGACTCCGATCAGCTCTCGCTTCCGTCCGAGCTGGCGACACCCTCGTCGTCACGAAGCTCGACCGGCTCGCCCGATCGCTTCGCGACGCAACCGACATCGCGGACGAGCTCACCAAGAAGGGCGTCGCCCTGAACCTCGGAGGATCGATCTACGACCCCACCGACCCGGTCGGACGGCTCCTCTTCAACGTCCTCGGCATGGTCGCCGAGTTCGAGGCCGACCTCATTCGAGCACGCACCCGCGAGGGCATGGCGATCGCGAAGGCCGCCGGCAAGCTCCGCGGCGGTAAGCCGAAGCTCAACAAGGCGCAGGAGAAGCACCTGGTCGAGCTACACCGCGCCGGCACCCACACCACCAGCGACCTTGCCGAGCTCTTCGGCGTCGCTCGAGCCACCGTCTACCGAGCCGTCCACCGCGCCGACCCCAAGTGAGAGGTGCCCCGATTCTCGGGTAGCCATCGCCCGGTACGGAAAGTTGTTGATTTGCAGGTGCTCAGGGAGGGTGCGGGCCGTCTCGATGGCCGATCGGCTATTGAGACGACCGCTCAGGGCTCAGATACATCCGTGTTCGACTCCTTCGAGCTGTGCACCGTGATCCCGAAGTGTCGCAATCAGAGCCACGAGTCGGCGAGCCGAGTCAGTCCGGTAGCTGGCATGAGGAAGGGCCCCGTCTGACGACGGGGCCCTTCCTCATGCGAGCTACTCCTCTGGCGAGGCGGTTGACGGGTTCCAAGATCCGAACGACCATCCAGTTACGTCTTCGAGAGCGCCACGCCAGTACGGCAGTTGTGTCCACGCGTCCCCGGTCCCGATCCGAACATCGCGCATGTGCAAGAAACGACGCGCATAGGTGGGGAGATCGGCCGCCTCGCGGCGATCTTCCTCCGTGCGGATGTGATCGTTCACCAACTCGAACACCTTGCGCAGGTGTTCCGTGCCGCCGCTCTGTTCGTACTGCGTCGACACCGCGTCGATCCACTCACCTCGGCTGATCGCCATGCCAGAGACAACCTGCCCGCCAACCAGCACGGTCAGACTGAATGACCCACCTGGTTCCTCCCGACGGCCGACGGTGAAGTCCAGTACAGCGTCGAGCAGGAGGTCCTTCGGACGCACTTCCTCCCGCGTGTAGCCGTCAGGGTCAGTCGCGGGGTCCCACTTTTCCGGCTTATCGTCGGTTGCGGATGCAGCGAATTCGTCAGTCATGAGTCTCCCTCTCGATCTGAGAAGGAACGTACAGGGAACGACTGTCATGGTCGCGGCGACGCTGCCAGGACAGTGTGGCATCGGGTGCCGCGGTCCAGTAGCGCCGACTGTCGAGACGCTGTGATGGATCAGTCCTGATGCGCGTCCCGTACTCGTAGCCTCTCGAACTGGTCTGTGCCGAAGGCATCATCCCAACGCAGGGCGATTCCGTAGTGTTCGACGCGGGCGGGGGCTCCGAGAGCCATTGTGATTGGGTAACCCGGCGCGAGGAGCCTTACCTGAACAGTTGGCGCGAGCATGGATTGCTTGAACTTGCGCGTGTCGAAGAAGTCGATTCGGACGTCGTGTACATCGTCTGGGCCGTGCTGTTCGAGCTCGTAAGCGCCTAGGGACGAGTTGAAGGACAGGTTCCACCGAGGAGGCCCGCTGAGGTTCCGGGGTCGACTCGCCAGTCGCGTGAGGTAGCGCCGCCCAGCCCTGATGTTGCTCCGCGAAGGGTTCTCCCTACGAGCTTGGGTCCGCTGATCGATGCGCGTACCGAGCCTGTTCAGGGCGAACGTGAAGAGGGCAACAAGCAGGCCCGCAACGAGGGTCGCGATCAGCGCCGGCAGCGTGAAGAGCGACGACCAGAGGTCTGTTGGCTCGGGCATCTAGTCAAGGTATCCAACGCCTCGATGGTCGGGGCGTTTCACCTGGTGGAGGCTCCAAATATAGAAGTGTCTCGGGTGCCGCTAGGTTCGTAGCGTGGCCCCGAGTAGAAGCGTCGGCGAGTGGCAGGCGATGGCGCTCGAAGCCGTGCGGGCTTTCGCTGCGTCAGAGCGGGCGTTCACCGTGATGGAACTCGAGGCTCGGCTCTCTGACGTGCAGTTCCAGGACTTCCCCTCGATCCTGCCGCATCACCTCACAACCGCGCGTCAACGGATGCAGGCGCGGGGAGAGCTGCTGTACTCCTTCGAGAGGACCCGGGGCGGGTCTCATGTGGCGCTGCTAACTGCGGCTGACAAGCCAAAGGTGACGGCGCGAGCTGCCGCTCGGAAGCGTCTGCTGTATACCCGATACCTCGGGTGGACGCAGGCCTCAGCGGAGTGGAACCCTGCTCCGGTCCCGGCGGGGCTAGAGATGGTGGTCCACGCTTCACTCCGGGAAGCTGCCCCCTGGGGGTATGGGCTGGTGAAGCCCGAGGGTGGAGAGGTCCGGCAACTGTTCGGCGCCGCAGTGCCGGGCGGCCCGATGGATAACGCAGCGCACCTCACGAAGGTCGATCCGACGATGAGTGTGCCGCCCCAGACAACAACGGTTCTCGTGGAAGCAAAGAACCTGCGCCAGTGGATCTACCCGAGGACGCAGGAGATGTACCAGCTCCTGAGCAAGGCGGTGTCGTTGCAGGTCCGGCACCCGGAAGCGCGGTTCGTGCCGGTGCTTGTCTGTCGACGTATCAACCGCATCACCGGAACCATGGCCCGACAGATTGGTGCTCACCTCATCGAGACGAAGACGCAGTACGTGCGTCCTACGGTGCTCAACGTCGACGATGGGCAGCGCAAGTTCGATGAGGTGAACGCGGAGCTTGGTTTCAACCTCACGTTGTCGGACGGGGCTAACCGGAACATGCGGGACCAGTTCACAAAGACGCTTCCAGCGCGTATCGACGACGCTGCCGAGCGCTGGCATGCCTTCGCTCACCACCCTGAGGTGCCCGATCTTGTCGCCCGACTCCGTGACGACGAAATCGACGCTGGACTTCGGCGGTACACGATGGCCGAGCTGGGAAGTGCCGTTGAAGAAGTCACCGGTGAGACGGTTCGGTGGGCCGGGTCGGAGTTCTCCTAGCTGAACTGCGCCTTGGAGAGGTTCGCTACTCTGCCCACCCCATCCCGTTGGCCCTTTCGTCGGCGTGCTCACAGCGTGGGTTTGAGCACGCGTACGCGATGCGCTCGATGGACGTGCGCCCGCTGAACGTCTCGTTTTGGCAGGTTCGGTAGAGGGGAACTGAGCCGCACGCCGTGCAGTGTTCCGTGGGGATCGGCATGGGGGGACCGTAGGTCGGCGCACGAGCAGTCAGGTGGAAGGGCGCGCCGAGGTCACGGAGTGATTTCTGCCGAGGGTTCTGGTCTGGTCATCGAGGCCTGTCCGTAATAGGAACCCTCATCGAGACGTCGGAAGGCGGAGTTCTCCCTGCCGACTGAGGGGCGGTTTTTCAAACCGGCGCTACTTCTCCCCCTGCCGAGCACGACGCAGCTTCGCTACGTATCGCGCCCGCTCGGGGTTCCTTGCCAACAGGTGGTCGTCGACGATATCGACGACCTTGCCCAGGAAGGCCCAGAAGTGCTTGCTGGCGATGAGGCCGAGCACTCCCGCAACGATGAGGTTGAGGATGGGTGAGACGCCGGAGGTCGCCAGCATGTCCACCTGAGTTGCTGAGGTGATGGGCATGATGCCTCCTTCGGGGTTGGCCATTTGGCCGACCCGCCCAACGGTGGGCGGGGGTCTAGAGCGCCGGTGGCCGGCGCGGACGCCCGGCGGGCGTGCGATACCCCTATGCGCGGAGCAGGAGCGCTGCTGTGTGATCCGGCGTCAGGGCATGAAAAAGGCCGGTCCTGGTGGGGGGACCGGCCTAGTTGAGCTGCGATGAGGGCAGAGTCATCGCGAGCAGGTCCAGCCTACGGCCGGACATGAAGAAAGCCAGTCCGATGGACTGGCTTTTTGCGCGCACTGATGACGTGTGAGTCAGCGTACCGCGCCTCGGGACATGCCTGCAAGTGCGCGGCTCGGCTACCGAACGCTCGCAGATGAGCAGCCGGAGCCACCCGGTCCCCTTCTCTCGCGGGCGTCCCGCCGGTTAGACGCTCGCGGTATAGGACCCCCCGGCGGACCCCCGATGGGTTGCGTGAGGGTAGGAGTTTTCCCTCACGAGCGCCGTACACAAGGGGGGACAGGCAACGTGCCTTCCCCAGAAAGGCACCATGAACACCCCGAACAAGACAGTGCGCTTCGCCCTCACCAGGGCCGGAGTCTGGGGGCAGTGGACGACCCGCACGAGCACGACCGTCCGGTTCGTCCTCACCAGGGACGGGCTCTGGTGGGAGTCGACGTCCGGAACGGTCGCGCCGCGGCCGCCGCGGTGGCGGAACGTCATCGCGGTGGCAGGTCCGGTCCTGGGGGTGCTCAACCTCGCTGCACACGCCCACCAGCAGCTCATGAGCTGAAACCGGGCGGGAGGGGTACTCGACGAGCGCGGCCTGTGGACGAATGGAAGCATCCGCAGGCCGCGCGACGAGCACCCGGTCTTGCAGGCCGCGGGCCTACAGTCCCCGTCGTGAACGACGCCGACCGCGAGGCCCTGCAATGGCTCACCGTCGACGAGCTTGCGGCCCGTCGACGGGCCCTCGTGCGGGACTACGACCGCGAGCTACGCCGCCCTGATCCGGACCGCGAGCACGTTGCTGCGCTCTGGGCGGAGGCTGACGCCATCGAGCAGGTGCAGCGCGGCCGCCGCTAGGGCAGCCCTTCCACCCGTCCGTTGTCGGCGACCGCTTCTACGCTCCGAGCGTGGGTAGTCGCCGACGGGACAGGTACACCGCGCCCGAGGAGGCGCGGTACTCGCTCTCGCCCGAGGCGATCGGAGCGCCCATCGAGGGCAGCGGCCTCCGCCCGGTGCGTGCGTGGGTGCCAGCGAACGACGGCACCCAGTCCCGCGTCGACGCCGTGGCGGTGTCCTCGACACCGGACGCCGTGTGCGTCCGGTGGCTTGACGACGGCCGCCCGTTCCAGGCATGGGTGTGGAGGTCCGGCGTGCGCCACCGGGCGACGGCGGCCGCGATCGACGCGGCCTGAGCCGGCTCGTGCCGGCGACGTCGGACCCCCGGCGTACCGTCGAGGTGTCGGCTTCCCCCCAAGCCGGCAGAGGCCGTCGATCGAGGCCCCTCCTCGGTTGACGACGACAGCCCCCGGCGCTGGTTCACCCCCCGAACCGCCCGGGGGCTTCTCTGTGCCTGCCGGCAGTTCTCGAGCCCGGTCGTGCGTACGGGGAGCGTCTAGAGCTTCCGGCTGGGGGCCGGGAGTCGCTGCGCTCCGGGTGGAGCCGGCTCCGCCGGCCCTGTAGGGCCTTCGGCCCGTTCTTTTTTGCCGTGAAGCCTTCGGCAGCGTACGGACGTCCGGGCTCCGCGCAAGCGGCAAGCCGCCGTCTCCTCCGAGATTTTCGGCACGCGGTCGCAAGCTCCCTTGTTTCGCGCCGAAATTCTCTCCCCCGCCGCCCTTCGGGTTGCACTCCACCCTCCCGTCCTAGCGGCGACAAGTCGCCTTCACGGCAAAAAAACGAGAGGGAGAGGAGAAGCACATGCAGCGCATCGAGACCGTCGTCACGTTCGTTCCGGTGGTGAAGGAGGACCAGATGCAGCGTCAGTTGCGGAAGCTCGGGGAGCGCGAGGACGACCTCCGCCAGCGCGCCGCGATGGGGTACGCGCTCACGCACACGGCGACGATCACCGGCCCGCAGTTCACGACGTTTGTGGACACGTTGACCCGCACCGACGACGAGTGACACAGGACGGGAGGGACCTATCCAAACTAGGTCCCTCCCGCTCCGCCCATCATCCCCGATCGACCCAGGAGCAGGAACCATGACCACCACGACACGCACCACCAAGACCGCGGCCCGCCGTCCGGCCAAGAAGGCCGCGACGCCCCGCCGCACCATTGAGGAGAAGAAGGCGCAGGCCGCCGCGCTTCACGAGTCGATTGCGACGCAGGTTGAAGCGCTCCGCGACTCGGAGCGCTGGACCGCGTTCCTCGCGTTCGCGTCCGCGTTCCACGCCTACAGCCTCAACAACGTGTTGTTGATCCTCGGTCAGCGCCCCGACGCGTCGCGCGTCGCCGGGTTCCGCAAGTGGCAGGGCCTCGGCCGCCAGGTCCGCAAGGGCGAGAAGGCCCTACGGATCTTCGGCTACAGCACCAAGAAGGTGACCGAGGAGGACGAGAACGGCGACGAGGTGGAAAAGCGCATCGCCCGGTTCCCCATTCTCTCCGTGTTCGACATCGCACAGACCGACCTCATGGACGGCGCGAGCGACCCCACGATCGCCCGGGACCTCACCGGCGCCGACGGCTACGGCATCGTGGACACCCTCAGTGCCCACCTCGCGGCCGAGGGGTGGACCACCTCGCACCAGGACCTCAGCGGCGGCCGCAACGGCTACAGCGACCCCGAGGGCCGCCGCATCGTGATCGGAACCCACCTCAGCCCCGAGCACGCCGCCAAAACCATGATTCACGAGACGGCACACGTGCTCATGGGGCACGTCGACGACCTCACGGAGTACGCCGAGCACCGCGGCCTCATGGAAACCGAGGCCGAGAGCGTGGCCTACGTCGTCGCCGGACTCGTTGGTTTCGACACCAGCGCCTACAGCGTCGGCTACGTCGCCGGATGGGCAGACGCCGACGTCGAGTTGATCCGCGGCACCGCCGCCCGAGTCCTCGCCACCGCCCACCAAATCGCCGCCGTCCTCGACCCCGAGGACGACGACACCGACGAGGACGCCGCCGCCTGAACGTCGACCGGAGCCGCGGCACGAGCCGCGGCCCCACCACCCCGGCGGCCGCGCCGCCACCCGGACACAGACCTACAACGAACACAGGCCCGCAAGGAGAACCGCCGTGCTCATCACCTACAGCCGCCCCGGCACCATCGGCCACGACGCCGACCCGGACGCACCCGCCGCCGACCTCGACCCCACCGGAGCCACGTGCGACGCGTCCACGTACGACGTCGGGGGAGCGCCCTGGCGCTGCACCCGCCGCCCCGGCCACAGCGCCACCAACGACCCTGACGACGAGCACCGCGCAGCGTTCGAGCGGGGCGGCGACGGCCCCGCGGGCGCGGTCGCGTTCGCATGGCAGTACGAGCACGGAGGGGCCGGTTACGGTCCGTCCTCTTCCGAACCCGTGCACACCGTCACCGTGACGGTGAGGTTTCCCGAGTCGGCCGGAACCGGTGCCCTTGCCGACCGCATCGCGGCCGATGTGCTCTCGAACTTCTGGGAGTGCGACCACGACCACGTACGCGTCGACGTCACCAGCTCAACCGCCGCCGCGTGAAGATCGCCGCCCGGCCGCCCGCAAGCGGCCGGGGGGGGGGGGGGGGGGGGGGGGGGGGGGGGGGGGGGGGGGGGGGGGGGGCGGGGGGGGGGGGGCGGGGGGGGCGCCGCCGGGCCGCCGGGGGGCG
>JASCOJ010000052.1 GCA_029959645.1 Microbacteriaceae bacterium PS02332 | reverse complement strand
CCGCCGCGCCCGCCCCCCCCCCCCCCCCCCCCCCGCCCCCGCGGCGCCCCCCCCCGGGGGGGCCGCACCGGGCCTCCAGGCCGAGGCCTACTTCAGGTGACGCTCTGCGGCCTCGACCACGTTCTTCATGAGCATGGCGCGGGTCATCGGGCCGACGCCGCCGGGGACCGGCGACATGTGCCCGGCGACCTCGGCGACCGCGGGGTCGACGTCGCCGTGCAGCTTCGCCTTGCCGGTCTCCTCGTTGACGACCCGGGTGATGCCGACGTCGATCACGGCCGCACCGGGCTTGACCCAGTCCGGCTTCACGAGTCCGGCGACCCCGGCGGCCGCGACGACGATGTCCGCGCGACGGCACTCCGCCGCGACGTCCGCCGTCAGGGAGTGGGTCAGGGTCGCGGTCGCCTCGAGGCGGGTGAGCAGGAGCCCGAGCGGACGACCGACCGTCAGCCCCTGCCCGATGATCGTGACGTTCTTCCCGCGGATCGGGATGTCGTACGCGCGGAGCATCTCGACGATGCCGCGCGGGGTGCACGGCAGCGGGGCGTCGATCGTGCCGGCACCACCCGGGACGGCGAGCACGAGCTCACCGAGGTTCGTCGGGTGCAGACCGTCGGCGTCCTTCGACGGGTCCATGAGCTCGAGCATCGGCGTCGGGTCGATGCCCTCCGGCAGCGGGAGCTGCACGATGAACGCGGTGACCCGGGGATCGTCGTTCATCTGCAGGATCGCAGCCCGGATGTCCGCGGCCGACGCGGTGGCGGGCAGGTCGAGCCGGATCGACTCGATGCCGATCTGCGCCGAGTCCCGGTGCTTGCCGGCGACGTAGGACAGCGAACCGGCGTTCTCGCCGACCAGGATCGTGCCGAGGCCCGGCCGGATGCCGTGCTCGTGCAGGCGCTCGACGCGGACGCGGAGTTCCTCGAGGGTCCGTGCCGCCAGGGCGGTGCCGTCGATGCGCACCGCGGAGTCCTCCCCCGCCCACCGGTCGGTGGGCAGGGGAGCCAGCGCGTCGCTCACGCGTAGAGCGGGAAGGCGTCGGTGAGGGCCTTCACCCGCGCCGAGAGCGCCGCGACGTCGGGGTTCGGCATGAGGGTCAGCGCGATGACGTCCGCGACCTCGGCGAACTCGGCGTCGCCGAACCCGCGGGTGGCGAGGGCCGACGTGCCGATGCGGACACCCGAGGTGACCATCGGCGGCCGCGGGTCGAACGGCACCGAGTTGCGGTTCACGGTGATGCCGACGTCGTGCAGGAGGTCCTCCGCCTGCTTGCCGTCCACCTCGGACGCGCGCAGGTCGACGAGCACAAGGTGCACGTCGGTACCGCCGGTGAGGACGTCGATGCCGGCGGCCTTCGCGTCGGGCTGCGTCAGGCGGGCCGCGAGGGCCTGGGCACCGCGGATGGTGCGCTCCTGGCGGTCCTTGAACTCGGGGGTGCCGGCGAGCAGGAACGCGGTGGCCTTCGCCGCGATGACGTGCATGAGCGGACCGCCCTGCTGCCCCGGGAACACGGCGGAGTTCAGCTTCTTGAACAGCGTCTCGTCGTTCGACAGGATGATGCCCGAGCGGGGACCGGCGAGCGTCTTGTGCACGGTCGACGACACGACGTGTGCGTGCGGCACCGGCGACGGGTGGAGGCCCGCGGCGACGAGCCCGGCGAAGTGCGCCATGTCCACCCAGAGCTTCGCGCCGACCTCGTCCGCGATCTCGCGGAACTTCGCGAAGTCGAGCTGGCGGGGGTAGGCCGACCAGCCGGCGATGAGGACCTTCGGCTGGTGCTCGATGGCCTTCGCGCGGATGTCGTCGTAGTCGACCTCGAAGGTCTCCGGGTCGACGCCGTAGGACACCGCGTTGTAGATGCGGCCGGAGAAGTTCAGCTTCATGCCGTGCGTCAGGTGTCCGCCGTGGGCGAGCTCGAGGCCGAGGATGGTGTCCCCGGCGCTGGCGATGGCGTGCAGGACGGCGGCGTTCGCGGTGGCGCCGGAGTGCGGCTGGACGTTCGCGTACGCGGCGCCGAACAGGGCCTTCGCACGGTCGATCGCGAGCTGCTCGGCGACGTCGACGTACTCGCAGCCGCCGTAGTAGCGCTTGCCCGGGTAGCCCTCGGCGTACTTGTTCGTGAGCACGGAGCCCTGCGACTCGAGGATCGCCCGCGGCACGAAGTTCTCGGACGCGATCATCTCGAGGAAGTCGCGCTGGCGGCCGAGCTCCTGCTGGAGGACGGCGGCGATCTCGGGGTCGACCTCGGCGAGCGGGGCGTTGAACGTGGACCGCGCTGCGTCGGAGGACGCGGTGGCGGGGGACAGATCGGTGATGGACACGGGACTCCTCGTTGTCTGGCCGCCGCGCGCACGTGCTCGACGGGGTGGACGGGTGGGCGCGGCCCAGGCGTACGGCCGCGCTCCGTGTCAGGTGTCGCTCCCCGATGGTGACCCATCCAACGCCAGTCGCGACCTCCTGATCGTACCGAGCGCGCCGGTTCGTGTCACCCTGGACCCATGACCATGACGACCCCCGACGTCGAGGAGCACACCGGCACCCGCGCCGACGTGCCGTGGGTCACGGTGGTCTGGGACGACCCGGTCAACCTCATGTCCTACGTGACGTACGTCTTCCAGAGCTACTTCGGCATGACCCGCCCGGTCGCCGAGCGCCTCATGCACCAGGTCGACTCCGAGGGCCGCGCGGTCGTCGCCACCGGCAACCGTGAGGCGATGGAGCGGCACGTCGAGGCGATGCACGGGTACGGCCTGCAGGCCACCGTCGACAAGGCCCCCGCCGCGTGATCCCGTTCGTGCGCCGCGCCGACGGCATCCACCTCGGCATGGCCTCCGGCGAGCGCGCCGTGCTCACGAGCCTCGTCGAGCAACTGCGCGGGATCCTCGACGGCGACCTCGACGCCGACCCGGTGACGCTCCGGATGTTCCCGGACGCGTACCCCGCCGACCGGCAGGCCAGTTCGGAGTTCCGCCGGTACACCCGTGACGACCTCGCGGCGGGGAAGTCCCGGAACGCCGAGGCCGTGCAGGCGTGGCTCACCGGCAGCCGAGAGGGCGCCTTCACCGCCGAGGACGAGCAGGCGTGGCTCCGCTGCCTCACCGACCTGCGGCTGACCATCGCCGAGCGACTCGGCATCGTCGACGCGGAGTCCGAGGACGCTGCCCGTGCCGCGGCGGGCGCCGTCGGCCTCCGCGACGTCTACGACTGGCTCGGGTACGTGCAGGAGCACCTCGTCACGACGCTCACCGAGCACTGACGGCCGGGAGGCCCGCCTCGATCCCGGGTCGGAAGGCAGCCTTGCAAGCGTGCCTGTCGAGGCATATCGTTCGGGTGTGGAACGAGATGTGCGGCTCGCGGAGGACCTGCTCGTGCTGCACGGCCGGATCCGCCGGACGCTGCTCACCGGCAAGGCCGACGAGGTCACCGCCTCGCAGACCGCTGCGCTCGGCCGGTTGCTCCGGTACGGCGAGCAGACCGTCGCGGACCTCGCCCGCGCGGAGGGCGTCCGCCCCCAGTCGATGGGCGCGACCGTCCAGGCCCTCGAGGACCTCGGGCTGGTCGGACGTCGCCCCGACCCGACCGACGGCCGACGATCCCTCGTCCGTGCCACCGAGACCGGCTCGCGCGCCCGCGAGGAGGCCTGGGGCACCCGCACCCGGGTGCTCGCCGACCGCCTCGCCGGACTGCCCGAGGCCGACCGCGACACCGTGGCCCGGGCGATCGCGATCCTCCGCCCCGTCACCGAACCCTGACCCCCACCGAGCACCCCGGAAGAAGCGTCACCACGTCCGCCACCGCCTCCACACCGACCGTCGCCCAGCCCGCTCCCAGCGGCGGGAACGGTTTCGGGCCGAAGCTCCTCGTCCCCGTCCTCGTCGGGCCGCTCCTCAACCCGATCAACACCACGATGGTCTCGGTCGCACTCGCGCCGATCTCCCGGGACCTCGGGATCGGGGCGTCGCAGGCGATCTGGCTCGTGGCCGCCCTCTACCTCGCGAGCGCGGTGGCGCAGCCGACGATGGGCAAGCTCGCCGACCGGTTCGGGCCGAAGAAGGTGTTCCTGACCGGGCTCGTCATCGTCGGTGTCGCCGGTGTGGTGCCCGAGGTGCTCACCGGGTTCGGCGGTGCGGTCACGGCACGGGTGCTCATCGGCATCGGCACCTCGTCGGCGTACCCGGCGGCGCTGACCACCCTCCGCCAGCACTCCCTCCGGATCGGGAAGCCGACGCCTCCGCTCGTCCTGGGCGCCCTGTCGATCACCTCGCTCGTGTCGGCGGCCGCCGGACCGCCCCTCGGTGGCGCGCTCATCGCCGCGTTCGGCTGGCACGCGATCTTCCTCGTGAACGTGCCGCTGGCCGCCTTCGGGGTCGTCGTCGCGGCGCTCTGGTTGCCCTCGGACCGGCTCCGTACGCGGCCCGACGTCGAGCTGCCCGTCCTCACCGCGCTCGACCCGCTCGGCATGCTGCTCATGACCGGGGCCGTGTCGGCGCTGCTGGTCTTCCTCCTCGACCTGTCCGCCGGGCTCTGGTGGCTGCTCGCCGTCGCCGTCGTGCTGCTCGTCCTGCTCGTGGTGCGGGAGCTGCACGCGACGAAGCCGTTCGTCGACGTCCGGCTGCTCGTCCGCAACGGCGCACTGTCCCGCACGTACGCGCGGCTCTTCCTGACGTACCTGCTCGCCTACACGATGACCTACGGCTTCTCGCAGTGGGTGCAGGACGTCGCCGGGTACCCGAGCGACGTGGCCGGCTACCTCCAGCTCCCCGCCGCGCTCGTCGCCGGGGTGGTGTCCTTCCTCGTGGCACGGAAGACCGCCGTGCGCGGGCCGCTCGTCGTCGCCGCCCTGACACCGCTGCTCGGTGCGGTCCTCCTGCTCCTCCTCGACGCACGCTCCTCGGTCGTGCTGCTGATCGTCGTGCCGGCCCTGTTCGGCGTCCCGCAGGCCCTCGCCTCGGTGTCGAACCAGGCCGCGCTGTACCGGGTGGTGCCGGCGGAGTACATCGGCACCGCCGCGGGGCTCTCCCGGACGAGCGTCTACATCGGCGCCATCGCGGCCTCGTCGCTCATCGGCGGGGTCTTCGGGCAGGCGCCGACCACTCCGGACCTGCACGTGTTGGCGGGGGTGATGCTCGGCGTCGCGGCGCTGCTCACCGTGCTGACCGTCGCCGACCGCGCGCTGGCGCAGCAGGGGAGCCGGTGACCGCCGGACGCGACCCGCAGCGCCAGCGCACACCGGGCCTCCCGGCAGGACCGCGCCCGGTAGCCTGATCCGGTGACCGAGCCCTCCCCCACGCACTGGACCCTGACCCTGGTCTGTGCCGACCAGCCCGGCATCGTGCACGCCGTCTCCGGCGCGGTGGTCGGGGCCCAGGGCAACATCACCGAGTCGCAGCAGTTCTCGAGCGCGGACACGGACACGTTCTTCATGCGCCTGCAGGTGATGGCACCGGTCGACCGCGCCGCGTTCGAGCAGGCCCTCGCACCCGTCGTCGAGCGGTACGCCATGCGCGTCCAGCTCGACGTCGTCGGTCGTCCGATGCGGACCCTCGTGCTCGTGTCGAAGGCCGGCCACTGCCTCAACGACCTGCTGTACCGGCAGCGCGGCGGCCAGCTCCCGATCGACGTGCCGCTCGTGCTGTCGAACCACACCGACCTCGCCGAGTTGGCGGCGTTCTACTCGGTGCCGTTCGAGCACCGGCCGGTCACCGACGCGGACGCGAAGGCCGCGATGGAGCGGCGGATCCTCGAGGCGGTCGAGGAGCACGACATCGAGCTCGTCGTCCTCGCCCGGTACATGCAGATCCTCTCCCCCGAGCTGTGCGCGGCGCTCGCCGGTCGCGCCGTGAACATCCACCACTCGTTCCTGCCCGGCTTCAAGGGCGCGAACCCGTACCGGCAGGCGCACGCCCGCGGGGTGAAGCTCATCGGTGCGACGGCGCACTTCGTCACGAGCGACCTCGACGAGGGGCCGATCATCGAGCAGAACGTCGTCCGCGTCGACCACACGAAGGGTCCGGCCGAGCTGGTGTCCATCGGCCAGGACGAGGAGTCCCGCACCCTGACCCAGGCCGTCCGGTGGATCGCCGAGGACCGCGTGCTCCTCGACGGTGCCCGCACGATCATCTTCAAGTAGGCGCCGATGAGCACCCCGCAGAGCTCGCTCGACCCCGGCTCGCAGCCGCCCGCCACGCCTCCCGCACGCCGGGTGGACGCCTGGACGGTGCTGCGCGTGCTCGTCTGCACGTTCGGGCTGCTCTCGCTGGCGTACTGGGGCTACCTCACGTGGCCGTTCCCGCTCCCCGGCGTGCTGTTCATGATCGGGGCGCCGCTCTTCGCCGCCGTGGTCTGGTACCTCTTCCGGTCGCCGCGGTCGCCCATCGAGACCGACGTGGTGGGCAAGACGATCGTCGAGGTGGCGCTCGTCGTCGCCGCGGGGGCCTCCTGGCTGTCGCTCCGGCACCCGGTGGTCGGGTTGGTCTTCATCGTGGTCGCCACGGTGTCCGGCATCGTCACGGCACGGCGGGAGTCGGCGTGAGCGGCGGCGGTTCCGGCGGCGGCGCTTCCGGCGGCGGCGCTTTCGGCGTCAGCCGGGAGGCCCGCACCACGCTGGTCCGGGCCACCCGCCTGGTCGACGTGGCCGGGACGGTCGAGGACGGCTGGGTCCTCGTCGACGGCGACACCATCCGCGCGACCGGCTCCGGCCGGGACGCCCCCGCCGCCGCCGAACTGGTCGACCTCGGTGCCGCGACCCTCGTCCCTGGGTTCGTCGACCTGCACGGGCACGGCGGGGCGACCGAGGCGTACGAGGACGCGTCCTTCACCGACGCCCTCGCGATGCACCGGGCGCACGGCACCACCCGCTCCGTCCTGTCGCTCGTCGCGAACCCCGTCCCCGCGCTCGTCGCGTCCCTGGCGCAGGTGCGGGCCGTGATGGCCACCGACCCGCTCGTGCTCGGCGCGCACCTCGAGGGGCCGTTCCTCTCCCCCGACAACAAGGGCGCCCACAACGCGGACCACCTCGTCGCGCCCACGCCCGACGTCGTCGACGAGCTGCTCGCGGCCGGCGAGGGCGTCCTCCGCCAGGTCACGATCGCGCCCGAACTGCCGGGGGCCCTCGACGCCGTCCGGCGCTTCGTCGCCGCGGGCGTCACGGTCGCGGTGGGGCACACCGTCGGGACGTACGAGCAGGCGCGCGCCGCGTTCGACGCCGGTGCGACCGTCCTGACGCACGCGTTCAACGCGATGCCGGGTCTCCACCACCGAGCGCCGGGCCCCATCGGCGCTGCAGTCGCGGACGACCGGGTGACGCTCGAACTCATCCTCGACGGCGTGCACGTGCATCCGGCTGCCGCGCGGACCCTGATCCGCGCCGCCCCCGGCCGGGTCGCGCTCATCACCGACGCGATGGGCGCCGCCGGTGCCGCCGACGGCGCCTACCGACTGGGGTCGCTCGACGTCACCGTGACCGACGGCGTCGCGCACGTCGCCGGGACGGACACCATCGCGGGGTCGACGTTGACGCAGGACGTGGCACTGCGGAACGCCGTCGAGCTCGTCGGGATGTCGCTGTCCGAGGCCGTCGCGGCGCTGACGAGCGTCCCTGCCCGTGCGCTGGGGCTCGGCGATCGGCTGGGCCGGATCGCGCCCGGGTACGCCGCGGACCTCGTCGCACTGTCGCCGTCGCTCGAGGTGCAGCGGGTGTGGGGCGGCGGGCAGCCGCTCCGCTGATCCGAGCCGTCGGGGCCGTGCCACGGACGCCCGTCAGGACTCCGGGAGGGCAGTCCGCCGGACCCACCCGCGGTCGAAGGCACTCGTGTCGTAGCGCGCAAGGTCGCGGCTGGTGCCGTCGAGGAACGCGGGCAGTCCGGCCAGCGGCAACCACGTCCCGTCGAACGGTTCCGGGGCGAACACGCCCTCGAGGCCCTCGTCGACGAGTGGGCGGACCGTGGTACCGCCGGGACGGAATGACTTCGAGACGTGCACGTCACGTCCGCCGAGCGCCCGGACCCGTTCGAGGGCCTGACGCTTGCCCGGAGCGGCGATAACGACCCTGACCAGGAACGGGTCGAACACGGTGACCTGGACTGCGAACCTGCCGTCCGGCAAGAGCGTCGCGTACTGCTCGAAGGGTTTGGTCGTGCGCGCCACGGACCGATGCTAGCGGCGGCAAGGCATCGCATCCCCGCACGGTGCACTGTCTCCCGAGCGCGGAACTGGTCGGTGCCGCCGCGTGCCTTCAGGGCGCGCGCACTGCGGCGTCCGTCAGGTCGGAACGCGGCGCCCCGTCTCGTGCGACTCGATCGCACACTGCGCGAGGAAGAGCGCCCGCCGGCCGGCCTCCGCCGGGACGGGCGGCGCCTCCCCCGCCCGGAGCGCACGCAGCATGTCGTCGACGTACCGGTCGAAGGTGTGGTGGAACGAACGGCCGTCGTCGTCGAAGTACCCCGGGCGCCAGATGGTGGTGGCGGTGTCCCCGACCCGGGAGAGCTCGAACGACTGCACCGTGTCGACGACCACCGCACGCCCGGCGGTGCCGTTCACCTCGAGCAGGTGCGCGCCCGGGTACGAGTAGGAGCTGTCGTAGGAGCCGAGCAGCGTGCCGACCGCACCGTTGGCGAACTCGAGCGCCAACGCCACCGTGCTCCAGGCGCCGTAGGTGGTGTTCGTCATCTGCGCCATGACCGAGGAGATCGGCCCGAGCAGGTGCTCGAGCATGTCGAACGCGTGGCACTGGGTCTCGATGATGTTCGCGTGCGGCGACGGCCCGCGGTTGGCCTCGCCACCGAAGCGCCAGGTCGCGAAGACGGGGGCACCGAGGACACCGTCGTCGATGGCCCGCTTCATCCGGATCACGGGTTCCGCGTACCGGTGGTTGAAGTCGATCGCGAAGAACGACCCGTGTTCCCGGGCGGCGTCGAGGAGCTGGTCAGCCTCGTCGAGGTCGAAGACGAGTGGCTTCTCCACCAGCAGCGGGATCCCCGTCCGGAGCAGCTGCAGCGTCGGAGCGAAGTGCTCCTCGTTCGGCAGGGACACCGCGACCAGGTCGGGCTGCACATCGGTGAGCATCTCCTCGACGTCGGTGTAGCCGCGGGTCCCGAGCCGATGCGCCGCGTCCGCGGTCCGTCCCGGGTCCCGGCCGACCACCGCGACGAGCTCGGTGTCGGGGCGGGACGCGAACACCCGCGTGTGCTGCCGACCCCAGCCGGCGGGTCCGATGACCGCGACCCGCAGCGGAGCCGCCCCGTCACCGTCCTCAGCCACTCCGTAGGCACCGGGGAACACCGTGCCGGACGTCGTCGTCATCATGACCACGATCCTCCCGGAAGAACCGGGGACGCGCACGGCGGGATGCCGATGTCCTCAGCGCCGCCGCTCGGCGTGGTGCCGACCGATCGGCACCATGAGCGGCGACCCCGACACCGGGTCGGTCGTGATGACGCTCTCGAGCCCGAACACCCGGCGGACGGTCTCCTCGGTCAGCACCGCGGTCGGCGCTCCCGCCGCGCACACCGTGCCGTCGGCGAGGGCGACGAGGTGGTCCGCGTACCGCGCCGCGAGGTTGAGGTCGTGCAGCACCATCACGACGGTGGTGCCGTTCCGGAGGTTGAGGTCCCGGAGCAGGTCGAGGACCTCCACCTGGTGCGCGACGTCGAGGAACGTGGTCGGCTCGTCGAGCAGCAGCATGTCGGTCTCCTGCGCGAGCGCCATCGCGATCCAGACGCGCTGCCGCTGGCCGCCGGAGAGTTCGTCGACGTCGCGGTCCGCGAGGTCCGCGGTGCCGGTGACGTCGAGTGCGGCGGCGACGGCGGCGTCGTCCGAGCGACTCCACCGCTGGAACGCCCGCTGGTGCGGGTGCCGCCCGCGCCCGACGAGGTCGACGACGGAGATCCCCTCGGGCACGATCGGGGACTGCGGCAACAGCCCGAGCGTCCGGGCGAGCTCGCGGGCAGGCGTCTCGTGCACGGCGCGGCCGTCGAGCAGCACCTGGCCGCGGGCGGGCCGGAGCAGCCGGGACATCGAGCGGAGCAGGGTCGACTTGCCGCACGCGTTCGCCCCGACGATGGCCGTGATGCGGCCGCCCGGGACCTCGAGCGTGAGGTCGTCGATGACGGTGCGGTCGTCGTAGCCGAGGGTGAGCCCGGCCGTCCGGAGGTCGTGGGCGGTGGTCACAGCGAGGTCCCCCTGCGGTTCGTGCGGATGATGAGCCAGACGAGGTACGGCGACCCGAGCACGCCGGTGACGACGCCGACCGGGTAGCGGACACCGAGCGCGTTCTGGCCGACGAGGTCCGCCAGCAGCACGAGCGCGGCGCCGACCAGCCCGGCGGGGACGAGTGGCGACGACCCGGCACCGACGAGCCGCGCGGCGATCGGCCCCGACAGGAACGCGACGAACGCGATCGGACCGGAGGCCGCGGTGGCGAACGCGACGAGCCCGACGGCCGCGACGAGCACGAGCACCCGGGTGCGTTCGACCCGGACGCCCTGGGCGGACGCGGCGTCGTCGCCGAGCCGCAGCGCCGCCAGGTTCTGCCCCTGTCCGAGGAGCACGGGTCCCAGGAGCGCGAGGGCGACGACGGTCGGCACCACGGCCTCCCAGTCGGCGCCGTTCAGGCTGCCGGTCAGCCAGCGCGTCGCCTCCTGCAGGTCCCACTGGGCCGCGCGCGACAGCACGTACGCGGTGACGGACTCGAGCATCGCAGCCACGCCGATGCCGATGAGGATGAGCCGGGTGCCGGCGACGCCGTCGCGGTACGCGAGCAGGTACACCGCGAGGGCGACGACGAGCGCACCGACGATCGCGAAGCCGGACACGGCTGCGCCGCCGAGGCCGAGCGACACGATGGCGACGGCAGCCGCGGCGCTCGCGCCCGAGCTGATGCCGATCACGTCCGGGCTCGCGAGGGGGTTGCGGAGCATCGTCTGGATCGCGACCCCGGCCAGCCCGAAGGAGCAGCCGGTGACCGCACCGAGGACGGCCCGCGGCAGGCGCAGGCGTCCGACGGTGAAGGAGGCCCCCGGGACGTCGTGCCCGGTGATGACCGCGACGACGTCGGGGAGCGAGTACCAGCGCTCGCCGATGACGAGGGACGCCGTGAAGGCGAGGACGACCAGGACGGCGAGCGCGCCGACGACGACACCGGCCCGGCGGGTGCGGCGGGAGCGCACATGGCGGACCAGGGCAGCGGTGGCGGCGGGGCCACCGGCGGTGCGGTCGGTGGCGACGCGGCTCGCGGCGGTGCGGCCCGCGCTCACAGTGCCCGGACCTTCCGACGGCGGATGATCGCGATGAAGACCGGCGCGCCGACGATCGCGGTGACGATGCCGACGTCGATCTCCTCGGGACGGGCGACCACCCGGCCGAGGACGTCGGCCGCGACGAGCAGGACCGCGCCGCCGACGGCCGCGAGCGGCAGCAACCACCGGTGGTCGGTGCCGACGAGCAGCCGGTACGCGTGCGGGACGACGAGCCCGACGAACCCGATCGGCCCCGCGACGGCCGTGCTCGCCCCGCAGAGGAGCACGGCCCCGGTCGCGGCGAGCGCCCGCGTCAGCGCCACGCGTTCGCCGAGCCCGGCGGCGAGGTCGTCGCCGAGCGCCAGGGTGTTCAGGCCCTTCGCGGTCGCGGCGCAGAGCAGGGCGCCGACGACCAGGAACGGCAGGACCTGCACGATCCGGTCGGGGGTGGCCCCGCCGACGCCGCCGATCTGCCACGAGCGGACACCCTCGGCGATGTCCCCGCGCGGCAGCGACACGGCGACGACGAGCGACGCGAAGGCCGCCGAGGACGCGGCCCCGGCGAGGGCGAGCTTCAGCGGGGTCGCTCCCCCGCGGCCGAGCGACCCGACGACGTACACGAACACCGCGGCGACGGCCGCGCCCCCGACCGCGACCCACATGGTCGCGACCGCGGCGGACAGGCCGAACCACGCCATCCCGGCGACGACCGCGAGCGAGGCCCCGGCGTTGACGCCGAGGATCCCCGGGTCGGCGAGCGGGTTCCGGGTCACGCCCTGCATGACCGTCCCGGCGAGCGCCAGGGAGGCCCCGACCACCACCGCGAGCACCGTGCGGGGCAGACGGACCGCGACCGCGGCCTCCCCCACCGTCCCGGACGCGCCTGTCAGCCCGGCGAGCACCTCGTCGACGCCGACGGCCCGGGCGCCGACCGTGACGGAGAGCAGCACGACCGCGGCCAGCACGGCGACGCTGACGACGGACCACACCGGTCGCGCCGCGCGGCGCGCCCGGGGGCGGGGCGTCGGGGGGGTGGCGGGCCCCGAGGGGGCGTCCGCGGTGCCCGCGTCGGCCTTGTCGGCGGCGTCGGCGAGCATCTGGACGTAGTCCTCGAGGACCCACGAGATCGCGAGCGGCGTCGGGTTCGCGGCGGTGCCGATCGGGTCGTCGGAGGGCAGCGCGACGATGGCGTCGTTCGCCACGGCGGGCATCTTCGACAGGAGCGGGTCCGACTTGAGGGTCTTCACGAGCCCCTCGTCGCCGTAGGTCACGATCATGTCGACGTCGTCGAAGGTGTCGACCTGCTCGGCACTGATGCTGCCGGAGAACGCGTCGCCCTTCGACGCCTCGGCGATGGACTCCGGGGCCTCGAGTCCGAGGTCCTCGAAGAACAGCGCCCGGGTGTCCTTCGTCGTGTAGAAGTTGACCGTGCTGAGGTCGCTCTCGTCGACGTGGGTGAGGAACATCGTCGACTTGCCCGCGAGCTGCGGGTGCTTCGCGACCGCGGCCTCCACGTCGCCCTCGATGCGGTCGACGAGCGCCTCGCCCTCGTCCGCCATCCCGAGCGCCTCGCTGCTCAGCTCGATGGACTCGCGCCAGTTCGTCGCCCACGCGGCCTCGGGGTAGGCGACGGTCGGGGCGATCTCGCTGAGGGTCTCGTAGTCCTCCGCCGTGAGCCCGGAGTACGGCGCGAGGATGACGTCGGGGTCCGTGTCGGCGACCGCCTCGAAGTCGATGCCGTCCGTCTCGTCGAACAGGACGGGCGTCTCGGCGTCGAGCTCCTCCAACGCGTCCGCGACCCACGGCAGCACGCCGTCGCCGTCGTCGTCGCCGAAGTCCGCACGGGCCATCCCGACGGGGACGATCCCGAGCGCGAGCGGCACCTCCTGGTTCTCCCACTGCACCGTGGCGACGCGCTCCGGCTTCGCCGGGATCGTGGTCGTGCCGAGCGCGTGCTCGATCGTGATCGGGAAGGCGCCGTCATCGGCCGCGCCCCGAGTGCCCTCGGCGGCGGGTGTGGTCGAGCTGCACGCGGCGGTGAGCAGGACGGCGGTCGCAGCAGCCGCGACGGCGAGGGAACGGTGCAGGCGCACGGGAGGGTCCTTCCTGGGCGCGGTCGGACGAGCGCGCGCGGGGTCGGCGAGAGGAGTGGTCCCGGCGGCGAGCAGTCGATCGCCCGGGCCGCCGGGCAAGGTAAGGCTACCCTAAATCACTCGCAGACTGAATGTCCACTCACACTTCGACCCGACCCGCCACCGCATCGACGAAGGCGCGCACCCGGGCCCGGAACACCGGGTCCGCGGCGGCACCCCGGACCGGGACGACGTGGAGGCGCCGGTCGGACCTGCGGAGTGCGGGCCCGACGAACCGCTGCTCCGGCACGTCGGCGGCGGTCGTGGCCCACAGCGTGGAACGCGCCCCGTCCTCGGCACTGCGTGCAGCGAGCCGGGCGATCCGGCCCGCGATCCGCGCGCCCGGGGTCTCCGCCTGCCCGTTCATGCCGGTGGCGGCGATGCCCGGGTGCGCGATCACCGACCGCACCGTCGAGCCCGACGCCCGCAGGCGCTCGCCGAGCTCGACCGCGAGTGCGGCGGCGGCGGTCTTCGACGCCGCGTACGCCGGGAACTGCCGGAACCGGCCCGGGTCGGCGACCGCGTCGAGATCCGGCACACGGGACGACCGCTGCGAGAGGTTCGACCCCACGAGGACCACGCGCGGCGAGGGTCCGCCGAGCAGTGGCAGCACCGCGTCGGCGAGCACCGCCGGCCCGACGACGTTGGTCGCCCAGGTCCGCTCGACACCGTCCACACCGAGGGCGAAGCGCGGCATCGTGACGCCCGCGTTGTTCACGAGCGCGTCGACGACGACCCCGTCCTCGGCGAGGCGCCGGGCGAAGGCACGGACCGAGGCGACCGACGCGGTGTCGGCGAGCCGGGCCTCCACACCGGCCGGGAGGACCCGAGCCGCCTTGTCGAGGTCGCGGACCGCGGCGACCACCCGCGCCCCGGCGGCGGCCAGCTGCGTGACGACGACCAGGCCGAGGCCACTCGTCGCGCCGGTCACGACGACGGCGCGGCCGTGCTGGTCCGGGATCCGCTCCAGCTCCCAGGGGAAGGACGACATGGTGACTCCTCGATCGGTTCGGTGGCTCTGGTCGACAAGCGGATGATCCATCCGGTGACCGTAGCACAAGCGGATACACTGTCCGCATGACTGACCTCGCCCGACCGGGAGCCCTGCGCGCCGACGCCGTCCGGAACCGTGCCGCCCTCCTGTCGGTGGCACGGCAGCACCTCGAGCGCGACGGTTCCGCCCAGCTCAACGCCGTGGCGCGGGAGGCCGGCGTGGGCGTCGGCACCGCCTACCGGCACTTCCCCGACCAGCAGCACCTGCTCGAGGCCCTCGCCATCGACGCGTTCGAGGCGATGCTCGACCAGGTCCGCGTCGCGGTGGCGCTCCCCGACCCACAGGCCGCGTTGCGGGGCGTGGTCACCGAGGCGTTCCGTGGGCTCGTGGGCGACCGGGCGCTGGCGGAACTCCTCACCGGCGGCGCCTTCTCGTGCGCGGACACCGCGGAACTCGCCGGTGACCTCGTCGCCTCGGTCGGGGCACTCCTGCGCCGGGCGACCGACGCCAGCGTGGTCCGGGCCGACATCGGGCCCGACGACCTCCGTCGACTCGTGTGCGGCATGCGTGCCGCCGCGACCGCGGGCGGGTCGCCGGTCGCGGATCCGGATCGCTACGTCGAGATCCTGCTCACCGGGCTCCGTCCGGTGCCAGGATGAGGCCCATGAGCGTCATGGTCTCCTCCTTCGATGCACGCCGGACCCGCACCAGCGAGAAGTACACCGCGTTCCCGCCGGACGTGTTGCCGATGTTCGTCGCCGAGATGGACGTCGCGCTCGCCGAGCCCGTCCGGGAGGCCCTGGTCCGGGCCGTCACGGACGGTGACACCGGGTACGTCGGTCACCACCGGGCGTTGCCGGACGCGTTCGCGGACTTCGCGGCGGACCGGTGGGACTGGCGGGTCGACCCGGACCTGGTCCGCACCACCACCGACGTCTCCGTCGCCGCCGTCGAGACCCTGCGCCGCGTCATCGCCCCGGGTGACCAGGTCGTGGTCATGCCGCCCGTCTACGCGCCCTTCTGGGACTACGTCACCGAGGCCGGCGGCTCCGTCACCGAGGTCCCGCTGCTGCCGCCGGACGGTCCCGCCGACCCGTTCGACACCACGGCCGGTTGGCGGATGGACCTCGACGGCGTCGCACGGGCATTCGCCGACGGCGCGCGGACCGTGCTGCTCTGCAACCCGCACAACCCGCTCGGGCTCGTGCACGGCTCGGAGGCGCTCGTCGCCCTCGCCCGGCTCGCGGCCGAGTGGGACGCGGTCGTGGTCTCCGACGAGATCCACGCGCCGCTCGTGCATGCCGACGCCGTGTTCACGCCGTTCCTGCGCTGCTGCCCCGAGGCCGCGGAGGTCGGCGTCGCCCTGACGAGCGCGAGCAAGGCGTTCAACCTCGCCGGGACCAAGTGCGCGCTCATGGTCGGCGCCTCGGAGCGTGCGCGGACGTGGTTCGACGGGATGCCGACCGAGGTCGTCGAGCGGACCGGCATCCTCGGGTACACCGCGAGCGTCGCCGCCTTCACCGAGGGCGGCCCGTGGCTGGCGTCCCTGCTCGCCGAGCTCGCGGCGAACCGGCGTCTCCTCGCCGAGGAGCTCGACGCGGCACTGCCCGGTGTCGGGTACCGGCAGCCGCAGGCCTCGTACCTGGCCTGGCTCGACCTGCGCGCGAGCGGCTGGGGCGACGACCCCGCGGCCGTGCTCCTCGAGTCG
Organism: Microbacteriaceae bacterium PS02332; assembly: GCA_029959645.1. Classification (GTDB taxonomy): domain Bacteria; phylum Actinomycetota; class Actinomycetes; order Actinomycetales; family Microbacteriaceae; genus Curtobacterium. The sequence goes on along the minus strand of JASCOJ010000052.1, from coordinate 5,608 downwards.
GCGAAGGTCGCGCTGTCACGAGGGCTCGACTTCGGCCGGCAGGGCGCCGGGCACGTGCGGCTCAACTTCGGCTGCTCGGCGGAGACCCTGCGCGAGGGGCTCGCGCGCATGGCGACCGTCCGCTGACGCGAGGGCACGGCGGCGCCGGACCGGGCCTCCTGTCCGTCGCCGCCGCTCCGGCCTACTCGAACCGCTGCCACTCCGGCTTGTTCGCGTACGTGTAGCGGTAGTAGTCGGCGAGCTGGAGGCCCGCGGCCGCCTCCTCGTCGACGACGACGGTGGCGTGCTCGTGCAGCTGGAGCGCGCTGCCGGGGACGAAGGAGCTGAGCGGCCCCTCGACGGCGGCGGCGACCGCGTCGGCCTTCGAGGCCCCCTGGGCGACGAGGACGAGCTTCCGCGCCTCGAGGATCGTGCCGAGCCCCTGGGTCATGCAGTGCGTCGGCACCTGCTCGGGCGAGTCGAAGAAGCGGGCGTTCGCCTCCCGCGTGGACGGCGCGAGGGTCTTGATGCGGGTGCGGGACGCGAACGACGAGGTCGGCTCGTTGAACCCGATGTGTCCGTTCGGGCCGATGCCGAGGATCTGCACGTCGATCCCGCCGGCGGCACGGATCGCGGCGTCGTACTCCTTGGCGGCGAACTCCAGGTCGTCGGCCCGCCCGTCCGGTACCCGCACGCGGGACGGGTCGAACCCGAGCGGTGCCACGACGTCGCGGGCGATGACGCTCGCGTACGACTCGGCGTGCTCGAGCGGGATCCCGACGTACTCGTCGAGGGCGAACCCGCGGGCCTGGGCGAACGAGATCTCGCCCGCTCCGACCCGGCGACGCAGGTCGGCGTAGATGCCCTGCGGGCTCGAACCGGTCGCGAGACCGATGACGGCGGACGGCTTCTCGGCGACGACGGACGCGATCGCGGCCGCGGCGACGCGTCCGACCTCGTCCGGCGTGGGCAGGATGATGATCTCCACATCGCCACTGTACTGGTCATGACCACCCCGGAGGTGGGTCTTGTGCGTGCGCACTCCGTCACGGAGGATCGCGGACGGACCAGGAGGCACGACATGACACGAGACGACACCCGCGGACTCAACCGCCGCGACGTCTTCCGGATCGGCGCAGCAGGCGCGGCAGGGCTGGCCGTGGCCGGCACGGCGGCGTTCGGCGGCACCGCCGCGAACGCGGCCACGACCGGTGGTGCGGGGACGCTCCTCGCCGCCGACGAGTTCGACGGACCGGCCGGCAGCGCCCCGAACAGCGCGATCTGGCGGTACGACACCGGCGCCGGCGGTTGGGGCAACGGCGAACTGCAGACCTACACCGACTCGCGACGGAACTCGGCCCTCGACGGCGCCGGGAACCTCGTCATCACCGCCCGCCGCGAGGCCGACGGCTCGTACACGTCCGCCCGCCTCACCACGCAGGGCACCTACACGGCGCAGTACGGCCGGGTGGAGGCCCGCATCCGCATCCCGTGGGGTCAGGGCATCTGGCCGGCGTTCTGGATGCTCGGCGCCGACCTCCCACAGGTCGGCTGGCCCGCGTGCGGCGAGATCGACGTGATGGAGGCCATCGGCCGCGACCCCGACACCGTGTACGGCACGGTCCACGGTCCCGGGTACTCCGGCGCGCAGGGCATCAGTGCGGCGTACCGGAGCCCGGACGGCTCGGCCTTCGCGGACGCCTTCCACGTCTTCGCGGTCGACTGGCGGCCCGGTTCGGTCAGCTGGTCGGTGGACGGACAGACGTACCGCACGGTCACCCCGGCGGACACGAACGGCGCCCCCTGGGTGTTCGACAAGCCGTTCTTCGTGGTCCTCAACGTGGCGGTCGGTGGCGGCTGGCCGGGCAACCCGGACGCGACGACGCGGTTCCCGCAGCAGATGACCGTCGACTCGCTGCGGGTGTTCCAGAACTGACCGCCGGGTCGGGTCGGTAGCGTGGCGCCATGCCCACGCCCGACTTCGTCCTGTCCCTCCGCGAGAAGATCGGCACCGACCTGCTCTGGCTGACCGGGGTCACCGCGGTGGTCACCCGAGGCGAGGGCGCCGAGCGGGAGCTCCTCGTCGTCCGCCGTGCCGACAGCGGCCGGTACACCCCGGTCACCGGCATCGTCGACCCCGGTGAGGAGCCCGCCGTCGCCGCCGAGCGGGAGGTCCTCGAGGAGGCCGACGTCGTCGCGGTCGCCGAGCGGCTCGCGTTCGTGCAGACGCTCCCGCCGATGACGTACGAGAACGGCGACCGGGCGCAGTACATGGACCTCGTCTTCGCCTGCCGGTGGGTGTCCGGGGACCCGTTCCCCGCGGACGGCGAGAACACGGAGGCGTTCTGGGCTCCGGTGTCGAGCCTCCCGGCCATGTCCGAGGACATGCAGCGCCGGGTCGAGGCGGGCCTCGCCGACGAGGTCGCGGCGCGCTTCCGCCGCTGACCAGTGGGGCCGGCGGCCGGCGCAGCGCTACAGTGCTGCTCGACGGATCCGGACTGGAGGCCCGCATGGAGTTCACGACGACCGTGCTGCAGGCGCGGAAGGCGGCGACGGGCCTGCCCGTCCCGCCCGAGGTCATCGAGGCACTCGGTGCCGGGAAGCGGCCCGCGGTGGTCGTCACGCTCGACGGGGGCTACACCTACCGGTCGACCATCGGTGTGATGGCCGAGCAGTTCCTCGTGCCGCTGTCGGCCGAGCACCGAGCAGCATCGGGCATCGGTGCCGGGGACGAGGTGCGTGTCCGGCTCGAGGTCGACACCCTGCCGCGGACGGTCGAGGTGCCCGACGACCTCGACGCAGCGCTCACGGCAGCGGGCGTCCGGTCCGCGTTCGGGGCCCTGTCGGCCTCCCGGCAGAAGGCGCTCGTCGAGCCCGTCCTGCAGGCGAAGGCGCCGGAGACCCGGACACGCCGCATCGAGAAGGCCGTCACGTCCCTCCGCGGGTGATCGGGTCGCTGCTCAGGCGCCGAACTCGACCAGGACGCGCGGGATCTCGCCGAGCAGCTCGCTCGCCAGGTACCCCATCGGCCCGACCTGCACGGCCAGACGGTCACCGGCGGCGGCGTGCACCTGGGTCGCCCAGACGGTCGCCTGTGCGACGTCGGCGCCCCGGGCCAGGAGGCCGGTGATCGCCCCGGAGAGCACGTCCCCACTGCCGCTGGTCCCGAGCCCGCCGGCACCGGTGCCCTTCGCCCACGCACGTCCGTCCGGTGCGACGACGATGCCGCCCAGCGACACCACGGCACCGTAGCGCTGGGCGATCTCGGTCGCGTCGCGCTGGTCGTCGGAGCACTCGTGCCCGAGGAGACGTTCGGCCTCACCGGAGTTCGGCGTCATCACCAGGCGCCCGCGCAGCGGTGCGAGTTCGTCGACGAGACCGGCGGCGACCCCGAGCGCGAAGGCGTCCAGCACGACGAGCGTGTCGTCCCCCACACGACTCGCAAGCCCGGCCACCAGGTCCTTGCTGCCCTCGGGTTCGTCGAGTCCCGGGCCGACCAGCACGGCGTCCGCGCTGGCGAGGTCGTCGGCGAGTGACTCGATCACCCCGACCGCGACGTGGCCGTCGTCGTCCTCGTCGAGGGGCTGCACGCCGGACTCGGGCAGGGCGACCGCCACGTGCAGCGCGACGCTCCGGGCGACGGCGAGCGTCAGGCGGCCGCCACCGACCCGCAGCGCAGCGGTCGCGGAGAGCATCGCGGCACCGGGCGTCTTCGCGGCACCGCCGATGACGAGCACCTGCCCTCGGCCGTACTTGCTGCCGCCGCCGTCGGGCAGTGCCCACGCACGGAGCAGGTTCGGGGTCACCGCGACGGGCTCAGACACGGGCGTCGTCCTTCTCGCCGCTGTGCTGGGTGACCTCGGCGTCCGGGTCCTCCTCGAGGTGCCCCGTGCCGGAGAACTCCTCGAGCGTCCAGGGCCCGCCGGGCGCATCGCGGCGGAGACGGGTCAGCGAGGCGTTCGCGACGGTGTGCGTGGCGGCGAAGTCCATCAGCGTGTGTTCGTCGAGGTCGAGGCAGACCGCGATGACGAGCATGACCACGGCGTCGTGCGCGGCGACGAGCAGGCGCTCGGCCCCGTCGATGCGCTCGACGTCGGCCAGCACCGACCGCAGTCGCAGGATGACGTCCACCCAGGACTCCCCGCCGGCTGGCCGGTGGTAGTACTTCCCGAGCCACTGCCGCCGCTGCTCCTCCTCCGGGTGCAGGTTCGCGCTCCCGGTCCGGGTGAGCCGGTCGAGGACCCCGAGTTCGCGGTCCCGGAGTCGTTCGTCGACCCGGCGCGGTGGTTCGACGAGACCGCCGGCCTCCAGCGCGATGCCGATCGTCTGCTGTGCCCGCCGGTACGGCGACACCCACAGCACGACGGGGACGTCGTCCACGCCACGGTCGGCGAGCTCGGTGCCGAGCGCCCGCGACTGCCGCTCGCCGAGCGGGCTGAGCGGGACGTCAGCATCGCGGTGCTCGACCTCGATGACGTCGGCTCCTGCGGCCTCGGCACGGGCAGCGGCGACGTTCGCCGTCGACTCCCCGTGGCGGACGAGCCAGATCTCGGTGACTGCCATGCCGCCACGCTAGGCCGCATCGGCTCGGGCCGCCGCCAGGCTCGCCCGCGGTCCGGACGAGGGTCGCCGCCTCGCCGGACCCGGGGCGGACGCCGACGTTCCGCGGTCCCGGGGAACGCGGTCCGCTCAGATGGGGGTCGCGCCCCCGGTCACCCGGATGCCGCCGCTCGCGGGAACGTCGACGAGCAGCAGGCTCGGACGTCCGACGTGCCGCCCCTGCCGGATCACGACCCGGTCGCCGGCACGCGCCCGCCCGATCGACCGGAGGTACGCGCCCACCGCCGCCGCGGCCGACCCGGTCGCCGGGTCCTCGCTGATCCGCCCGACCGGGAAGAGGTTCCGCGCCTCGTACTCCAGCGGACCGACCGCGCGCAGGACCGTCACCGTCCCGAGCCACCCCTGCGCGCGCATGAACGGTGCGAGCAGCGCCGGCGCGAAGCGGAACTGGTGGAACAGGTCGGCGTCGCGGAGCACCAGGACCGGGTTGCGGTTGCCCGCGGCGGCCTCGAGTGCCGGGTGGTCCGGGTCGAGGTCGTCCGGCACCAGGCCGAGCAGGGTGAGCAGGCCGCCGAGGACCACCGCGTCGATCGGCCGGACGACCGGCTCGACGCTCGTCATCGTGACCAGCACGGTGCCGTCGTCCGCGGTCGTCGCGAGGACCGGGACGTCACCGGCGGGCGTGACGAACACGCGCTCCCCCGGCCCCTCGCGTTCGGCGACGGCCACGGCGAGCGCGACGGTCGCGTGGCCGCAGAACGGCACCTCAGCGCCGGGCGAGAAGTAGCGGACGGTGAACCGGTCGCCGTCGACCGCGGTCACGAAGACGGTCTCGGCGTAGCCGACCTCCGCGGCGACGGCGAGCATCGCGGCGGCGTCGAGCGCGGTGGCGTCGAGGACGACGCCGGCGGGGTTGCCGCCGCCGGGGCCGTCGGCGAAGGCGGTGGAGCGGAGGACCTCGGGTGCGTGCACGCCTCGGAGCCTACGACCGGACGGGAGGCCCGGCACCCGCTGGTGCCGTGCCTCCCGTCCGGCGTGGGGTCGCGGCGGGCGCGGCCCCCCCCCCCCG
>JASCOJ010000051.1 GCA_029959645.1 Microbacteriaceae bacterium PS02332 | reverse complement strand
CCTCCGCGCGGGTGCCCTCAGGCGGCGACCGGCTCCGCGGTCGCCGGTCGACGGCGCCCGGCCACGAGGGCGTCGACCGAGAACCTGCCCGGGCCGGTCAGCGCCACGGCGAGCGACGCGGCGGCCAGGACGAGCACGTACTCGAACCCACCCTGCTGGGCGAAGAAGCCCGCGGACAGGTGTGCGACGAGGCCGGCCACGACCATGTCCATCGCGAGGAGCAGGCCGACGACGCGCGTCGCGACGCCGAGCACGAGCAGGGCACCCCCGACGAGTTCGAGGGCGACGACGACGGGAGTGGCGATCTCGGGGAAGGGGATCCCCATGCTGGCGAAGCCCCCGGCGACGGCGGGCATGCCCTGCGCGAGCTTCTGCGCGCCGTGGGCGATGAAGACCACGCCGAGGACGACGCGGAGGACGGTGAGGCCGATCGAGGTCGATGTGCTTCGCATGCCCCCGACCGTAGAGGGTGACACGTCACCGACGCCCCTCGTCCGGGGGTTGTCCGGGGCATCGCCAGGACAATGCCAGGAGCCGGTCCACCGAACGGCGGACCGGCTCTCAGGGAGGACTGCGCCGGGTCAGGAACCCTGGCCGCGGCCCGTCTTCTGCTGCAGGCGGTCGATGTTCTCCGACGCCTCTGCCTTGTTGAGGTCGGCGGGGAGCTCCTCGCCGGCTTCGCGGGCGAGGGTGTCGAGGTAGCTGCGCTGCGGGCCGGTCATCGGCTCGTCGCCGGTGACCCACTGCTCCGGGTCCTTGCTCGCGGTGGTGGACGGGTCCGGACGGGCTCCGCCGAGGGTCTCTCCTGAATCACTCATGCCCGTGACGCTACGCCGCGCCCCCGTCAATCCGACCGGCGGCTCAGGAGGGGCTGGCCGAGTAACGCACCAGGTCCGGTCCGACCTCGTTCGCGGCGATCGGCACGACCCGGCCGTCGCGCTCGACCCACATGGTCGCGGCCCGCTCGTCGAGCCGGTCCAGCCGGTGCAGCTCGCCGTCGATGAGGACCGACGCGGTGACCTGGACCCGCCCGGTCGCGGGTCGTGGCGGGAGGCCGGGGACGTCGGCGCCGTACACGGGGTACTCGCCCGGCGTGAGGAACGGTGCGACGGGCGTCGTGACGACCTCGAGCCCGGAGCCGGAGTCCGCCGCGGTCACCACGACGAGCCGGACGACCTGGTCCATCGGCAGCGGGAGGTCCACGACGGGGGCGGCGGCCGGGCCGGCCAGTGCGCGGAAGGCGGGCCGACCGTCGGTGGCGAGATGGGCCTCCAGGCCGTCGATGCGCACCCGGCCGCGGGTGCGCGAGTCGGCGAAGGTGCCGGGCTCGAGCCCGGAGCGGCGGGCCTCGATGCCGGTCACGACGATGCGGTCCGGGCGGTACCAGTCGCGGAGGGTCGTCCGGTCGACCCAGCCGATGCTCACGACCCCGCGCGCCAGCGCGACGGAGTCGTCGGCGGCCCGCTCGTCGAGCGCACCGAGCGGGTGCTCACCGCGGACCGCCACCAGGCCGTCGTACCGGCCGTCGGGGGAGACGGGAGGCTCGGAGTCGAGCACCTCGACCCGCTTCGACACCTTGCCGCCGTGTCCGTCGAACGTGGCGAAGGTGCGCAGGTCCTCGGGAGCGGCGGTCATGGGGTCCCATCGTACGACCGGAGGAGGCCGACGGGGCGACCGACCCTGCTCAGGCGTCGTCGTCGCGCCGGCGTGCGCTCGGCGACGGCGGCACGAGCGCGCGGAGCTCCGCGGTGACGAGCGCGGGGTCGACGCCCTCGGCGGGACCGGCCGGCCGGGTCGCCCGACGGGAGGACCCCGACCCGGCGTCGGCACCCGACCCGTCGGCACCCGACCCGGGGGCGACCGGGCCGTGCGGCTGGAGGCTGTTGCGCTGCGTCGCCCGGGCGGCCCGGTCGTCGTCGTGCCGGAACACCCCGGTGGGGGAGCGGCGGAGCGGCGGGCGCACCGGTTCCCCGCGGCGGTCCTGGCCGGGCAGCGGTCGGGAGCGACGCCCGTAGAGGAGCTCGGACGAGTCGAGCAGCCACGGCACGAGGGCCACCGTCACGCCGTGCATGAGCAGCAGCTTCTTGCGGATGCGCCGACCGCGGTGGTTGTGGAGCAGCCCCTCCCACCAGTGCCCGACGATGAACACCGGCGTGTAGACGGTGACGACCTCGGAGCCGTGCTCGAGCCGGTGCGCCTTGATGTACTTGATGAGCGGCATCGAGATGTCGCGGTAGGGGCTCGGCACCATCGTGAGCGGGACCTCGATGCCGTGCTCTGCCCACTGCCGGCGGAGCAGGTCGGCCTCGGCGTCGTCGATCGCGACGTGCACGGCCTCGAGTTGGGCGTGCTTCGCGGCGATGGCGTAGTCGAGGGCCTTGAGCACCGGCTTCTGCAGCTTGTGCACGAGCACGATGGCGTGGTCGCCGGTCGCGCCGAACTCGGTCTCGACGTCCGCCTCGATCTCGTGCGAGACGTCGCGGTAGTAGCGGTTCACCCCGAGCATGAGCACGAACAGCACCGGCATGATCACGAACACGAGCCAGGCACCGTGCGTGAACTTCGTGATGGTGACGATGACCAGGACGACGAGGGTGAAGGTCGCCCCGACGGCATTGATCATCCGCGACCGGACGACCTGCCCCCGGTTCAGCGGCGGTTCGCCGGCCCGGGCCGCGCTGCCGTCCCGGTCGGCGCGGAGCAGGCGCGTCCAGTGCCGGACCATGCCCGTCTGGCCGAGGGTGAACGACACGAAGACGCCGATGATGTACAGCTGGATCAGGCTCGTGACGTTCGCCCGGTACACCACGAGGAGCGCGGCGGCGACGAGGGCGAGCACGATGACGCCGTTCGAGTAGATGAGGCGGTCGCCGCGGGTCGACAGGGCCTTCGGCGCGTACGAATCGCGCGCCAGGATCGAGCCGAGCAGCGGGAACCCGTTGAACGCCGTGTTCGCCGCGAGGAGCAGCACCGCGGCCGTCGTCGCCTGGATGACGAAGAACAGCACGGAGTTGTCGCCGAAGGTCGCCGCGGCGATCTGCGCGATGAGGGAGCGCTGCGGGGTGGTGGCGCAGTCGGCGAATCCCTGGAGGTCGCAGGCCCGCTCGGCGTAGTGCACCCGCGAGATCAGCGCGAGCGTGATGAGGCCGACGAACAGCACGATCGCGATGCCGCCCATGAACACGAGCGTCATCTGCGCGTTCTTGATCTTCGGCCGGCGGAAGGCCTGCACGCCGTTCGCGATCGCCTCCACACCGGTGAGCGCCGAGCAGCCGGAGGCGAACGCGCGGAGGAGCAGGAGGACGAACGCCGCCTGCGTGGTGTGCTCCACGTTCTGCACCGTGTACGCGGCGGACTCCGCGACGGGGGCGTTCCCGGCGGCGACCCGCACGAGGCCGGTCACGACCATGACGAACACGCTCGCGACGAACAGGTACGTCGGCACGGCGAAGGCCTTGCTCGACTCCCGCACGCCGCGGAGGTTCGCGGCCGCGAGCAGCACGACGAACAGCAGCGCGAGCTCCACCCGGAACGGGTTGAGCATCGGCAGCGCGGAGATGATGTTGTCCACGCCCGAGGCGACCGACACCGCCACGGTCATCACGTAGTCGACGAGCAGGGCGCTCGCGACGACGAGGCCGGCCTTCTCGCCGAGGTTGCGGTGCGCGACCTCGTAGTCGCCGCCGCCGGACGGGTACGCCTTGATGAGCTGTCGGTACGAGGCGACGACCACCAGGAGCAGCAGCACGACCAGCGCGGCGACCCAGGGCGCGAAGGTCAGGAACGCCATCCCGCCGAGCAACAGGATCATGAGCAGTTCCTGCGGCGCGTACGCCACGGAGGAGAGCGGGTCGCTGGCGAAGATCGGCAGCGCCAGGTGCTTCGGCAGCAGCTGCCCCTCGAGCTTCTCGGAGGGGAGCGGGTCACCGATCAGGCGGGCCTTCAACGACCGGGTCTCGTTGGTCACGAGCGACGAACTTACCCCGTCGGGGCGGGAACGCAACACGCGGGGGTCCGCAGACATTCCCACGTCACCGATCGATCCCGTCGGATGAGCGCAGTGCGGGTCGCGACGGCGGCCCGGCCGGGAGGCCCGACCCCAGCTGGTAAGCGGGCGTCGCGGCCGCAGTCGCCGCCGCCGGTCCGGCGTGCGCGGGGGCGCCGGACCGGCAGCCGGTCAGAGGGACCTGCGGAGGGCCTCCAAGCCGTCGCGGAGCCGCTGCACGGTCGCGTCGTCGAGGGTGCCGCGGGTGGCGCGGCGTCGCATGTCAGCGCGCACCTGCTGCCGGAAGACGGCGAGCAGCATCTCGGTCTCCCGGAGTGTGCCCGACCCCGCGGTGCGGTCGGCGGCCGCCTCATCCGGAGCGGACGGTTCCGCCGGACCGGCGCCCCTGCCCCCGGTCGACCTCGGGCCGGTGCCCCGGCCGGGGGCCTGGGACGCGGCGGCCAGGTCGGCACGCAGCGACTGCATGGCCGCGGAGACGGAGGCGCGGACACCGTCGGCGAGGGACCGGACGCTGTCGACGACCCCGTCCTCGATCGCGGCGACCTCGTCCGCGCGGGCGGCGAGCTCGGCGCGACCGGCCGCGGTGATCGCGTAGACGGTCTTGCGGCCGTCGGCGGTCTTCGTGACGAGGCCGTCCTCCTCGAGCTTCGCGAGCCGGGGGTAGACGGTGCCCGCACTCGGGACGTACGTGCCGCCGAAGCGGTCGCCGAGGGCGGTGATGAGCTCGTAGCCGTGCATGGGCTTCTCGCTGAGCAGCACGAGCAGGTAGAGGCGCAGGTGACCGTGCGCGAAGACGGGGCTCACTCGGCTGCCTCCTCGTCGGTGGTGGGGACGTCGGCGGTCGTGGTGCTGGCGACCGGTCCCGCGTGGACGACCGCGATCGGCCCGGAGACCGAGTTCACCCGGAGGTCGAGGTAGGCGCCGGAGAGCTCGCCCGAGGTCTTCGTCGTCGAGCCGCGCACGCCGCGGAGGACCTCGTCGTCGAACTGCATGGACCCGGTCGCCGTCGCGAAGACGCCGGAGTAGGGCACGCCGTGCTCGAGCCGGACGTCGACCGAACCGGACACGGTGTTGACGCGGGCCTGGTCGGGGGAGCCGTGCAGGTCGACGACCACGTCGGCGGAGACGCCGTCGGCCGAGAACCGGCGGATGTCACCCGTCGCGACGACGTCGCCGGAGACGGTGTGCACCGTGAGGGCTCCGTGCTGGTCGCGGACGGTGGTGGTGCCGGAGAGGGCGTTGACGGTGACGTCACCGACGACCCCGTCCACGACGACGTCACCGGTGACGGTGTGCAGCGTGGCACCGCGCTCGGCGCCGGAGAGGAGCACCCCGGCGGAGACGACCCCGATGGTCACGGTGGCGTCCCGCGGCACGAGGATGCTCACGTCGGCCCGGGCCTTGCCGCGGAACGACCGGAGGAAGCCGAGCGGGTCGTCCCAGCGGATCTGCGGGTGGTCGACGGTGAGGGTGTCGCCGTCGACCTCGACCTTGATGGGCTTGCCCGAGACCTGGTGGACCTCGACCCGTGCGGTCGGCTCGTCGTGGGCGACCACGTCCACCTGTCCGCTGACGAGCCCGACGCGCAGGGCGCGCACGACCCCGGTGTCGATCGTCTTCGGCTCGTCGACGAGCCACTTCTCCTGTGCCATGGTGCCTCCTGCTACTCGCGATGTATCGCGTCCTTGCCGTCACGCTACATCGCGTTGCCCGGTCCGTGCCCGGCTCGCGGCGGACACTCAGCGGCTCGGCGGCCTCGGCTGTCCCGCGTGGGGCGACGTGACCGGTGCGGCGGGCGTGAGCGGGGCGGGCGCGGGCCGGGCCTCCGGGCCGACGTCATCGGGTCCGGGACCGGCACCGCCGCGCTCCGGCGACCACGGGAACCGCGCGGACAGCGGCATGAGCGGCTGCACCATCGGGCCGATCGCGACCGCGGCGACGACGGTGCCGACCCCGACGTCCCCGCCGAGGAGCCAGCCGACCACCACGACGACGACCTCGACCGACGTCCGCGCGACCCACAGCGGCCAGCCGAACCGTTCGTGCAGCCCGACCATGAGCCCGTCCCGCGGACCGGTGCCGAACCGGGCGCCGATGTAGCACGCCGTCGCCACCGCGAGCAGGGCCAGGCCGCCGACGAACAGCCCGACGCGGGAGAGGAGCCCCTCGGGTGTCCGGACGACGCCGAGCACGAGGTCCGATGCGGGCCCGACCGTCAGGGTGTTGACCAGCGTGCCGATCCCGGGCTTCTGCCGCAGCGGGATCCACGCCAGCAGGATGACCCCGCTCGACACCGTCGTGATCGTGCCGAACGACCACGGCACGACGTGCTCGAGCCCCTGCGTCAGTACGGTCCACGACGAGACGCCGACCACCGCGCGGACCATGAGGGCCGTCGCAGCGCCGTAGAGGAACAGGCCGACGAGCAGCTGCACGGAGCGGAGGGACAGGGCGGCGGAGCGGGACATGCGTCGATCGTGCCGCCGGATTGGCCTGGTCGTCGAGAGCCAATCGTCCTAGGGTGGACCCGTGTCCCCGGTCCTCGTCAGCAGCCGTTCCGCCGCCGCCCTGCTCGCGCACTGGCGGGACGGCCGCGAGGGCCCCGCCTACGCGGCGCTCGCCGACGCCGTCCGCACGCTCGTCATCGACGGTCGCATCCCGGTCGGCGCACGGCTCCCCGCCGAGCGCGGCCTCGCCGACGCCCTCACCCTCAGCCGGACCACCGTCGCGAACGCCTACGCGCGCCTCCGCACCGACGGGTACCTCACGAGCCTCCGCGGGTCCGGCAGCGTCGTGCGGCTCCCACGGGACGTCGCCGGCCGACCGGACCCGGAGCGGCTCGGCGGCGTGCTCGACGACGACGTCCTCGACCTCCGGAAGGCCGCGCTGCACGCCGCACCGGGGGTCGCGGAGGCGGCCGAGCGCGCGCTCCGCTCCCTGCCCGCGTCCCTCGCCGAGATCGGGTACGACAAGGTCGGGGACGCCGGCCTCCGCGCGGCGATCGCCGACCGGTACACCGCCCGCGGCCTCCCCACCACCTCCGACCAGGTGATGGTGACCCTCGGCGCGCAGCACGCCATCGCGCTGCTCGCCCGGGTCCTCGTCCGCCGCGGCGACGCCGTGCTCGTCGAATCGCCGACGTACCCGCACGCGCACGAGGCCCTCCGCGAGGCCGGCGGGCGCCTCGTCGCGGTGCCCGTCGACGTCCGCTCCGGCTGGGACGTCGAGGTGCTCACCGACGCGCTGCGTCGGACCACGCCGAGCGTCGCCTACGTCATGCCCGAGCTGCACAACCCGACCGGCGCGACGATGTCCGCCGCCGTCCGGCAGGCCCTGCTCGAGACGGCCGCCGCGACCGGCACCGTCGTCGTCGCCGACGAGACCATGGGCGAGCTCCGCATCGACGGCGACCCGCTGCCACCGCTCGCCGCCGACGTGCTCGTCGGGTCGGCCGGGAAGGTGTTCTGGGGCGCGCTCCGCATCGGGTGGATCCGCGCCGACCCGGCGCTGCTGCAGCGCCTCCTGCTCGCCCGGCCGACGTGGGACCTCGGCACGCCCCTGCTCGACCAGCTGGTGGTGCGGGAGCTGGTCCCGCAGACGGCGGCCGTCCTGGAGGCCCGGCGCACCTTCCTCCGCCAGGGTCGCGACGACGTCGTGGCCGCGTTGCGCGCGCAGCTCCCGACGTGGGACGTCCCCTCGCCGGACGGCGGTCTGACGCTCTGGGTCGGCCTCGGGCGGCCGGTCTCGGGAGCGCTGACGCTCGCGGCACGCGAGGACGGGGTGGCGCTGGCGTCCGGCGGGGTGTTCGGCCCGGACGGCGGGTTCGAGCGGTTCCTCCGGGTGCCGTTCTCCGGCGCACCGGCCGACCGGACGCGGATGGTCGCGGTGCTCGCCGCCGCGTGGGACCGGGTCGGCGGGGTCGTGCACGAGGGGCGCGGGTCCCTGGCGGCGGTGGTCTGAGGTCGGGCGGAGGTCATCCTCCCGGCTGACGCCGCTCGGCCCCGGGTGGGACGACGGCGGCAGCGGCGGCCGCGATGCTGGGCCCATGACGTCGATGCATGCCAGCAGCCCGGTGCCCGTGGCCTCCACCGTCCCGGCCCTCGCCCGGGTCTCGATGGCGCTCGGCGCGGGACTGCTCGCCGGCGTGCTCACCTCCTACGGTCAGGGCGTGGACGGCCTGTCGACCCTGTCGAACGCGGCCGGCCCGTGGTTCGTCGTCGCGATCGCGCTGCTGCTCCTCATGCGGGTCCGCGGCGGTCGCCTCGGCCTGCCCGCCGCGATGGCCGCCGGGGTCGTCGTGCTCGAGCTCATGCACGTCGGGTACTGGGCCACGTCGAACCTCCGCGGGTTCCCCGACGTCCTCGCCATCACGAACTTCTGGGTCCTCATGGCCCTGCCCGCCGGGGCGCTCGCCGGCGGGGTCGCCGTGGCACTCCGGTCCGCGGACGGCCGGTGGCGTGCGGCGGCGTGCGGTGTGACGGCGGCGGTCCTGGTCGGTGAGGGGGTCCGGTGCCTGCTCCGCGTCGCCGCGACCACCGGTACGGCCACCTGGGTCGTCGAGATCGTCGTCGGGGTCGCCGTGCTCGTCGCCGGCGTGGTCCTCGCGCGCTCCCCGCTCGGCCGGGTCGTGGCGCTCGGGACGGGCGTGCTCGGCACGGTCGGCGTCCTCGCCGCGTACCTCGTCGCGGGCGGCTGACGGCGCCCGCTGTCAGCACCGGCTGCGAGGATCGGGGTGTGTTCCTCCTCTCCGTCTTCAGTCTCCGGAACCGGGCCCTCATCGCCCTGGTGACGATCGTCGTCGCGGTGTTCGGCGGTGTTGCGCTGAACAGCCTGAAGCAGGAGCTCATCCCGAGCGTCGAGTTCCCCCAGGTCGCCATCGTCAGCGCCTACCCGGGTGCGACGCCGGAGGTGGTGTCGAACGACGTCTCGACCAAGATCGAGCAGGCCGTGCAGGTGGTGCCGGACCTCGAGTCGACGACCGCGACCTCGTCCACCGGACAGAGCGTCGTGTCGGCGTCGTTCGCCTACGGCTCGAACCTCGCGAGCGCCGAGGACAAGATCCAGACGGCCGTGAACGCGCTGTCGCTGCCGGACACCGTGCAGACCCAGATCGTCACCGGCTCGTTCGACGACCTGCCCGTGCTGCAGCTCGCCGTCACCGGATCCGGCGACCAGGAGCAGCTCGTCGACCGGTTGACCGCCACGGCGATCCCGGACCTCGAGAAGCTCGACGGGGTGCGCCAGGCCGACGTGTTCGGCAACCCGGGGCGCCGCGTGGTGATCACCCCGAACGAGGACGAACTCGCCTCCCGCGGACTCAGCACGCAGGCGATCTCCGACGCCCTCGACGACAACGGCACGCTCATCCCGGGCGGCACGATCACGCAGGACGGCCGGACGCTCTCGGTGCAGACCGGGCAGCGCATCGCGTCCCTCGACGACATCCGCGGGCTGCCGCTGACCGCGTCGAGCGGGTCTGGCTCGTCGGGGTCGTCGGGCTCGGCCTCGGGCGCCGGTGGAGCCGCGACCGGGAGCGGCGCGGCGGCCGGAGCGCCGGGCAGCACGGGGACCGCGACCGGTACCGGTGCCGCCGCTTCCGGCGACGGGACCGCCGGTGGGTCCGCCGCGGGGCGGACCGGGACCGCCGCGACCGGCGGGACGGGCGCGGCTCCGGCCTCCACCCCGACGAAGCTCGGCGACGTCGCCACGGTCCAGATCGAGGAGTCGCCGCGCACGTCGATCAGCCGGGTGGACGGCAAGGCCGCGCTGACGATCGCGATCACGAAGACGCAGGAGGCCAACACGGTCGACGTCTCCGAGACCGTGAAGGCCGCCCTGCCCGGCATCGAGGCGAAGGTGGCCGGCAACCCCGACTTCACCGTCGTGTTCGACCAGGCGCCCTACATCCAGCAGTCGATCGACTCCCTGGCCGAGGAAGGGCTGCTCGGCCTCGGGTTCGCCGTCGTGGTGATCCTCGTGTTCCTGCTGTCCTGGCGGTCCACCCTCGTCACGGCGATCTCGATCCCGACGTCGGTGCTCCTCGCCGCGATCGGCATGCGGGCCGCCGGCTACACGCTCAACATCATCACCCTCGCGGCGCTCACGATCGCGATCGGCCGCGTCGTCGACGACTCGATCGTCGTCATCGAGAACATCAAGCGGCACCTGCAACCCGGCGTCGACCGCTCCCGCGCCGTCCTCGACGCCGTGCGCGAGGTCGCCGGTGCCGTCACCGCGTCGACCCTGACGACCGTCGCGGTGTTCCTGCCGGTGGCGTTCGTCGCGGAGCTCGTCGGCGAGCTGTTCCGGCCGTTCGCGCTCACCGTGACGATGGCGCTCGTCGCCTCGCTCCTGGTCTCGCTGACCATCGTGCCGGTGCTCGCGTACTGGTTCCTCCGCGCCCCGAAGGTGCACCGGCACGCCGCTGCAGCCGGCGCCGAGGCGGACGCTCCCGGCGTCGACGACGGTCCCCGGGCCTCCGCGACGGCCACCGGTTCCCTGGGGTCCGCCGCCGACCTGCACGACGCCGAGGCCTCGGACCGGCTCCGCCGCGGGTACCAGCCGGTCCTGCGCTGGGTGATCCGACGCCCGGTGACGGTCGTGCTGCTCGCGGTCCTCGTGCTCGCCGGTACGGCCGCTGCGGTGCCCTTCGTGAAGACGAACTACCTCGGCGACTCCGGCCAGAACACCTTCACCGTGACGCAGGACCTGAAGCCGGGCACGAGTCTCGACCAGCAGTCCGACGCGGCGCAGCGGGTCGAGCGGGTGCTCCGGGACGTGGACGGCGTCGAGACGGTGCAGACCACGATCGGGTCGAGCGGACAGTCCATCCAGGCGGCGTTCGGCGGCGGGGCCTCGGCCTCGGTGCAGTACAACGTCACGACCGACGCCGGCGCCGACCAGACCACCATCCAGTCGAGCGCGCGGGACCGGATCGGGCGGATCGACGGCGTCGGCGAGGTCAGCATCTCGTCCGGCGGCGGCGGGTTCGGCGGCTCGAGCGACATCGAGGTGGACGTCACCGCCCCGACCCAGGCCGAGCTCCAGACGGCGGCCGGCCAGGTCCTGCGGCAGATGCAGCAGGTCGACGGCACGACCGGCGCGACGAGCAACCTCTCCGCCGCGCAGCCCTTCCTCGCGGTTCGGGTGGACCGGCAGGCGGCGGCGGAGCGCGGGCTGACCGAGACCCAGATCGGCGGGGTCGTCGCGGCATCCGTCTCGCCGCGGGACACCGGCAGCGTCGAGATCGACGACGCCACGCTCGACGTGTACATCGCCGACCCCGAGCCGCCGACGACGATCGACGCGCTCAGGGCCCTGTCGATCCCGACCGCGAGCGGCGACGTCCGCCTCACGGACGTGGCGACGGTCGAGCAGTCCGACGGCCCGACCACGATCACCACGGCGAACGCGGTCCGCACCGCGACGATCACGGTCACGCCGGACTCGACGAACCTCGGCGCCGCGGTGCAGAACGTCACCTCGGCGGTCGACCGGCTCGACCTGCCGCGGGGCGCCTCGGCGTCGATCGGCGGCGTCGCGTCGAGCCAGTCGTCGGCGTTCAGCCAGCTCCTGCTCGCCGCCCTCGTGGCCGTGCTCATCGTCTACGTGATCATGGTCGCGACGTTCCGGAGCCTGCTGCAGCCGCTGCTGCTGCTCGTCTCCGTGCCGTTCGCGGCCACCGGGGCACTGCTCCTCCAGATCATCACCGGCATCCCGCTCGGGGTGGCGTCGCTGATCGGGTTGCTCATGCTCGTCGGCATCGTGGTGACGAACGCGATCGTGCTCATCGACCTCGTGAACCAGTACCGACGGCGGGGCCTGCGGGTGCGCGAGGCGCTCGTCGAGGGCGCGACCCGACGACTCCGGCCGATCCTGATGACCGCGCTGGCGACGATCTTCGCGCTGCTGCCGATGGCGGTCGGGCTCACCGGCAAGTCGGGGTTCATCTCGCAGCCGCTCGCGCTCGTCGTGATCGGCGGCCTGGTGTCGTCGACGCTGCTGACGCTCGTGGTGCTGCCGTCGCTGTACGCCCTCGTCGAGGGTGCGCGGGAGCGGCGGGCCGAGCGGCGGGCCGCGGGGCTGCCGAACGACGGATTGCTCCGCCGGGCGTTCCGACGCGTGTTCCGTCGCGGGGCGACGAGCTAGCGGGAGGAGTCGGCTCCGTCGGCGTCGAGCTCGCGGAACCAGGAGACGAGCACGCACGTCAGGGTCACGAGGAACACGACGGCCCCGACCTGGGCGATGACCGGCGTGCCGCCGACGAGGATGCCGTACCCGCCCGCGAGCGACGTCACGAGGAAGGACAGCCCCAGGAACAGCTCGGCGGCGGTCCGGGCCGTGCTCGTCGGCCGTGCGGTGGAGCGTGCAGGCACGGGGGTCGTCGTCTCGATCACCCGGTGAGTCTCGTCGTGCCGTCGGCTCGGCGGCAGTCCCGACTCCGGGTGGCACCCGTCCGGGGACCCCGTGCCGCGGGCCCGTCAGCGCAGGTGTCCCCGCAGCCAGGAGCTGACCCGGCGGCTCATCGCCTCGTCGAGCTGGGCGATCGAGTGCGCCGACCCCCGCACCGCCACGAAGGTGACCGGGACCCCGTGTGCGCGGAGCGTCGTCGCGAAGGTCTGCGACTCCCACAGCGGGATGAACTCGTGCGTCGAATGGCCGATGAAGAACGGCGCCGTCGCCCGGGTCACGTGGTACTCCGGCGATGCCCGCTCGGCGGCCGGGCACTCCGTGTACGAGGCGCACCCGAGGTAGAGCAGCTGGGTGCGCTGGAACGCCGGGATGACCCCGTCCGAGCGGGTCGACCGGACGGTCAGGTCGGTCGGGCCGCTCAGGTCGACCACCGCACGGATCCGGTCGCCACGGCCGTACGCGGCGGACTCGTGGTCCTCGACGGCCAGCATCGCGACGAGGTTGCCCCCCGCGCTGCCGCCGAACAGGCCGACGCGGTCCGGGTCCACGTCGTACGTCTGCAGCGTCGAGGTGCGGAACACGGCGTCGAGTGCGCTCCGGACGTCGTCGAGCCCGGCGGGGAACGGGTCCGTCGGGGCGAGGCGGTAGTCGACGTTGAACGTGACGAACCCCTCGGAGGCGAGGTACTGGCACACCGACCGGTACGCCGCGGTGCTCTTGTCGCCGTGCGACCAACTGCCGCCGTGCACCATCATCACGGCCGGTCGGCCGCCCGTCTGCCGGTCCCGAGCTGCCGGCGCGTCCGCGGCAGACCCGGGGACGTCCGCTGCCGCGCCCGCCGTCGCCGCGCCTCCAGGCCGGTCGCCGTCCCCGGCGCCGTCCGCCACGGCCGAGGGGGTCGGTGTCGCGGTCGCCCCGGGCGGGCTGTCGGCGGGGAGGCAGACGTCCATCCGCTGCAGGGGGTCGCGGCCGTAGGGGACGTCCTCGACGACGTCGATGCCGTGGTAGCGCAGCGACAGCGGGTAGATCACCGAGTCGCTCGTCACGGTGGTGTCCTGGTCGCCGGCCGGGTCCGCGCTGCAGGACACCAGCGCACCGAGCGCCGCGACGCCGGCGACGAGCGCGAACAGTGTGCGGGAACCGGACCTCATCGCGGAACACGGTAGCCCGGACCGCGCCGTCGTCGCTGAGCGCACCCCGGCACGACCGCGGGTGCCAGGATGGGACGCGACCCCCAGGAGGACCCGTGAGCCGTCGCAGAGCTTGGAACGCCGACCCCGCACCGCTGCTCCGGGTCGAACCCGGGTTCCGGTTGGCCGACGTCGACCCCGACGCGACGCCGGGCTTCCCGGGACGGAAGATCGACGGGCTCCAGGCGCTCGCGGCCGGGGCATCCCAGCTCGCCGCGCTGCAGGAGCGCCTGCACGCCGCCGGCACGGCCGGGGACCAGCGGCGCATCCTGCTCGTGCTGCAGGCCATGGACACCGCCGGCAAGGGCGGCATCGTGTCGCACGTCGTCGGGGCAGCGGACCCGAACGGCGTGCGGTACGCGGGCTTCGGCGCGCCGACCGAGGAGGAGCGCGAACACGACTTCCTCTGGCGCGTGGAGCAGCAGACGCCGCGTGCGGGCCAGCTCGGCGTGTTCGACCGCTCGCACTACGAGGACGTCCTCATCCAGCGCGTCCGGGCGATGGCCCCGGCGGAGGAGATCGAGCGGCGGTACGGCGCGATCGTCGCGTTCGAGGAACGACTGGCCGCCGAGGGCACCACCATCGTCAAGGTGATGCTGCACATCTCGAAGGACGAGCAGCGCGAGCGGCTCGGTGACCGACTCGACCGGCCGGACAAGCACTGGAAGTTCAACCCGAGCGACATCGACGAGCGCATGCGCTGGGACGAGTACCAGGACGCCTACCAGGTCGTCTTCGACCGGACGTCGACCCCGCAGTCCCCGTGGTTCGTCGTCCCGGCGAACCGCAAGTGGTACGCCCGGCTCGCGGTGCAGCAGCTGCTCATCGAGGCCCTCGAGGACATGCACCTCGCATGGCCGCCGGCCGACTTCGACGTGGCCGAGCAGCGCCAACGGCTCGCCGAGTCCTGAGCAGCCCACTCGACGGTGCTGACGGGGCTGGTGGCCTGCTCCCGAGTCGCGTAGACTCACTCGGTCGGCCTTCGACACCGTGGCTGCGAGCTGCGGACGTGTTTGGGTGTTGTGTTGCTCGAGGGCTGGAATCCCGTCGATCGACGACGGGATGAACCCCCTCTCCACGAGCCGCCCCTGCCGATGTCGCTGCGGGGTGCCGTGGGACGTCTGCACCCGGAGAACTCATGGCCCCGTACGACAAGGGCGCGAACTCGCGCGCCTCCGACCGCCCTCGCCACGCCGACGGCACCCCCGCCGCCCGCAGCAGCAAGCACCGCGGCTTCCGCGCCGCCGAGCCCGCCGCGCCGCGCCAGAAGCAGCGCTGGGACGCCGACGAGCGCCGCAACCGCTCCGCGCAGGGTGACCGCTCGAGCCGCCCCAACTGGGAGCCGCGCGAAGGCGGCCGCTCGACGTGGGAGCCCCGCGGTGCCGGGCGCCCCACGCGCGGCAACGACCGTGCCCCGCGTCGTGACGGCGACGACCGCGCTCCGCGTTCGTTCGACCGGAACGACCGTGCGCCGCGTCGTGACAACGACGAGCGTGCCCCGCGTCGGTTCGACCGTAACGAGCGTGCCCCGCGTTCGTTCGACCGGAACGACCGCAACGACCGCGCTCCCCGTCGGGACAACGACGACCGCGCCCCGCGTCGGTTCGACCGCGACGACCGCGCGCCGCGTTCGTTCGACCGCAACGACCGCGCCCCGCGTCGTGACAACGACGACCGCGCCCCGCGTCGGTTCGACCGCGACGACCGCGCGCCGCGTCGGGACAACGACGAGCGTGCCCCGCGTCGCTTCGACCGTGACGAGCGTGCCCCGCGTTCGTTCGACCGGAACGACCGCGCTCCCCGTCGGGACAACGACGCCCCGCGTCGCTTCGACCGCGCGCCGCGTCGGGACAACGACGGTCCCCGTCGCTTCGACCGTGACGAGCGTGCACCGCGGTCGTTCGACCGCAGTGACCGCGCGCCGCGGTCGTTCGACCGCGACGACCGGGCCCCGCGCCGCGACGCCGACGACCGTGCCGGGCGCGGCCACTTCGTCCCCGCGGACGACGTCAAGCTCGAGAAGCTCCAGGCGCAGGCCACGACCGCGACCGACGTCGAGGGCGTGACCTTCGGCGACCTCGGCATCGGCGGCAACATCTCTCGTGCGCTGGCCGAGCTCGGTGCGGCGACGCCGTTCCCGATCCAGGCGGCCACGATCCCGGACGTCATCGCCGGCAAGGACGTCCTCGGCCGCGGCCGCACGGGCTCCGGCAAGACGATCGCGTTCGGTGCTCCGCTCGTCGAGAAGCTCATGGAGCACGGCGGCGGCGCGAAGCGGAAGATGGGCCGCGCCCCGCGTGCGCTCATCCTCGCGCCGACCCGCGAGCTCGCCCTGCAGATCGACCGCACGGTGCAGCCGATCGCCCGCTCGGTGGGCCTGTTCACGACCCAGATCTACGGCGGTGTGCCCTACGGCCGGCAGGAGGGTGCGCTCCAGCGCGGCGTCGACATCATCGTCGGCACGCCGGGCCGCGTCCAGGACCTCATGAAGAAGGGGACGCTCGACCTCAGCGAGGTCATCATCTCCGTCCTCGACGAGGCCGACCACATGTGCGACCTCGGGTTCCTCGAGCCGGTGCAGGAGATCCTCTCCGCGACGGCCGACGTCACCCCGCAGGGCAACCGCGCGCAGAAGCTCCTGTTCAGCGCGACGCTCGACACCCAGGTGGCGGCGCTCGTCGAGGAGTTCCTCCACGAACCGAGCGTGCACGAGGTCGCGGGGGAGGACCAGGCGTCCTCGACCATCGACCACCGCGTGCTCGTGGTCGAGCAGCGCGACAAGGACCGCGTCCTCGAGGAGCTCGTCGCCGGCGAGGGCAAGACGATCGTCTTCGCCCGCACCCGCGCGTACGCCGAGCGCCTCGCCGACCAGTTCGAGGACGCCGGCATCCGTGCCACCTCACTGCACGGTGACCTCAACCAGTCGCGGCGCACCCGGAACCTGGGGCTGCTCACGAGCGGCCGGGTGAACGTCCTCGTGGCCACCGACGTCGCCGCCCGCGGCATCCACGTCGACGACGTCTCGCTCGTCGTGCAGGCCGACGCCCCGGACGACTACAAGGCGTACATGCACCGCTCGGGCCGCACGGGTCGTGCCGGCAAGGAGGGCACCGTCGTGACGATCGTCCCCCGTGGCCGCATCCGGAAGATCGAGGGCATCCTCGAGCACGCCGAGATCGAGGCGGACCTCGTCGAGAGCGGTCCCGGCGACCGCATCCTCGCGGAGCTCGCCGCCCGCTGACCGCCGGTCGCGACAGCACGACGGACAGGAGGCCCGGTACCAGCTGGTACCGGGCCTCCTGTCCGTCCGTCCGTGCGTCCGCGTCAGCGGTTGAAGAACAGCAGCCCGCGCGCGTAGCCGGCCTGACCGGCGTGCTGGACGCAGTCGTCGAGGATGCTGACGAGCCGGACCCCGACGGTCACGGGCGGGTCCCAGTCCGCGTCGACCACGGTCTCGAGGTCCTCCGGCGAGAGCGTGCCCAGGTACGCGACGGTGCGCTCGTGCACGGCCGCGAGGTACCCGAGCAGCAGGTCCGCCGACGCCCGGACACGTCCGACGTCGTCACGGGACATGCCGTAGCCCAGGGCCTCGGCGGGGAAGGGCAGGTCGAAGCGGTCGTACCAGCCGTCGGCGGTCCAGGCCTGCTCGGTCCCGGCGAGGGCCGCGACCTGGGCGTCCTGACCGCGGGCGATGTGCCAGGCGAGCCAGGCGATGGTGTTCGCGCCCGCCGCCGGTCGGGAGGCGAGCTGGTCCGTCGAGAGGCCGCTGACGGCGCGCTCGACGGTCTCCGGCACGCGGGAGAACGCTTCGGTGAGGAGTGCTGCGGGGCTGGTCATGAGGCCGACCCTACGCGCGGCTCCGTCAGTCCGACGTGGCTGCCGAGTGCCGGTCCAGGGCGGCGCCGAGGAGCTCGAACGCCTCGGCCAGCCGGGCGCGTTCGACGACGGGCACGACCTCGCGGAAGGCTGCCGAGTACACGCCGCCGATCTGCTGGGCCACCGCCGAACCGGAGGCGGTCAGCTGCACGAGGATGCTCCGCCGGTCGTCCGGGTTGGGGAGCCGCTCGATGTGGCCGTGCTTCTCGAGCCGGTCGACCAGGCTCGTCATCGCGCCGGTGGACATGTCGAGGTGCTCGGCGGCCTGCTTCGGCGTCATGGCGTCCCCACCGTTCGCGGCGAGCAGGAGCACGAGGCGGGTGTCCGTCGGACCGAGGCCGCGGGCCGCGCCCTCGCCCTCGAGCACGCGGTGGTGCTGCACCTGCAGGGCGCGGAACCCGGTGAGGAGGCGGAGGAGGTCGTCGTCCGGCGCGATCGGGGACGGGGCCGTTACGGCAGGGGCGACGGAGTGGAGGTCGGGCATGCGGCTTCTCTCGGTGGTGACCGCAGGGACGGTCGGCGGCGACGTGGGCGCCGTCCTGCGTCTCATTGAACAAGATGCTCAACGATCAAGCAACACCGCGAACGGGGGGAGGAGCCGCCGCGCGCAGTGATGTCCGCGGGCGCGGTTAGCGTTGGGGCATGCGGATCCTGCACACGGGCGACTGGCACCTCGGTCGCACGCTGCTCGGCGCGGACCTGCTCGGACACCAGGCCGCGTTCCTCGACCACCTCGTCGACGTCGTCCGCGAGCGCGCGGTCGACCTCGTCGTGGTCGCCGGCGACGTCTACGACCGTGCGATCCCGCCGGTCGAGGCGGTCCGGATGCTCTCCTCGGCGCTCGAACGCCTCGCGGCGACCGCGACCGTGGTCGTGACGCCGGGCAACCACGACTCCGCCGCGCGGCTCGGGTTCGGCGCCGGCGTCATGAAAGACCGCGTCCGGATCGTGGCCGAGCCCGCACGCATCGGCGACCCCGTCCTGGTCACCGCCACGCACACCGACGACGGGGCCGGGCCGGTCGCCGTGTACGGCATCCCGTACCTGCAGCCCGACATGGTCCGCCACGCGCTCGCCGCCGTGCCGGACGAACCCCTCCCGCGGTCGCACCACGCGGTCGTCGGCGCCGCGATGGACCGCGTCCGTGCCGACCTCGCGACCCGACCCGGCACGCGGTCGGTCGTCGTCGCGCACGCCTTCGTCGGCGGTGCCGAGCCGAGCGACAGCGAGCAGGACATCCGGGTCGGCGGGGTCGACCGCGTCGCCGAGTCGGTGTTCGACGGGGTGGACTACGTGGCCCTCGGGCACTTGCACGGCCCGCAGCGGGTCGGCGCGGGCGACCGGATCCGGTACGCGGGCTCCCCGCTGGCGTTCTCGTTCGGGGAGCGGAACCAGCGCAAGTCGACGACGCTCGTCGACCTCGCCGCCGACGGCTCCGTCACGGTCGAGCTGCTGCCCGCGCCGGTGCCGCGGCGACTCGTCGACGTCCGCGGCACGATCGCCGCGATCGAGTCCGGCGCGTTCGACGAGCACACCGACGCCTGGGTCCGCGTGGCCGTCACGGACACCGTGCACCCCGAGCGGCTCTACGCCCGCGTGAAGGACCGCTTCCCGCACGCGCTCGCCGTCACCCACGAGCCGGCCGACGCCCCCGAGCGGTCTGCGGCCCGCGCGGTGACCGCCACCTCCGACCCGGTCGAGGTCGCCGCCGACTTCGTCGCCTACGCCACAGGCGGGGCACCCGACCCGGTCGAGCTCGAGATCCTCCGCGACGCCGTCGAGACCGCGACCGCGGCACTCGCCGAGCAGGGCGGCCGCTGATGTACCTGCACCGTCTCGACCTCCGGGCCATCGGGCCGTACGCGGACGACGTCACGATCGACTTCGCCGCGCTCGCGGCCTCCGGGGTGTTCCTGCTCGAGGGGCCGACCGGCTCCGGCAAGTCGACCATCATCGACGCCGTCGTCTACGCCCTGTACGGCGGTCTCGCGGGGACGGAGGCGAGTACCGACCGCCTGCACAGCCAGCACGCCGACCCGTCCGTGGAGCCCTTCGTCGAGCTCGTCTTCGAGACCGGCGCCGGGGTCTTCCGGGTCCGCCGCACGCCCCCGTACGACCGCCCGAAGCAGCGCGGCTCCGGGACCGTCCGGCAGCAGACCTCGGCACAGCTGACCCGGCTCGCGAACCCGGCCGACGCGATCGGCGAACCGATGTCGCACCGGGCGCCCGAGGTCGGTGTGGAGATCGCCCGCGTCGTCGGACTCGACCGCGCGCAGTTCCTGCAGACCGTCGTGCTGCCGCAGGGGGAGTTCGCGCGGTTCCTGCGGTCGCCGGGGGAGGACCGCCGCCGCCTCCTGCAGTCCCTCTTCGGCACGGAGGTCTACGACCGCACCGCCGACGAGCTCGCCGCCCGCCGTCGGGACGCCGTGGCCGAGGTCGAGTCCGCCGACGCCCGTGTGCGCGACGCGCTCGGCCGGTTCCACCAGGCGTCCGGCGACGACGACGTGACCGAGGACGACACGGCGGCGGTCGTCGCTGCCCTCGCCGCGGTCGCTGTCGAGCGGGAGCAGACCCGGAGCAGTGCGGAAGCCGCCGCTGCGGCCGCCGTCGCGCACCTCCACGACGTCACCGCGCGGCTCGCCGCCGTGGAGCGCCGCCGCGACCTGCTCCGCCGGCAGCGGGACCTGGCCGCCGGGGCGCCAGCCGTCGAGACCGCCCGGACCGCGAGCGACCGCGCCGACCGCGCCGCCGTGGTGGTCGCCGTCGCCGACGGCGCGGACACCGCCGACGCCCGTCGGGTCGCCGCCGTCGCCGAGCACGACGCGCTCCGGGCGGCGGCCGGACCGGACGACGCCGATCCCCGGGCCACGCACCGTCGGCTCACGGACGCGGTCGGTGCCGTGCGCCACCTCGTCGACGTCGAACGCGGCATCGCGGGTCGCCGAGCAGCCGTGGCGGCCGCGGGAGCCGACCTGGACCGCCTCCGGGTGCGGCTCGACACCCTGACCGGCGCCCTGGAGGCCCGGCCCGACGAGCGGACGGCCCTCGTCGCCGTCGCCCGGGCCGCGGCCGACGCGGCTGCCGACGCCGGTGCCGCCGACCGGGCGGCGCAGGACGTGGCGGAGCTCCGCCGGACGCGCGCCGAACGGGTCACCGCGACCACCCGGGTCCTGGCGGCACGGGAGCGGGTCGGGTCCGCCGAGGCTGCGGCACGTGCGGCGCTCGCGGTCGAGAACGACCTGCGTGCCCGACGGATCAGCGGACTCGCCGGTGAACTCGGGGCGGCCCTCGAGCCCGGAGCACCCTGCCCGGTGTGTGGGTCCCACGAGCACCCGGCCGTCGCCACCGCGCAGGAGGACCACCCGTCCGCGGAGCAGATCGACGTCGCCGCCGCCGCCAGGGCCGAGGCCGAACGCCTGCTCTCCGACGCCTCGGCCGCACACGCCGTCGCCGCCGCCGAACTCGCGCGGCTCGACGCGGCCGTCGGCGACCTCGACGACGACGACCTCGCAGCGCGGGCAGCGGCGGCGGCAGTGCGGGCGGCCGCAGCACACAGCGCCGTGGCCGCCGTGGCCGAGCACGAGCGGCGGTTGACGGCCTTCGACGCCGAGACCCGGTCCCTCGAGGACGACCGGACGGACGTCGCGACGCGCTGCCGGGTGACGGCCGACCGGATCGACGGTGACCTGCAGCGGATCGCCGACGACGAGCACCGCGTCCTGGCGGCCCGGACCGACCTGCTCGCGGCGCTGCCCGGTGGGGTCGACGCCGCCGACGCGGCCGGTACCGCTGGCGGGGACGACACCGCTGGCGGGGAGCGCACGGCGAGCAGCACCCTCGGGAGCGTCACCGCGAAGGCCGACCGGCACGCGGCGGCACTGCACGCGGTCGCCGAGGCCGCCGACCGGGTCCGTGAGGCCGGACGCGCAGCTGCCGAGCGGCACGCCGAGGTCACCGCGGCCGTGGCGGAACAGGGCTTCGTGGACGTCGCCGCCGCACGGGCGGCAGCGCTCCCGCGCTCGGAGGTCGAGCGTCTCCGTGCCACGGTCGCCGCGGCGGACCGCGAGCGAGCCGTCGTCGAGGCCGGACTGGCCGAGCCGGCGGTGGTCGCCGCGGCAGTGGACCTCGCGGTCCTCGACGGCCCGCGGCCGGTCGACGACGCCCCGGCGGCCGACGGGAACGGGCCGGGCGCGCGCGCCGTGG
>JASCOJ010000050.1 GCA_029959645.1 Microbacteriaceae bacterium PS02332 | reverse complement strand
GCCCCGCACCGAACGGTGCGGGGCCCTCGTGTCGGGCGGACGACGTCAGCGGCGGCCGGTCAGCTTCCATGCGAGGGGCAGCACACCGGCGGCGATGAGGGCCTTGGCGACACCGCCCACGACGAACGGGTACAGGCCGGCGGCGAGCACCGAGTGCAGGTCGTTCGGGGCGCCGAGGGCACCGAGGGCGACGGCGAGGTAGGGCAGACCCGTCACGAAGGGGATGGCGCTCGCGAGCAGCATCGCGACGGCGGCGCGGCCGACCTTGCGGTCCCAGTCGCGGCGAGCGAGCCACCCGACGACGGCCGCGGCCGGCACGAAGCCGATGACGTACCCGAAGCTCGGCGATGCGAGGGCGTGCAGGCCTCCGGACGCGTCGGCGAAGACCGGCGCACCGGAGAGCCCGACGAGGGCGTAGACGAGCATCGAGAGCACGCCGCGGCGGGCACCGAGCGTCGCGCCGACGAGGACGACGGCGAGCGTCTGCCCGGTGATCGGCACCGGCCACATCGGCACCTCGACCTGGGCCATCACGGCGGTGAAGAGTGCTCCGCCGGCGACGAGGGCAGCGTCGGTGGCGAGTCCGTGCGTCCGCAGACGGTCGGCGAGGACTGCGCGGGGAGCGAACCCGGTGGCGTTCGTCATGGATTCTCCTAGAATGGACTGCTGGTCCGTTTCGGACCATCGGTCCCGTCAGCGTAGCGGTGCACCTCCCGCACACGTCGTTGTGCATCCCACCAACTGATTGGACGTCCCGCTGTGCTTGCCGTGCACGACCTCGAGATCCGCGTCGGGGCTCGCCTCCTGATGGAGAACGTGTCCTTCCGCGTCGAGCGGGGAGACAAGATCGGCCTCGTCGGCCGCAACGGCGCGGGGAAGACCACCATGACCAAGGCCCTCGCCGGCGAGACGCCGCCGACCGACGGGAGGATCGACCGCTCCGGCGAGATCGGCTACCTGCCGCAGGACCCGCGCTCGGGCAACCCCGAGGACACCGCCCGCAAGCGCATCCTCGACGCGCGTGGGCTCGGCGAGCTCGTCGACGGGATCCGGAAGAGCACGCTCGACATGGCCAGCTCCGACCCCGCGGTCGCCGAGAAGGCGATGAAGCGCTACTCGCGCCTCGACGACGAGTTCAACGCCCTCGGCGGCTACGCGGCCGAGGCCGAGGCCGCGTCGATCGCCTCGAACCTCAAGCTGCCGGACCGCATCCTCGACCAGCAGCTCAAGACGTTGTCCGGTGGCCAGCGGCGCCGCATCGAGCTCGCCCGCATCCTGTTCTCCGACGCGGACACGATGATCCTCGACGAGCCGACCAACCACCTCGACGCCGACTCGGTCGTGTGGCTCCGCGAGCACCTCAAGACCTACCCGGGCGGCGTGATCGTCATCTCCCACGACGTCGAGCTCGTCGAGGAGGTCGTGAACCGCGTCTTCTACCTCGACGCGAACCGGCAGACGATCGACATCTACAACATGGGCTGGAAGCTCTACCAGCGCCAGCGCGTGGCCGACGAGGAGCGTCGCCGCAAGGAGCGCGCCGGTGCCGAGAAGAAGGCCGCGACGCTGAAGGACCAGGCCGCCCGCTTCGGTGCGAAGGCGTCGAAGGCAGCCGCTGCCCACCAGATGGTGGCGCGCGCCGACAAGCTGCTCGCCGGCCTCGAGGACGAGCGTGTCGCCGACCGGGTCGCGAAGATCCGGTTCCCCACGCCCGCCCCGTGCGGCCGGACGCCGCTGATGGCCGAGGGGCTGTCGAAGTCGTACGGGTCGCTCGAGATCTTCGCGGGTGTCGACCTGGCGATCGACCGCGGCTCCCGTGTGGTCATCCTGGGCTTCAACGGCGCCGGCAAGACGACACTGCTCCGCATCCTCGCCGGGGCGGACCAGCCGGACACCGGGGAGATCCAGCCCGGCCACGGCCTGCGCATCGGCTACTACGCGCAGGAGCACGAGAACATCGACGTGAACCGCACGGTGATCGAGAACATGGTCTCCGCGTCGACCGACCTCAACGAGACCGAGGCACGTCGGGTGCTCGGGTCGTTCCTGTTCACGGGCGACGACGGCTACAAGAAGGCCGGCGTCCTCTCCGGTGGCGAGAAGACGCGGCTGTCACTCGCGATGATCGTCGTCTCCGGCGCGAACGTCCTGCTGCTCGACGAGCCCACGAACAACCTCGACCCGGCGTCGCGCGAGGAGATCCTCAACGCCCTCGCCGGCTTCGAGGGGGCCGTCGTCCTCGTGTCCCACGACGCGGGCGCCGTCGAGGCGCTCAACCCGGAGCGCGTGCTGCTGCTGCCGGACGGGACCGAGGACCACTGGAACAAGGACTACGCGGAGCTCATCGAGCTCGCGTGACCGCCTGACGGAGGGAGGCCCGCCCCGGCTCCGGTGGTGGGCCTCCCGTCCGGCGGACCGTCAGGACCGCGAACCGAGCAGTTCGTCCTCGACGTCCGCGTCGGACTTCGGCTTGGCGTCCTTCCGCCGCTGC
Organism: Microbacteriaceae bacterium PS02332; assembly: GCA_029959645.1. Classification (GTDB taxonomy): domain Bacteria; phylum Actinomycetota; class Actinomycetes; order Actinomycetales; family Microbacteriaceae; genus Curtobacterium. The sequence continues at coordinate 19,469 of JASCOJ010000050.1, read as the reverse complement.
CGCTCGAGCGCGCGCTCGCGTTCCTCGGGGTCGTCCTGGTTGAGGTTCCGGTACTCCTGCACCATGACGTAGGCGAGGAACCCGAAGCCGCCGGCCGCGAACAGGAACCACTGGATGAAGTAGCTGAGGTGCAGGCCGGTGTCGGCACTCGGGCGGTCCCACCCGAGCGGCGGCGCCTCGGCGGGGGCGGGCGTCTCGCTGTCGAGCTGGCCGTAGGCGCCCGTCCACAGCGGATGCCCGGCCTTGCGGGCCACGTCGGCGAGCGTGACGGACTGCACCTGGTCGGTGTGCGACGGGTCGGTGCGGCCGGGGATGCGCGGCTCGGACTGCTGCAGGCGCACCACCACGGTGACCGTGCCCGACGGCGGCGCCGGCACGCTGTCCGGAGCGTCCTGCCGGTTGCCCGTCGGCACCCAACCCCGGTCGACGACGAACGCGCGTCCGGTGTCGGTGACGAGCGGGGTGAGCACCTCGAAGCCGGGCTGGCCGTTGTGCACGCGGTTGCGTACGAGGAGCTGGTGGTCGACGTCGTACCGACCGGTCACCGACACGCGGAGCCAGGTCTGGTCGTCGTGCCAGGCGTCGGCGCGGGGGAGGGCCTCGGCGAGGGGCACCGGGGCGTGGTCGTAGTTCGCGGCGATCTGGTCGTTCTCACGGACGGCCTCGTTGCGGCGGTCCCACTGCCACATGCCGAACAGGGTGCAGATGATCGCGAACGCCACAGCGATGGCGAAGTAGCCGAGCCAGCGGCGGCTGCGGACGAAGTGCCACCCGACGGTGGGTCCGTCCGGCGCCGGCTCGGTGGTCACGGTGGCGCTGTCGCGCGTCGCGACGTCGCGCCGGACCCGCTCGGCGTGGCGTCGGCCGTAGCGGGATCGCGGGTCGAACCCGTCCGTCATCGCCCGTCGCTCGTCGCGGGGACGGCGCCGTCGGCGAGGTCGGTGACGTCCTCGTCGATCCCGGTGACCCGCACGGGGAACGACCGGGAGCGGAGGTAGTCGGCGAGGAAGTCGCGGTGGTCGTCACACGCCGCCCAGATCTTCACGCGGTCGCTCGAGTGGATGCGGGGGTTGCGCCAGTTGACGCGCCAGCCGGCGGTCGTCGAGCATCCCGCGCGAGAGCATGTCGGGGTGGCGCCGGGCTCGGTGGCGAGGTCGAACGTCGCCCCCATCAGCGTCGGCCGCCGTTCCGGGACCAGACGCGCGAGCGGTCGCCGTTGCGCTGCCATTCCTCCTGCGCGTGCTGGGCGTCCTCGCGGAGGCGGTCCTGCTCGGCGCGGTACGCCTCGGCGCGGGCGTCCTCCTGCTGTTCGCGGAGGCGCGGATCGACCGCGTCGTAGAGCACGAGGCCACCGCCGGGCTGCAGGACCTCACCCCCGGCGCGGTTGCCGGCGTTCGCGAGCACGACCGCGACCCACGGCACGATGGCCGCGGCGACGATCGGGACCACGGCGATCCAGCTGTGCCAGGTGCTCCAGACGAGGACGGCGACCACGAAGCAGACCACGCGGAAGGCCATCTGCCAGACGTACCGGGACAGCCGGTGCTTCCGGTCGATCTCCGGGGAATCGGGGAGCGACGTGATGGTCTGCGTGGTGAACTCGTGCTTCTGCGTGCGCTGCGTCTTCATGCGGTGGGGTCTCCGTCTGCCATGCGCCAGCTTACGCCCGGGCACCGACAGCGCCGGGCTCGATCCGACACCCGCGGTCGTGTCCGCGCCCGTGTCCGCTGGAGGCGCACCGGTAGGCTCGTGCGGGCGTGTCGGCCGGACCGGTGCGGCGCGCGAGCGAGACCACGACCGATCGGAGCGACCATGACCACCCCCCGTACCGTCCTCATCACCGGCGGCAACCGCGGCATCGGCCATGCCCTGGCGGCCCGCTTCGTCGCGGCGGGACACCGGGTCGCGGTGACTTCGCGGAACGGACAGGGCGGGCCCGAGGGTGCGCTCACGGTGCAGGCGGACATCACCGACACCGCCTCGGTCGACCGGGCGTTCTCCGAGGTCGAGGCGGCGCTCGGCCCGATCGAGGTGCTGGTCGCCAACGCCGGCATCACGAACGACCAGCTGCTGCTCCGGATGTCCGAGGAGGACTTCACGAGCGTCGTGGACACGAACCTCACCGGCACCTTCCGGGTCGTCAAGCGCGTCACGAAGGGGATGATGAAGGCCAAGTTCGGCCGCATCGTCCTGATGTCGAGCGTCGTCGGTGCCTACGGCCAGGTCGGGCAGGTCAACTACGCCTCGTCGAAGGCCGCCCTCGTCGGCATGGCCCGGTCGATCACCCGCGAGCTCGGCTCCCGTGGCATCACCGCGAACGTCGTGGCGCCCGGGTTCATCCAGACCGACATGACGGCCGCGCTCCCCGAGGAGCTGCAGGCCGAGTTCAAGAAGCAGATCCCCGCGGCCCGCTACGGCACGGTCGACGACGTCGCGGACGCCACGCTGTTCCTCGCCGGCGACGGCGCGGGCTACATCTCGGGTGCGGTCGTCCCGGTCGACGGCGGGCTGGGCATGGGGCACTGACCGCACCGACGAGCCGCGGCACCGGACCGCGCTGACCGCCGCCGAGCGGCCGCGCCGCGGTCAGCCGCGCAGGCCGAGCGTCGCGAGCACGGCGGACAGGTCGCGGTCCACCACGGCGACGTCAGCCTCGGCGCGGACCCGCGGTTTCGCGTCGAAGGCGACCGACAGCGCCGCGACGGCCATCATCCCGAGGTCGTTCGCGCCGTCCCCGACCGCGACCGTGCGCGACGCGGCGATCCCGTCGGCAGCGGCCCACGCAGTCAGGGAGTCCGCCTTGGCCTGCGCATCCACCACGTCGCCGAGCACCCGCCCGGTCAGGCGCCCGTCGATGACCTCGAGTCGGTTCGCCCGGCAGTGGTCGAGCCCGAGCCGATCCGCGAACGGGTCCAGGACCTCGTGGAACCCGCCGGAGACGACGCCGACCGTCCCACCCGCCGCGTGCACGACCCGGACGAGTTCATCGGCTCCGGCAGTCACGCGGACCGCACGCCGTGCGGACTCGAACACGGCGGTCGGGAGCCCCGCGAGCGTCGCGACCCGCTGCCGGAGGCTGTCCGCGAAGTCGATCTCCCCGCGCATCGCCCGCTCGGTCACGGCCGCGACGGCGTCCCGCGTCCCCGCGGCGTCGGCGAGGAGCTCGATCACCTCGTCCTCGAGCAGGGTGGAGTCGGCATCGAGGACGACGAGGAAGCGCGGCACCCGACAACGGTAGCGGGGCCTCGTGTCGTGTGACGCCCTGCGGCCAGGACACCCGGACGACCGAGGACCCCGCGCCGGCGAGCCGTCTGCGGGGTCCTCGGGACGTGCGTTGATGTGGGTCAGGCCTCGACGCGGACGCCCTTGCCGACCACGGTGATGCCGGACTCGGTGACGGTGAAGCCCCGGGCCTCGTCCGCCGCACGGTCCAGGCCGACCCGGGCACCGGGGGCGAGGACGACGTCCTTGTCGAGGATCGCCCGGTTCACGACGGCACCGGCACCGATCGTCGCGCGCTCGAACACGATCGAGTCGAGGACCTTCGCCTGCGAGTCGATGGTCGCCCAGGGCCCGATGACGCTCCGCTCGACCTGGGCGCCGGACAGCAGGCACCCGAGCGACACGATCGAGTCGACCGTCGCCCCGGTGTTGCCGTTGGCGTCGCGGACGAACTTCGCCGGCGGCAGGTTGGTCTGCTGGTTGAAGATCGGCCAGTCCTGGTTGTACAGGTTGAACACCGGCACCGGGGCGATGAGGTCCATGTGCGCGTCGAAGAACGAGTCGATCGTGCCCACGTCGCGCCAGTAGTACTTGTCGCGGTCGTTCGAGCCGGGCACCTCGTTGCGCTGCAGGTCGTACACGCCGGCGTCGCCGCGACGGACGAAGTCCGGGATGATGTCGCCGCCCATGTCGTGGTTCGAGGACTCGACCTGGCCGTCGCGGAGCACCGCGTCGACGAGCGCGTCGGCGTCGAAGACGTAGTTGCCCATCGACGCGAGCACCTCGCCGGGGGAGTCCGGCAGCCCGGTGGCGTCCTTCGGCTTCTCGAGGAACGCCTCGATGCGCGTCGGGTCGTCGTCGTCGACCTTGATGACGCCGAACTGGTCGGCCAGCTCGATCGGCTGGCGGATCGCCGCGACCGTCGCGCTGCGGCCGGAGGCGATGTGTGCCTCCACCATCTGGGAGAAGTCCATCCGGTACACGTGGTCCGCGCCGACCACGACGACGATGTCGGGCCGCTCGTCACGCATCAGGTTGAGGGACTGCAGGATCGCGTCGGCCGAACCGGCGAACCAGCGCTTGCCGAGTCGCTGCTGCGCCGGGACCGAGGCGACGTAGGAGCCGAGCAGCCCCTCCATGCGCCAGGTCTGCGAGACGTGCCGGTCGAGGGAGTGCGACTTGTACTGCGTCAGGACGACGATGCGCTGGAGCCCGGAGTTGACCAGGTTCGACAGCGCGAAGTCCACGAGCCGGAAGTTCCCACCGAACGGCACGGCCGGCTTCGCACGGTCTGCTGTGAGCGGCATGAGCCGTTTGCCCTCGCCGCCAGCGAGCACGATGCCGAACACCTTCTTCGTTGCCATGTCGCTCACAGTAGGCGTCAGCACTGGGAACCCGTTAGTTTGAACGCGTGCGAGTCGATCTACTGACCAGGGAGTATCCGCCGGAGGTCTACGGCGGAGCGGGTGTCCACGTTGCCCAGCTGACCGCGGCGCTGCGGTCCGGGACGGACACCGACGTCCGCGTCCGGGCCTTCGGCGGGTTCCGCGACGAGGAGGGGGTGTGGGCCTACCGGACCCCCGCCGGCCTCGAACAGGCCAACCCCGCACTGCAGACGCTCGGCACCGACGTGCAGATCGCGGCCGACACCGAGGGCGCCGACGTCGTGCACTCGCACACCTGGTACGCGAACTCCGCGGGCCGGTTGGCGCAGCTGACGCACGGCATCCCGCACGTCGTCACCGCCCACAGCCTCGAGCCGCTCCGCCCGTGGAAGGCCGAGCAGCTCGGTGGCGGCTACCGGCTCTCGAGCTGGATGGAGCGCGAGGCCTTCACGAACGCCGACGGTGTCGTCGCGGTCTCGAAGGCGATGCGTGCCGACATCCTCCGCTCGTACCCGACCATCGACCCGGACCGGGTGAAGGTCGTCTACAACGGCATCGACATCGACGACTGGAAGCCCGAGCGCGACGACGACGCCGTCCGTGCGCTCGGCATCGACCCGGACCGGCCGAGCGTCGTCTTCGTCGGCCGGATCACCCGGCAGAAGGGCCTGCCGTACCTGCTCCGCGCGGTGGCCTCGCTGCCCGAGGACGTCCAGGTCGTGCTCTGCGCCGGCGCGCCCGACACACCCGAGATCCTGGCCGAGGTCACCGGACTCGTCGAGGACCTCCGGACCCGCCGCAACGGTGTCGTCTGGATCGACCGGATGCTCGAGCACCGGGAGATCGTGCACGTGCTCTCCAGCGCGACGGTGTTCGTCTGCCCGTCGATCTACGAGCCGCTCGGGATCGTCAACCTCGAGGCCATGGCCTGCGGCATCCCGGTCGTCGGCACGAAGACCGGCGGCATCCCCGAGGTCGTCGCCGACGGGCTCACCGGCCGCATCGTGCCGATCGACCAGGCCACCGACGGCACCGGGACGCCGACGGACCCGGACCGGTACGTCGCCGACCTCGCCGCGACCCTCAACGAGGTCCTCGACGACCTCGGGCTCGCGAAGCTCATGGGGCGCGCCGGTCGGCTGCGCGTCGAGAGCGAGTTCACCTGGGGTGCCATCGCCACGAAGACGCGCGCCGTGTACGACCCGGGCCGCGCCGGGCGCTGCGCGCCTGACGGGCCGGCCGGGAGGCCCGGTGCCGGGCCGACGGGCCGGCGCCGGGCCTCCTGTCCGTCCGCCGTCGACGACCGCGCCTGCGCGGCTGACGGGGGAGCGGACCGCGCTCGCGTAGTCTTGCCGCATGCCCTCGGTCGTGCGCTTGTCAGACGTCTCCGTGGTCCGCAACGGGGCCACCATCCTCGACGGGATCTCGTGGGAGGTGCAGGACGACGAGCGCTGGGTGGTGCTCGGCGCGAACGGCGCCGGGAAGACCACGCTGCTGCAGGTCGCCGGTGCCCAGACCTTCCCGACCTCCGGCGAGGTCGAGGTGCTCGGCACCGAGCTCGGCGGCGCCGACCTGTTCGAGCTGCGTCCCCGCATCGGGTTCGCCTCGACGGCCCTGGCGCGCCGCATCCCGGTGACCGAGAAGGTCATCGACGTCGTCCTCACCGCCGCGTACTCGGTCACCGGCCGCTGGAACGAGGAGTACGAGGAGCTCGACGTCCGTCGCGCCCAGCGGGTGCTCGACGAGTGGGGCCTCGGCGCCTTCACCGACCGGGCCTTCGGCGAGCTCAGCGACGGCGAGCAGAAGCGCGTCCAGATCGCCCGCGCCGTGATGACCGACCCCGAGGTGCTCTTCCTCGACGAGCCCGCCGCGTCGCTCGACCTCGGCGCCCGCGAGAGCCTCGTCCGCACCCTCGGCGGCTACGCGCAGAGCGGTGACTCGCCCGCGATCGTCATCGTCACCCACCACGTCGAGGAGATCCCGCAGGGCTTCACGCACGCGCTGGTGCTCGCCGACGGGCACGTGCAGGCAGCCGGGCCGGTCGACGACGTCCTGACCGCCGAGACGCTGAGCAGCGCGTTCGGCGTCGACCTCACCGTGACGAAGGACGCCGGTCGCTGGACGGCCCGCGCGGCCTGACACGGCCGCGGCGTCACTCCCGATCCGCGCCGCCGTCTGGTAACGTTGACGGCTGGCGTCCGCCACTGACTTCCGCGCGACAGCACGGGCTTCCCGCGCGACCGCGCACCTCCCGACCAACCGCAGACCGAGGAACAGACATGAAGACCGACACCCACCCCGAGTACCGCGCCATCGTCTTCCGTGACCTGGCTTCCGGTGAGACGTTCCTGACGCGTTCCACCGCGAACAGCGACAAGACCATCGAGCTCGACGGTGCGACCTACCCGGTCATCGACGTCGAGATCTCCTCCGCGTCGCACCCGTTCTACACGGGCAAGCAGCGCATCCTCGACTCGGCCGGACGCGTCGAGAAGTTCAACCAGCGCTTCAAGGGCTTCAGCAAGTAAGCAGCCCCCGAGCGAACACGAATGGGCGGTCCTCCTGCGGGAGGGCCGCCCGTTCGTCGTCCGGTCGGGCTGCGCCGGGGTCGGCTCAGGCGCTGGTCAGTGCCGCCTCGGTCGCCAGCCCGATGAGCTCCTCGCCGGCCAGGACGCCCCGTGCGCGCGTGACGAGGAGGTTCGGCGCCGTCCACCCCGCCGCGTCGAGTTCGCCGTGCGCAGGTCGGATCGCGACGTCCGCCCACGCGAGCATGTCGCGGTCGAGCAGGGAGTCCCCGGCGGCGACCGTGCGGGTCGCGCCGATGCGCTCGGCGACGGCGGCGAGGGCCCGCTCCTTCCGGATCGGCACCGGCACGGCGTAGAGCTTCCGCCCCTGAACCGAGACCGTCCACCCGAGCCCGGCGAGCTCCGTCGCGAGGTCGGCGACGGCGGTGTCGGGCAGCGCCGCCCGGTCGACGATCGCGTAGACGAACAGCTCCTCGGCCCGTCGGGTGCGCAGGAGCGCGGCCGCGGGCAGCGAGCGGGTGAGCCGGTTCTCGACCTCGGGCAGCGGCGCGGAGGCCCGTTCGAGCTCCGTGCGCAGGCTCGCGGTCCAGTCGGTGTCCGGGACGCCGTCGCGCAGGACGACCGCGCCGTTCGTGGTGACGGCCCAGCCCGCCGCCGGCAGCGGGAGCCGGATGCGCCGGTACTGCGCGACGGTGCGGGTCGTGACCGGCACCACGGTCGCGTCCGCGGCGAGCCGGGCGAGGGCGGCCTCGGCGGCCCGGGTCATGAAGGAGAGCGGTGCGCCCTCGTACACCTCGGTGACCACGAGCCCGGGGGCCTGGTCGTCGGGGCCGTCGAGCAGGAGCGCGGCGGCCGAGTAGACGACCGTGCGGTCGAGGTCGAAGCCGACGAGCGCCGTCACGAGGCCGCTCCGTCCGGGCTCACGCGGCTGCCGAGCGGGTGGATGAGTCCGACGCAGCTGTAGGAGAGGTCCGGGCGGGTCACGACGGGGACGCCGCGTTCCCGGGCGAGGGCGACGACGTGCGCGATGTCGACGTCGTCGGGGTCGCGGACGAGGACCTGCCAGGGCACCCGGCGGAGCAGCACGCGGGTGGTCTCGCCGACGCCGGGCTTCACGAGGTGCAGGTCGTCGATGCCGTACTCGGCGCCGATCGCCTCGACCGTGCGCATGCCGCGCCAGTCCACGACGCGGTCGGCCGGCTCGGTCGCGGCGAGCACCGCGTCGACCGCGGGTCGCACGGCGGCGAAGTGCTCGGCGATCGTCGCCACGAAGGACCGGGAGTGGTCGCGCGCGCCCAGGTGCCGGTACTGCTTCGCGCCGTGGAAGGTGCCGTCGGGGGTCCACCGACGGTTGAACACCGTGCGCGAGACCAGCCCGGACACCGTCGAGTTCAGGCACGCCGACGGGACGAGGTAGTCGTCGCGGGTCCCGTGCAGCGGGGTGCACCCGGCGGGGTCGGCCAGGACGGCCAACTCGTCGCCGAACCGCACGCCGTCGGTCGCCGCGAACCGGTCGAGCGCGTCGGTCAGCTCCCGGGTGATCGCGCCCTTGCCGGTCCACCCGTCGACGAAGACCACCTGGGCCGGGTCGTGGTGGGCCGCGAGCCATCGCAGGGCCGTCTCGTCGATGCCCACGCCCCGGACGATGCTCGCGGTCAGGTGCGCGAGCTTCCGCCCGTGGTGCTGCTCGGCCCAGCGTCGCATGAGGATCCCGACCGGGGTGCCGGCGCGGGCGAGGGACACCAGGACGGCGTCCGGGCGGTCCCGCAGGACGAGCTCGGTGACGACGCCGACCGCCTCGGCGATGCGGCGCGCCGACCGGTCGAGGGCCTCCCGGTAGAGCGCCTCGTACGCCTCGGAGGGGACGTACTCGACGGGCAGCGACTCGGCGTAGTTCGCGCCCTCGAGCTGGATCGCGCGCTCCCGGTCGGAGGTGTCGGCCTCGAGTGCGGCGTCCGCGAGGTCCTGCAGGAGCCACGTCACGTCGTCGGGCTCGTAGGACCCGAACGACGGCCCGGTCAGTGGGCGGGGCTGCCGTTCCTGGTCCGCGCCGTCGACGAGCGGGGCGTCGACCACGACCACGCGGGGCGTGACCGTGGCCAGGGCGGCGAGGAGGCCGTCGGCGCCGTCGAGCAGGGTCTGGTCGGTGCCGGGCTCCGGGAGGACGACGACGGCGTCGAACCCGCGGACGTTGTAGGCGAACCGGTCACCGGGGCCGTCGACCGTGGTGTCGTGCGAGCGGTGCCGGATCCCGGAGCGGATCGGCCAGGTCGGGTCGTCCAGGACGGCGACGGGGGAGCGGGTCGTCGTCGACGACCGGACGTCCGCAGCGCTCCGACGCCGCAGCGCGTCGGCGACGAGCAGCGGGGTGTGCATGTGCTCCTCGGTGCCGAGCACCAGGACGCGTCGGGCGTCGCTCCCGATCGCCGCCAGGACGTCGGCGGCCGTGCCCTCCAGGTCGGTGCGCGGCAGGCGCACCCGCCGGGCCGGGGTGCCGGTGCGGTCGACCGACGTCGGTGCCCCCGCGACGCGGGTGACCACGCCGGGACGGGAGGCGCGGGGCGGGGCCGACCCGGGCCTCCCGTCCGTCGGCTCGGTCGCGCTCGTCGCGATGAGGTCTGCGGCCGACTCCGGCAGCCCCGCGGGCAGGACGGCGCGGCCCCGGCCGAGCGCGACGACGGCGACGGGGGCACCCAGCTCGAGCGCGAGTGCCTCGGTCGCGGCGACGTCCTCGGCGGAGCGCAGGTCGACGAGGGCCGCGATGACCCACTGTCGCTGCGGCGCGATCGCGTGCAGTTCCCGGATCGTCGCGCGCGCCGTCGCCCCGGTGCTCAGTTCGTCGTCGACGAGCACGACGGTCCCGTCGACCGGGAGCCAGTCGGGTGAGGCGGGGAGCAGCCGGTGCGCGGTCGCGTGCGAGTGCGCTTCGTCGAAGCCGGCGGCGGGGGTCGCGCCGGGCGGGTCGTGGCGGGTGGAGTGCAGGTACGCGGCGCCGAGTGCCTCGGCGACCATCGCGCCGAGCGCCGTCGCGGTCTCCGCGAAGCCGAGCACGAGTGCGTCCGGGTGGTCCGCGCGTCCGGCGGCGAGGTCGGTGCGGAGGCCCGTGGCGGCCCGGTGCAGGTCGTCACCGGGCACGGGCGCGGCTGCGGGTGCGGTGGCGTGTCCGGCGGTCGGCGTCGGGCTCGGGCTCGACGGCGTCGGGCTGGACGGTGTCGGGCTGGACGTCGTCGGGCTGGACGTCGTCGGGCCGGTCCCGCCGACGGCGGTCAGGGCCTGGAGGCGCAGCACCGCGACGAGTCGGTCGACGGCGTCGGCGTCGAGGCGCGCGCCGCCGTCGAGCACGTCCGCGACCCGTGCGCCGAGCGCCTCGCCGGCGAGCAGCGCCACCGCGGGCACCGTCGGGACGTGCTTGGCGAGCACGGTCGAGACGAGCAGGTGCGCGCGCTTCGGGTTGCGGCGGAGCGCGAGCCGCACGAGCGCGGAGAGCGCCACGGGAGCGTCGGCGGTGCCGTCCTCGGACGCCGGCGCGTCCACGACGGCGAGTCCGAGGTCGGCGGGGGCGGGGAGGACCATGGTCACGGGAGGCTCCGCTCGAGGAGGTCGACGTAGGTGACGTCGGGGGCGGCGACACCGAACGCCCGGGCACGGAGCATGGTGCGCTCGGCCCAGTCGTGGTGCGGCTTCATCTCGTTCATCTTGTTGCCGTACTTCGACGCGGCGACACCCCCGGCCACGTTCGCCAGGACATCGGTCGCGTCCGAGTACTCCTCGTCGCTGACCACGGACATGGCGTGCACGAGGGGGACGTGCCGCGGGTGGATGACTGTCTTGCCGGTGAGGCCGTTCGCCCGGTCGAGGGTGACCTCGCGCAGCAGGCCGTCGAAGCCCTCGAGGAGCAGCTGCCGACGCAGTGCGAGGTCACCCGCCTCCTGGAACGGCGTGCTGCGCAGGGTCGTCCGGAACACCCGGTCCGAGTCCGGGTAGTGCTCCCACACCGGTCCCGCGACGACGAAGCCGTCCCGTGCGCGCCCGAGGACGTTCACGACGTCACCGATCACCGACGCGAGCACCTGCACCTCGTAGACGGTGAGGTGCGAGGGGCGCCGCAGCCCGAACACGCTGGACAGGTCGGTCGCGCCGATGCGCACCGCGAGGACGTCCCGGCGGCGGGCGAGGAGCAGTTCGCGGACGGCGGCCAGCGCCTCGGTCCGGGTCTCCCGGTGCATGATCGCCGGGGACTCGAGGATCGGCATCACGAGCAGGCGGCGGTCGTCGGGACGGTCCGCGTTGACCGCGTCGAGGACGTCGAAGTAGCGGCCCCCTGACCCGTTGCCGTCCTCGAACTTCGGGAGCACGACACCGCTGAGCACGTCGAGGGCGTGGGCACCGAACCGGTCGGTCAGGCGCTCGAGGTGCTCGGCGTCCCGCACCCGGACGAAGAGCTGCGGGAGCGTCGCGTCGTCGTGGTCGTCGGTGAGGGCACGGAGGGCCGCGTCGACGTTCGCCTCGGCCGTCGGCAGGTCGGCGTCGGCGACCGAGTCCTCGAGACAGAGCACGATCGAGCCGGCGCCGAGCTCGGTCTGCCGGCGCACGTCCCGCACCAGGTCCGGCCGGATGCCCGGCGTGTAGAGCGTCGCGCCGAGGGCGACGGCGCGGAGGTCCTGGTCGCTGCCGCGGTGGACGTCCTCGGGCGGCCGGATGAACAGCTGGTCCTGGTCGGGCAGGTTGGCGAAGTGCCGCACGGGTCAGGCTCCCACGGTCGGGGCGGAGAGGACGAACCCGAAGGCGGCGAAGACCTCGCCGTCGTGGGAGGACCTCGGGAAGGGTTCAGCGCGGAGTTCGAGCTCGCCGTCGACGACGGACAGCGCGAGGACGGTCATGGTGTCGGCGTCGCCCGGGTCGACCGCGAGCGTCGTGCCGTCGTGCAGCGCCACGACGAGCCGGTCGGCGCCGCGGCCCATGACGAGTGCGCGGCGGAGTCGGCGGACGTGCCGGAGGGCCACGAGCACCGCACCGCCGTCGAAGCCGACGAGCGGACGGTTGCCCGCGGTGCGGAACGAGCGGCCGGCCTCGGCGCCGTCGACCGTCTCGGCGCCCACCGTCCAGTCGGTGGTCTCCCACGCCGCGCTCGTCGCACCGGTGACGCGCAGGGCGCCGACCGCGGAACGTCGACGGTCGATGCGGACGACCGGGTGGTCCGGGCCGAGGACCCGGACGTCGTGCGGGTCCGGCACCAGGAAGGGGCGGATGCGGGCTGCCCGGGCGGCGAGGCGACGGGCGACGCGGTCCGAGGGGCCGGACGGTGCCGATGCGCTCCCGGCGGCCGCCGTCGCGCTCCCGGCGGGTGTCGTCGCGCTCCGGGCGGGTGTCGTCGCGCTCCGGGCGGGGGTCGTCGGGGACGCGGTGGTCGGGCGGGACGTGGGGGTGCCGGGATGCGAGGGAACAGCCGGGGTCCGGCTCGGGGCAGCGGGGCTGCCGAACGACAGGCTCAGGCCGCTACCGCTGCCGCCGTCGGCGCTGCCGCTGCCGGCGCTCGTCGGGGAACGGTCGGCACCGGTGCGGGCAGGGGTACCGCCGCCGGTTCCGCCGGCACTGCCCCCGTCCGGTCCGGACGGCGGCGCGAGCCGAGGCGACCCGGAGGCCGCGCCGCCGGGGACCGTCGACGGTGCGGACGACGACGGGGCCGCGCCCGTCGTCGCGGATGCCGTGGACGTGGGCGCCGCGGTCAGCCCGGGGCGGACGCGCCGTCGCAGGTAGGGGTGCCCGGTGCTCATCGCCCGCGGCCGATGCCGTGGTCGGCGCGGAGGCCGGTGAGGCCGGTGGTGTAGCCCTGGCCGACGGCCCGGAACTTCCACTCGGCTCGGTGCCGGTACAGCTCGCCGAGCACGACGGCGTCGATGGTGTGGTTGCGTTCGGAGGGCAGCGGGAAGGCGACCAACTCGCGGCCGTCGGGCGCGCAGACCCGGATCGACATGGACCGCACCGAGCCGAGGTCGCGCGGCGACCGCGGGTCCGGGTCGAGGTAGACCGCGAACACGATCTTGTCGACGACGGCGGGGACCGAGGCCAGGTCGACGTCGATCTCCTCCTGGTCGGACTCGTCGAGGTACCGCACGGCCGCGCTGGCGTCCTCGAGCTGGTTGAAGAAGACGAGGTCCTCGTCGGAGAGCGCGTGGCCGTCGGGACCGCACACGATCGCAACCGGCACGAGTTCCGCGGACGGACCGCGGCTGGCGATCTGGTCCCACGTGATGCCGACGACGACCGCGGACAGGCCGGGGTTCTCGGCGGTGAGCGCCGCGTTCGCCCCGGGGACGAGCCGCCCGGTCACGAGTCCGCTCCGCGGAGGCGGAGGCCCGGGTCACCGTCGCCGAGTCGGTCGCGCAGGAAGCGCCCGTGGGTCGAGAGTTCGGCGATGGCCCCGCTCCTGATCTGTTCGTGCATGTCGTCGACGGTCTCCGCGACGACGTCGAGCTGACCGGCGAGGGTGCGGGTGGCCGCGCTGTCCGGGGTGCGGTCGCCGGCCGGGAGCGAGCGGTAGGTCCGCACCGGGGTGGGCAGGTAGTCGTCGACGATCGCCTGGAAGAGGTAGCGCTGCTCCGTGGAGGCACCACGGGCGATCACGGTGCCCGCCGCCTCCCGGAGGAGGTCCTCGACGTGCCGGACCCGCGAGGACACCACGGACGGCAGATCGGCCCCGGCGGCGCGGACGTACGCCCGGAGGTCGTCGAGCCCGGCTGCCGCCGATGCGTCGTCCGCGGCACCACCGGCACCACGCACGTCGATGCGTGCGGCTGCAGCGGCCGCGACCGCGGACGCCGTCGGCACGTCCGGGTCCGGGACGTCCGGCTGACGGTCGTCCTCGCGGCCGAAGAGCGCGCGCAGGCGGTCACGCACGACGCACGACCCTCGCGGTCATCGCGAGATCGACCGCTGGTCGTCGTCCGACTGCCGGGCGCGCTCGAGGTACGGCTTCGCACGCTGGATGCCGGACTCGAGCGCCGTGACGGTCGAGGCCATGTTCTGCGCGGCCTCCGAACGGAAGGAGTCGATCGCGTCCATCGTCTGGAAGACGTTGTCGAACGCCTTCTGCAGCGTCTCGACACTGACGCCCGAGCTCGTCGCCTGCTGGTGGATGCGCGCGGTCTGGTCGCGCAGCATCTCGCTCGTCTGCAGGATCATCGCGTTCGTGGTGCTGTTCACGGCGTCGATCTGGTCGAGCACCATCTTCTGGTTGGCGAGGGCCTGGGCCACCACGACCGCCGTGCGGAGCGCCGCGATCGTCGTGGTCCGCGCACGCTCGACGCCCTTGATGAGCTCGGTGTTGTTCTTGCGGATGAGGTCCATCGCCAGGTAGCCCTGCACCGAGACGGCGAGCTGCGTGAGGATGTCCTGGTGCCGCTGCCGCACCGGGAACAGCACGTCGGCCTCGAGCTTCTGGGCCTCCTCGACCCGGCCGCCGTTCCGGAGCGAGTCGATCTTGCTCACGGTCGCGGCGTCGAGGGCCTTCGCGAAGACGGCGTACTCGCTCAGCTGCTGCATGGTCTCCCACAGCTGGACCTTCTCGTCGGCGAGGGTCGCGTTGTCCTTCCGGAGCTCGTCCTGCCCGGCCATGAGCGACTTGATGATCGCGTCGAGCTGGGTCTGCGCCGACTCGTACTTCTGGAAGTACTTCGCGAGCTTGTTCCCGCCCGGGATCATGCCGAGGATCTTCCGACCCGTGCTGAGGTCGGCCTGGTTCGGCGTGAGGTCCTCGACCGTCGAGCGGAGGTCACCGAGCGTGGTCGCGACCCGGACCTGTGCACCGTCACCGGAGCGCTTCGCACCGGCCACCGACGACTGCGAGCGTTCGAGCATCCGCGAGGAGAAGCCTCCCGACCGGGAGATCTCGGTGCTCGCGATGGCGGTGATCCCGTCCACCTTCTCGGTGAAGGCGGGGGAGCGCGGGTCGAGCGAGGCGACCTCGTCGACGAACTCCCGCGCCTGCGCGGCGATCTGCGACTGCCGGTCCGGGTCGACCGGCACCATGCCGGGAGCGTCGTCCGGTACCACCGTCTCGGCGGCGTCGGCCGGCCGGAGGACGAGCGCCTCCTGACCGGGGTCGGACGGTTCCGGCGGTGCGAGCGGTCCGGGCATCGGGTGTCTCCTGGTCTGGGTGCGGGTACAGGTGCGGGTGCGGGTGGGGTCGTGCGTGCGGGGCGGGTCAGCCGAGCTGGACGCCGAAGTCGGTCGCGATGCCGGCGAGACCGGTCGTGTAGCCCTGACCGACGGCCCGGAACTTCCACTCGGCGCCGTTCCGGTAGATCTCCGAGAAGATCATCGCGGTCTCGGGTGCGGCGTCCTCGGAGAGGTCGAACCGGACGATCTCGGTGCCGTCCTGGTCGAGCACCCGCGAGTACGCGCTGCGGACCTGTCCGAAGTTCTGCCGGCGGGCCTCGCCCTGGTCGATCGAGACGGCGATGACGACGCGGTCGACCTCGGCCGGGAGGGCCTGCAGGTCGATGACGATCTGCTCGTCGTCGCCCTCGCCCTGGCCGGTGCGGTTGTCGCCCTTGTGCTCGACGGACCCGTCGGCGCTGCGCGGCTGGTTGTAGAAGACGAAGTCGGCGTCCGAGCGGACCTTGCCGTTCGCCCCGACGAGGAGCGCCGAGGCGTCGAGGTCGAACTGCTCGCCGGCGGTCGTACGCGGGTCCCACCCGAGGCCGACGGTCGCGACCGTCAGCCCGGGGCTCGTCTTCGTGAGGGAGAGGTTGTTGCCCTTGGTCAGGGAGAGTCCGGCCATGGTGTCGGTCCTTTCGGGTCTGCGGGAGGCGGTCAGTCGAGGACGACGCCGTAGTCGGTGGCGACGCCGCGGAGCCCCGTGGCGTAGCCCTGGCCGACCGCGCGGAACTTCCACTCGCCGTCGTACCGGTAGATCTCGGAGAACACCATGCCGGTCTCGGACGCGGCGTCCTCGGTCAGGTCGAAGCGGACGACCTCGTTGCCGGTCTCGTCGTTGACGACCCGGCAGAACGCACCGCGCACCTGCCCGAAGTTCTGTCGGCGCAGGTCGGCCTGGTCGATCGTCACGACGATGACGACGCGCTCGACGTCGGGGGAGACACGATCGAGGTCGATGAGGACCTGCTCGTCGTCGCCGTCACCCTCGCCGGTGCGGTTGTCGCCCTGGTGCACGACCGATCCGTCCGCCGAGGACAGCTGGTTGTAGAAGATGAAGTCGTCGTTCGACCGCACCTTGCCGTTCGCGCCGACCAGCAGCGCCGACGCGTCGAGGTCGAACTGTTCGCCCGCGGTGGTCCGCGGGTCCCAGCCGAGCCCGATCATCGCTCGGCGCAGACTCGGGTCCGTCTTGGTGAGGGAGAGGTTGTTCCCCTTCGAGAGCGAGAGGGTCGCCATCGATCGTCCTTTCCGTCGTGCGGTCGTGCGGTCAGAGAGCGGCTGCGGCGGGACCGACGAGGTCCTGCACGGTGCGGCCGTTCGCGCGCTCACCGATCGCGGTGAAGGTCCATCCTGCTCCGGACCGGGACACCTTCGCCATGACCATGGCGGTGTGCGGACCGGACTCGGTCAACTGGTAGCGGGCCACCTCGGGCGCGCCCGCAGTCGAGTCGTCGACGACGCGGCAGAACGCGTTCTGCACGTTGTCGAACGTCTGCCGGCTGTAGCTCGAGATCACGAAGACGATCTGGGCCACGGCCTGGTGCACGGCGGAGAGGTCGATGCGGATGACCTCGTCGTCACCGTCGCCGGCACCGGTCAGGTTGTCGCCGGCGTGCTGCGCCGACCCGTCCTTGCTCCGGAGCTGGTTGAACCAGACGTAGTCGATGGGCTGCCCGGCCGCGTCGAAGAAGACCGCCGACGCGTCGAGGTCGACCTCGGCCTCCTTCTTCATCCCGAACAGGCCGCGCTTGCCCGCGACGGCGTCCCAGCCGAGTCCGAGCCGGACCCGCGTGAGCGCGCCTCCGTCGTTCTTGGTCAGGGAGAGCGCCTGGCCCTTCTGGAGGCTGAGACCCATGAGGTGAACCCTTCGTCGTGGTCGGTCGGCCGGCGTCGGTGCCGGTCAGGATGCGGCGGTGACCCGTTCGGGTGCGCCGGTACCCGCAGCGGCCTTGCGGCGGTTGCGGACCACCGACGAGATGAACGCGGCGAGGATGAAGACCACGCCGATGAGGCCGGTGACGACCTCGTTCACCTCGTGGGTGATGGTGACGAGCAGGATGACCGCGAGTGCACCGATCGCCCAGTGCGCACCGTGGTCGAGGTACTCGAACTCGTCCAGCGTGCCCTGCCTGACCAGGAAGACGGTGAGAGACCGCACGAACAGGGCGCCGATGAGGCCGAGGCCGAGCGCGATGATGATCGGGTCGGCCGTGATCGCGAACGCGCCGATGACGCCGTCGAAGGAGAACGATGCGTCGATGACCTCGAGGTAGAGGAAGAGCAGGAACGCCGCGCGGCCGGCGACGTGCCCGACCTTCCGGCCGCCGCTGATGCGGTTCGCCTCGGCCACCATCTCGCCGGTGCTCTCGAAGGAGTTGCCGTCGTCCTCGGGGTCGTCGACGTCGAACAGCCCGCCGAGCCCGGTGACGAGGAAGTACGTGACGAGGCCGGCGATGCCCGCGATGAGCACGACCGACTGGTGGTCGCCGGCGAGCGTGCCGGCCACCCCCAGCGCGGCGAGGGCGATGATGACGTTGACCATCGGGAGCTTGCCCACGAAGAGCAGCGGGCGCTCGAGCCAGGACAGCCAGGTGATCTCGCGGTCCTCGAACATGAAGTCGAGGAAGATCATGAGCAGGAACATCCCGCCGAAGGCCGCGATCTGCGGGTGCGCCTCGTGCAGCAGGTACGCGTACGTGCCGGGCTCGTCGATCGGACCCTTCTCGAGCGCGAGCTGCACGGCCTCGACCGGGTTCAGCTGTGCCGTCACGCCGACGATGAGCAGCGGGAACAGCACGCGCATGCCGAAGACGGCGATGACGATGCCCACGGTGAGGAACATCCGCTGCCAGAACGGGTTCATCCGCTCGAGGATGCGGGCGTTCACGACCGCGTTGTCGAAGCTCAGGCTGACCTCGAGCACGCCGAGGATCAGGGTGATGATGACAGCGCTCCAGCCGCCGTACACGAGGGCCACCGCGAGTGCGATGACGGTGATGGCCAACGACCAACCGAAGGTCTTCAGGAACACGTGTGCGGATCTCCCCAGGGTGCTTGCTCGTCCGGTGTCGTACGGGACGGCAACGTCGAGCTCGCCCCGCGCCAGATGCTACAGGGTCGAGGTGGCGTCCCTGTGCGGCCAGCGTCCGTCCGCTGTGAACGACGGATCGCGCTTGGCCCGCATGTACTCCTGGAACGAGGCGGCCTGCTCGGAGCACCAGCCGATCTGCTTCCGGTGCAGTTCCTCGGCACTGATGCCGAGCTCGTCGGGGTACTTCACGGCGATCGCCTGGGCCACCCGGCCCGCCGCGACGGCGTCGGCACCGGCGTCGTGGGCGTCGTCGAGCTGCACGCCGTACAGCTGGCTGGCGACCTCGAGCGTGCGCTTGCCCTTGCGGTACGTGTCGAGCGCCTTGTCGATCACGAGCGGGTCGACCACGTTCCCGATCACCGGTGCGGCGATGCCGTGGCGTTCGGCCTCCCGCGCGAGGACCGTGAGGTCGTACGGGGCGTTGTAGATGACGAGCGGGACACCGCGGGCGAAGACGGCCTCGACCGCGGCGACGATCTCGGCGACGACCTCGCCCGCCGGACGGCCCTCGGCGCGGGCGCGCTCGGTCGAGATGCCGTGCACGGCCGACGCCTGTTCCGGGATCTCGACGCCGGGGTCGGCGAGCCAGGCGCCCTCGGCGATGGAGCGCCCCGTCATGTCGATCAGGCCGACGTGCGCCGTGACGATCCGCGCGGTCTCGACGTCGATGCCCGTCGTCTCGAGGTCGAACACCCCGAGCGCGTGCCACCACGGTCGGCCGGTCAGGGGCTGCGGCGTGCCGGGGGCACGGGCGTCGGCGACGGCCGACTCGGTCAGCTCGGTCGTGGAGTACGTCACGCCGTCAGGGTAACCGGCCACACCGACACGGCCGGACGCCGCGCGCTGCCCTGTGGACGACGGCGGCCGCACGCCCCGCGCGACCGCTGCGGTCCAGGTGACACGACTCGCCGCGTGTCGATCGTCGTGGTGCGACGAACGACCGCCTGGAGGCGTCGAGGTCGCAGAATTCTGGAACCTGGGGGCGGACGGGCGGACGGGCGGGCGGGCGCGCACGGAAGCGGGGGGGGGGGGGGGGGCGCGCCGCGGCGCGGGGGCGCGCCCGCGGGGGGGGGGGGGGCGGGGGGG
>JASCOJ010000004.1 GCA_029959645.1 Microbacteriaceae bacterium PS02332 | reverse complement strand
GCGCCGCGCCCGGCGCGGGCGCGGCGGCGGCGCGGCCGGGGGCCGCCCCCCCCCCCACGGCCGGCCGTCGCGAAGCCGTCGCCGACCTCGACGCCCTTGATCGCCTGGATCCCCATGACCGCGGCGGCGAGCCGGGCGTCGAGTCGGCGGTCCCAGTGCACGTGCGAGCCGAGCCCCGGCGGGACGCCGTAGAACAGCACCTCGACGACGCCGCCGAGGGTGTCGCCGTCCTTCTTGGCGGCCTCCACCTCGGTGACCATGCGGGCCGAGGTGTCGGCGTCGGCGCACCGCAGCTGGTCGTCGTCGAGCCGGTCGACGTCGTCGGGCATCGGCAGCGCCGTGCCGTCCGGGACCCGGACGGTGCCGACCTGCAGCGTGTGCGCGACGGACCGGATCCCGAGTTCGGCGAGGAAGGCCTTCGCGACGGCGCCGAGCGCCACGCGGGCGGCGGTCTCGCGGGCGGACGCGCGCTCGAGCACGGGTCGGGCCTCGTCGAAGCCGTACTTCTGCATGCCGACCAGGTCGGCGTGCCCGGGCCGCGGACGGGTCAGCGGTGCACTGCGCCCACGGGAGGCGTCGGTCTGCTCGACGGGCTCGGGGTTCATCACCTCGACCCACTTCGGCCACTCGGTGTTGCCGATGCGGATCGCGACCGGGCTGCCGAGTGAGGAGCCGTGTCGGACACCGCCCGAGATGTGCAGCTCGTCCTGCTCGAACTTCATCCGCGAGCCCCGGCCGTAGCCGAGCTTCCGCCGGGCCAGGTCGGCCCGGATCGACTCGTACGACACCGGCACACCGGCGGGCAGGCCCTCGAGCACGGCGATGAGTTCGGGTCCGTGGGACTCACCGGCGGTCAACCAACGAAGCATGGTGCCCATCCTCCCACAGGAGGACGGACACCATGCCGCGTCGGTCCGGCTCCCGGCTACTGGTATGACGGGTGCGCGCGCAGCCAGGCCTGGAACTGCGCGACCGCCTGCTGGTGCTGGGCGTAGGTGTCGGAGAACACCGTCTCGCCGGTCTCCAGGTCGACCGTGACGAAGTACAGCCAGTTGCCGGTCGCCGGCTTCGTGACCGCGTTGATCGCGAGGTCGCCCGGGTTCGAGATCGGCGCCGGCGGCAGGCCCTGGTGCTTGTACGTGTTGTACGGGTTGCCGGCGTCGGCGCGCTCGGCGTCGGTCGTCGTGACGCGGTGCGTGTTGCCCGTGCCGTAGGCGACCGTGGCGTCGGACTGCAGGGGCATGCCCTGGTCGAGCCGGTTCTGGAACACCCGGGCGACCTTCGGGTAGTCGGCCGCGAGACCCGCCTCCTTCTGCACGAGGCTGGCGAACACGATGACGTGCTCCTGGTCGGCGTCCGCCACACCGGCGGTCTTCAGGTGCTGCTTCATCGTGTCGACCATCGACTGGAAGTACTGCTTCGCCGTCCACCCCGGGTTGATCGGGTAGGTCGCCGGGAACAGCCAGCCCTCGAGGGTCGTCACGCCGGCCGGGAGCCCGTAGGCGCCGAGGTCCTTCGCTGCCGCGTCCACGTCGGCCTCGCTCAGGCCCGCCTTCGAGACCATGCCCGCCTCGATGTCCTTCAGGGCGGTGCCCTCCGGGATCACGATCGAGGCGTCCACCCGGTTGGCCTTGTCCTGCAGCGCCGCGAGGGCCACCTTCGCGCTCATCTGCTTCTTCAGCGCGTACGAGCCCGGCTGGAACTGCACCGAGGGCGACTGGAGGAGCAGTTGGTAGAAGACCGCAGAGCTCTTGACGACGCCGCTGCGCTGCAGCGTCTTCGCCACGTCCTCGCCGATGTCCCCGTCCTTGATCGTGACGGTCACCTTGCTCGTCCCGGTGCCGGTGTAGTCGTCCGGCTCCTTCGACCCGGAGAACGCACCGACGACCTGCTGCACCTTCGGCACGACGAACGCCGCGGCGCCCACGCCGGCGGCGAGGACGAGCGCGACGATGACGATGCCCGCGATGAGCGGTCCCTTGCGACGCGCCGGGCGTTCCCCGCGGGGCGGCCTGGAGGCTCCCCCACGTCCGCCACGGCCGTCACCACCGCGTCCACGGCTGTCACCACCGCGTCCACCGCCCGAGCCGCCGCGCGGTCCGTCGCCGGTCGTCCCGCCGTCGCCCGTCGTCGGGGTCCCGGGTGCTCCGACCGCGCTCCGCGCGTCCTCGGTCTCGCGGTCGAGGGTGCCGGTCCGCCCGGGCTCGCCGGAGGCGACCCCGCCGGTGCCCGTGCGGTCCGGAGCGCCCGCGTGCGGACCCGAAGCCGCGGCCTGCCAGGTCCCGCGGCGTGCGCCGAATCCCGTATCCGCCCCCTGCGGACGGGAGGCCGGAGCCGACCCGCCGAGGAGCGCGGCGGCTTCCGCGTCGGCGTCGGTCGTGTGGCGCACCGAGGCCGGGTCGGGCAGCACGTCGTCGTGCGCCGATCCGGCCGCCGGGGCGTCCTCGCGTGGGGGCACCGCTCCCGGCTCCACCGCTGCGGTCGCCGCTGCCGACTCCTCCGCGGCGCGTGCCTCGCGGGCCTCGCGGCGGGAGAGCGGCCGGGCCGGGCCCTCGTTGCCGGGCGCGATGATCGCGTCCCAGTCCAGATCGTCTGCCAACGGTCCTCGTTCTGTCGGTGGGAGCTCCGACAGGGCCCCGGCACGTTCGTGTCGGGAGGGCGGCCGTGTCAGGCGAGCGTGGCCCCGGGTGGGGCACCGGACGTGCGCTCGTGGTCGAGCGCAGATTGCAGAATGATAACAGCGGCTGCTTGGTCGATCACTGCCCGGGACTTCTTGGTGTTCCGACCGGCCTGGTGCAGCCCGCGCTGGGCCGTCACCGTCGACATCCGTTCGTCCACGAGCCGGACCGGGCGGTGCGCCGCGAGCCGTGCCGCGAACTCCCGGGCGTCCCTGGTGGACGCGGTGTCCGAACCCGACATCGACAGCGGCAACCCGACGACGAGCTCGAGCACGTCGTACTCCTCGGCGATCGCCAGGATCCGCACGAGGTCGGTGTCGTCGTCCCGACGCACGGTCTCCACCGGCGTCGCGAGGAGCCCGTCGCGGTCGCACACGGCGACCCCGATCCGGGCACGCCCGACGTCGATGCCGAGGCGTCGCCCGGACCGCACCGCCACGGTCAGGCCGCGAGGCGGTCGGTGACCGCCCGGAGCGCCGCCGGCAGCGCCGACGCGTCCGTCCCGCCGCCCTGGGCGAGGTCGGGCTTGCCGCCGCCACCACCGCCGAGCACCGTCGCCGCCTCCTTGGCGAGCGGACCCGCCTTCACGCCGGCTGCGCGGGCACCGTCGTTCGTCGCGACGATCACGACCGGCTTCCCACCGACGACGGCGCCGAGGACCACCACGGCGGCGGTGTCGCCGAGCTGCCCTCGGACGCTCGTCGCGAGGGCGCGGAGGTCGTCGCTCGAGGAGAGGCCGTCGACCGCCTGCGCGACCACCGTGACGGACCCGACGGAGCTCGCGGTCCGTGCCAGTGCCGGGACGCGCTGCTGGAGGTTCGCCGACTCGTACTCGGCGATCCGCTTCTGCGCGGTCTTCAGGTCCTCGAGGAGGGACTGCACGCGCGTCGGCAGCTCGTCGCGCTGTGCCTTGAGTGCACTCGACAGCTGGGACACGATCGTCCGCTCGACGGCGAGGTCCCGGAAGCCCTCGATGCCGACGAGCGCCTCGACGCGGCGGTTGGTGGACCCGACGCTCGACTCGCCGACGAGGTTGACGAGACCGACCTGCGCGCTCGAGCCGACGTGGATGCCGCCGCACAGCTCGCGGGACCAGGGGCCGCCGATGTCGACCATGCGGACCTCGGAACCGTACTTCTCGCCGAACAGGGCCTGTGCTCCGAGCGCCCTCGCCTCGTCGATCGGCAGGATGCGCGTCGAGACCTCGAGGTCCGAGCGGATCGCCGTGTTGACGACGTCCTCGATCTCCGAGCGCGTGGCGAGCGACACCGGCTGGCTCCACGAGAAGTCAAGGCGCATGTAGCCGGCCTTGTTGTAGGAGCCGGCCTGGAGTGCCTCCGGGCCGAGCACGTCCCGGAGCGCCGCGTTCACGAGGTGCGTCGCGGAGTGCGCCTGGGTCGCACCGCGGCGGTAATCGGCGTCGACGAGCGTGGTCGCCGGGTCCCCCACGGCGACCTCGCCCGAGCGGACCTGCACGGTGTGGCTCCAGAGCCCGGACACCGGGCGCTGCACGTCGAGGACCTCGAGGTCGAAGCCGTTGCCGACGATCGAGCCCTGGTCGGCGTCCTGGCCACCGGACTCCGCGTAGAGGGTGGTCTCGCCGAGGATCACCTCGGCGATGTCGCCCGCGGCGGCGCGGTCGACGCTGTGTCCGTCGACGATGAGCCCGAGGACACGGGACTCGGTCTGCAGGGCGTCGTAGCCGAGGAAGACCGTCTCGCCCGAGGCACGGAACGCGCTGTACACGCTGAGGTCCGCGATGGCGGTCTTCTTGCTCTTGGCGTCGGCCTTCGCGCGGGCGCGCTGCTCCGACATGAGCGTCTCGAAGGCCGACCGGTCGACGTGGACCCCGGCCTCCTCCGCCATCTCCATCGTGAGGTCGATCGGGAAGCCGAACGTGTCGTGGAGCAGGAAGGCGGTGTCGCCTCCGATCGCGGGCCGACCGTCCTCCTTGGCGCGGTCGACGGCGACGTCGAGGATCGTCGTGCCCTGCGCGAGGGTGCGGAGGAAGGTCTCCTCCTCCGCGTAGGCGATGCGGGCGATCCGGTCGTAGCCGTGGGCGACCTCGGGGTAGGCGTCCTGCATGGCGTCGCGCGACGCCGGGAACAGCTGGGGGAACGTCGCGCCCTCGACGCCGAGCAGGCGCATCGCCCGGACGGTGCGGCGGAGCAGGCGGCGGAGGATGTACCCACGGCCCTCGTTCGACGGGGAGACGCCGTCGGCGATGAGCATGAGGGCGGAGCGCACGTGGTCGGCGATGACGCGCATCCGGACGTCGTCCTCGTGCACGGCCCCGTACCGGCGACCCGAGACCTCGGCCGCCTTGTCGAGCACCGGACGGACCTGGTCGATCTCGTACATGTTGTCGACGCCCTGCTTGATGAAGGCGACGCGCTCGAGCCCCATGCCGGTGTCGATGTTCTTGTTCGGCAGCTCGCCGGTGATCGTGAAGTCGTACTTCGACCGGACGTCGGCGATCTGGTACTGCATGAACACGAGGTTCCAGATCTCCACGTACCGGTCGTCGTCGGTCGCCGGGCCGCCGTCGACGCCGTAGGCCGGGCCGCGGTCGAAGAAGATCTCCGAGCAGGGACCGGCGGGGCCGGGCTGGCCGGTCGACCAGTAGTTCGTGTCCTTCCCGAGCCGCTGGATGCGGTCGTCGGGCAGCGTCGAGTGCTGCTTCCAGAACGCGATCGCCTCGTCGTCGTCCTCGTACACGGTGACCCAGAGGTCGTCGGCCGAGAAGCCGAGGCCGCCGTCGGACTCCGCCGTCGTCAGGAAGTCCCAGGCGTACTGGATCGCCTGCTCCTTGAAGTAGTCGCCGAACGAGAAGTTGCCGTTCATCTGGAAGAACGTGCCGTGCCGAGGGGTCTTGCCGACCTCCTCGATGTCGTTCGTGCGGATGCACTTCTGCACGCTCGTGGCGCGCGGGAACGGCGCGGGGACGAGCCCGGTGAGGTACGGGATGAACGGCACCATGCCGGCCACCGTGAACAGCAGCGACGGGTCGTCCGAGACGAGCGACGCGGACGGGACGACGGTGTGGCCGCGGTCACCGAAGAACTGGAGCCAACGGCGGCGGATCTCTGCGGTCTGCATGGTGCTTCCTGGAGGTGTGGCGGGTGGGGGCGTGGTGCGGGGACGGACTAGTCGTCGGTGCGGAGCTCGGCGTCGCGGGAGCGGTACCCGTCGGCCACGGCACCGGCGAAGGCGCGGCGGCGGGCGTCGACCTCGGCGAGGAGCCGGGAGGGCGCCGTGCCCGTCCCGACGCGCCGGGCGACGAGGAACCCGATGAGGATGCCGATGACGACGGCGGTCAACTGCTTCACGCTGCCTCCCTCTCGCACGCACCGCGGCGCGCGTCCGACCAGCGTAGCGCCCACCCGGGACGGTCGAGCTGACCACCGGGACGACGACGGCGGGCCGCCCTCGAGAGGACGGCCCGCCGGTGTGGTGGAGCTGGGGTCAGCGCGCTGCGTAGTACTCGACGACGAGCTGCACTTCACAGGTCACGGGGACCTCGGCACGCTTCGGACGACGCACCAGGCGGGCCTGGAGCTTGTCGATCTCGACCTCGAGGTAGCCCGGGACCTTCGGGAGGACTTCCTGGTGGCCACCGGCAGCGGCGACCTGGAAGGGCTCGAGCGACTCGGAGCGCTGCTTGACGTGGATCAGCTGGCCCTCCTTGACGCGGAAGGAGGGGCGGTCGACGAGCTTGCCGTCGACCAAGATGTGGCGGTGCACGATGAGCTGGCGGGCCTGCGAGGTGGTGCGGGCGAAGCCGGCGCGGAGCACGAGGGCGTCCAGACGCGTCTCGAGGGTCTCGACGAGGTTCTCACCGGTCAGGCCGGCGGACTTGCGGGCCTCCTCGAAGACGATGCGGAGCTGCTTCTCGCGGATGCCGTACTGGGCGCGCAGACGCTGCTTCTCACGGAGACGGACGGCGTAGTCGCTGTCCTGACGACGGCGGGTACGGCCGTGCTCACCGGGTCCGTAGGGGCGCTTCTCGAGGTAGCGAGCGGCCTTCGGGGTCAGCGGGATGCCGAGCGCGCGCGACAGGCGGGTCTTGCTGCGGGTGCGGGACTTGGTAGACACAGGGTCCTTTTCTGTAGGAACTGAACGTGTCACGGGTCCCGGTGCGCGCACGCACCGACGAACCCCGCGACGGGATCCAGAGGGATGAGCCTGTGGGATCGGACGGCTACAGTCCGAACCTCTGCCCCCGTGCTGCCGGAGCAACACTGTGTCCTCGATGCAGCCGCACACGAGGACCAGGACGTAGGCCTGACGATGCTAGCAGCAATCCGGCCCGACGACGAGCGCCGGCGGGCGGCGTGGCGGCCGGGTCAGTCCCCGTGCAGGATCGCGCGCAGGCGGTCGAGCCGTGGTCCGATCTCGCGCTCGAAGCCGTTGCCGGTCGGCATGTAGTACTCGGTGCCGTCGAGGGCGTCGGGGAGGTACTGCTGGGTGGCGACCCCGTGCTCGGCGTCGTGCGAGTAGACGTACCCCTTGCCGTGGCCGAGTCGCTTCGCGCCGGGGTAGTGCGCGTCGCGGAGGTGGTCCGGCACGACGCCCATCCGGCCGCGCTTGACGTCGGCGATGGCGGCGTCGATGCCGGTGTAGGCCGCGTTGGACTTCGGCGCGGTGGCGAGGTACACCACGGCCTCGGCCAGCGGGATGCGGCCCTCCGGCATGCCGATGAGCTGGACGGCCTGTGCCGCGGCGACCGCGATCGGCAGTGCCTGCGGGTCGGCCATGCCGATGTCCTCGGACGCCGAGATGATGATGCGCCGGGCGATGAACCGCGGGTCCTCCCCCGCCTCGATCATCCGCGCGAGGTAGTGCAGCGCAGCGTCGACGTCGCTCCCCCGGACCGACTTGATGAACGCGCTGATGACGTCGTAGTGCTCGTCACCCTGCCGGTCGTACCGGAGCAGTGCACGGTCGACGGCGGCCGCGACGGTGTCGGCATCGACGACCGGGGCCACGCCCTCCTCCCGCTCGTCGTCGTCCTGCGCGGCGGCGGCGGAGGCCGCGGCGGCCTCGAGCGCGGTCAGGGCACGGCGCGCGTCGCCGGACGCGAGACGGACGATCGCGGCGCGGGCCTCGTCGCCGAGGACGACCGCACCGCCCAGCCCACGGGGGTCCTCGACGGCGCGGTCGACGAGCATCCCGAGGTCGCCGTCGGTCAGCGGCTTCAGGGTGAGCAGCAGGGACCGGGACAGCAGCGGCGAGATCACCGAGAACGACGGGTTCTCGGTGGTCGCCGCGATGAGGATGACCCAGCCGTTCTCCACGCCCGGCAGGAGCGCGTCCTGCTGCGCCTTGCTGAAGCGGTGGATCTCGTCGAGGAACAGGACGGTGGTGGCGCCGTAGAGGTCGCGGTGCGCGAGGGCCTTCTCCATGACCTCGCGCACGTCCTTCACCCCCGCGGTCACCGCGGACAACTCGACGAACTCGCGTCCGGACTGCCGAGCGACGGCCTGCGCGAGCGTGGTCTTGCCGGTGCCGGGCGGACCCCAGAGGATCACGGAGACGCCGCCCGGGCTCTCCCGGGTGCCCGTCGCGAGCTGCACGAGCGGGGACCCGCGGCCGAGGAGGTGCTGCTGACCCGCCACCTCGTCGAGGCTCGTCGGCCGCATCCGCACCGCCAGCGGGACGGACCCCTGCGCGAGTCCGGTGCGACCGCCCGTGGTGGGCGCACGCATGCCCGAGCGGTCTGCTGCCATGCTTCGATCGTAGGCGTCCCCACCGACCGTGCCACACGGCCGCCGGGCCCGGTGCGGGTCCGGCACCGGGCCTCCCGTCCCGCCGTGGGCCGGTCCGCTACGCTCGTCGCACACTGCGAGGAGAGGGCCGACCAGCACCGTGGCACCGAAGAACCAGGGTCGTGAGGCCCGTGAAGCGCGCGAACGTCTCCGTCTGTACCAGGCACGCCAGGGCCTGCACGAGCGGCGCCGCCGGCGTCGCCGTCGGGACGACGTGGTCGCCGTGGTCACCCTCGTCGTGGTCGCCGCCCTCGCCACCGGGTCCCAACTCGCGTACGCCGCGGCGCACCGGGGGCCGACGTCCGCCGCGAGCGCGACCGCGACGGGCACGCCGACGCCGACGCCGAGCGCCACCGCGGGGAACACCGGGAAGGTCCCGTCGAAGGCGATCGCGGACGACGCGACCTGGACGGGCACGCTCACGCTGAACAAGCGGATCGCGCTCGGCATCGAGCTGGACGGGGCGGCGGCACCGCAGGCGACGAGCGTCGAGGTCGACCTCATCCGCAAGCACTTCTACGAGGGCACCACCTGCCACCGTCTCGCCGACGGCCAGTCCTTCCACTTCCTGCAGTGCGGGTCGGCGAACGGCGACGGCACCGGCGACGCGGGCTTCGAGTACGGGCCGCTCGAGAACGTCCCGGCCGACGGGCAGTACCCGGCGGGCACGATCGCGATCGCGCGCGAAGCCTCCCCGTCCTCGCAGACGACGCAGTTCTTCATCGTCACCGGCGACACCACGCTCGACCCCTCGTCCGGCGGGTACACCGTCGTGGGCAAGGTCACCAGCGGGCTCGACGACCTGGTGTCGGGCGTGACGTCGAAGGGCATCGCGGACCCGGGGGCGGACGGCTCCGGCAAGCCGCAGGTGGCGACCGAGATCACCGGCGCGACCATCGCCCGGCAGCGGTAGTCCACACCCCGAGCGCACATCCGGTCCGCCGGGCACCCCGGTGCAATAGGCTGACGACCTGACCGTGCCGACGGTGACGTCGGCGATGCACGACCACGATCGAGGCGAGACCTGTGGGATCTGACGAAGCAACGACCTGGGGCAGGGTCGACGAGAGCGGCACCGTGTACGTGCGCTACGAGGACTCGGAACGAGTCGTCGGCGAGTACCCGGACGCCACCCCCGACGAGGCCCTCGCCTACTTCGCGCGGAAGTACGCCGACCTGGAAGGCCAGGTGAAGATCGCGGAGCAGCGTGTCGGCACCGGGGCGTCCGCGTCCGACGTCGCCCGCTCCGTGGAGCACCTCCGTGGCCAGATCGCCGAGGCCCGCGTCGTCGGCGACGTGAAGTCGCTGGAGGACCGTGTCGCCGCGCTGACCGACCAGGTCGGGTCCCTGACCAAGGAACAGGCCCAGCAGGCGCAGGCGGCCCTCGACGAGGCGCTGGCGTACCGCGCTGCCCTGGTCGACGAGGCCGAGGCCCTCGCGGCGGTCGACCCGGCACGAGCGCAGTGGAAGCAGGTGACCGCGCAGCTCGACGACGTGTTCGCCCGCTGGCAGCAGCACCAGCACGACGGCCCGCGCATCCCGAAGAACGAGGCGAACGAGCTGTGGAAGCGGTTCCGCACCGCACGCTCCACGGTCGACCAGCACCGTCGAGCGTTCTACTCCGAGCTCGACACGCAGCACCGCGACGCCCGGGCCCGCAAGCAGGAGCTCGTCCAGCAGGCCGAGGCCCTCGCGCCGCGCGGCTCCGACGCGATCCCCGCGTACCGGGCGCTCCTCGACGAGTGGAAGGGCGCGGGCCGCGCCGGCAAGCGCCACGACGACGCGCTCTGGGCACGCTTCAAGGCCGCCGGTGACGTGCTCTTCGAGCAGCGACACGCCGAAGCGAGCGCCGAGAACGAGGAGTACTCCGCCAACCTCGAGGCCAAGCTCGCGCTCCTGACCGAGGCCGAGCCGATCCTGCAGATGCAGGACCGCGGCGCCGCCCGCAAGGCACTCACCGACGTCCAGCGCCGGTGGGACGAGGTCGGCCGCGTGCCCCGGGGCGACGTCCGGCGCATCGAGGACCGCATCCGCGCCGTCGAGGACCACGTCCGGGGGCTCGAGGACCAGCACTGGAAGGCCTCGGACCCGGAGCGCAAGGCCCGCCAGAGCGGTCTCGCGAGCCAGCTCGAGGACGCGATCGGCAAGCTCGAGTCCGAGCTCGCCGATGCGAAGGCCTCCGGCGACGCCCGGCGGATCAAGGACGCCCAGGAGTCGCTCGACGCGCGCAAGATCTGGTTGGACGCCCTCGGCGGCTGACCGGGCCTGCACCACGACGCCGCCCCCGCGCCCCGGTGGGGGGGGGGGGGGGTTGGGCCGTCACGGACCGAGCCGCGGCGGCCGCCGCGCGGCGCGGTCGCACGACCGGCGGAGCGGTTCAGGCAGGGAGGCCGAGCAGGAGCCGGATGTCCAGGTCGTCCTGCCGCATCTGCGTCGCGAGCTCGTCCATCGACGCGAACGCCACCATCCCCCGCACGTAGGCGACGAACAGCACCGTGATCGTCTCGTCGTACAGGTCGATGTCGACGTCGAGCAGGTGCGCCTCGATCTGCTTCTCCGGCACGCCCTCGAACGTCGGGTTGTTGCCCACCGACACCGCCGCCGGGTAGGTCACCCCGTCGTGCAGCACCCGAGCCGCGTACACCCCGTCGGCCGGCACGAAGCCCTCGCACGCGGGGTCGAGGTTCGCCGTCGGGTACCCCATCGCCCGGCCGCGCTCGTTGCCGTGCACGACGGTGCTGCGGACGGCGTGGTCACGCCCGAGGAGCCGCGCCGCCTCGGCGACGCGCCCCTCGCCGAGGAGCTCGCGGATCCAGGTCGACGAGACCCGTCGCTCATCGGACGAGCGGACGTCGTCCACCAGGTCGACGTCGTCGATGAGCTCGACCCGGAAGCCGTGGCGCTCTCCCAGCGCGCGCAGGAGTGCGACGTCCCCGGCACCCTTCGCGCCGAAGCGGAAGTCACTGCCGACGAACACGAGCTGTGCGTGCAGGGTGTCGGCGAGGATCTCGGACACGAACGCCTCGGGCGACTTCGTCTGCAGGTCCTGGTCGAACCGGAGCGACACCGTCGCGTCGACACCGGCGTCGGCGAGGAGCTCCCGGCGCTGCGCCGAGCTCGTCAGCGCCGGCGGCATGCGGTGCGGGTCGATGACACTGAGCGGGTGCCGGTCGAACGTCACGACCGTCGCGACCAGCCCCGCCGTGCGCGCGGCCTGCTCGAGGTGCGCGATGACGGCGCGGTGGCCGACGTGGACGCCGTCGAACTTGCCGATCGTCACGGCGCTCGGACCGAAGTCGGCCGGGACGTCGCGGAGGTCGTCGTGGAACTGCACGGGAGGGTCGCCCTTCGTCATTCGCCGGACCGGACGGCAGGACCGTCGGCGACGACGGGACGGCCGGCGGTCCGGTGGTGCTTCCGCAGCCACCACAGCCCCGCGATCGGGAGCACGAGCGGCGCGAAGGCGTAGCCCATGCCGTAGTACGACCAGATCGTCAGGTCGGGGAACAGCCGCGGGTCGATGAGCGACAGCGTGCCGACGACGAGCACACCGGTCATCTCGAACACGATCGTGACGCAGGCGACCCGGTACCAGGCCCGGCCCGGCACGATGAGCGCGATCATCGCGAGGATGTAGACGACGGCGGCGACGGCGCTGAGCACGTAGGAGAACGGCGCGAACGAGAACTTCTCCGCGATCTGCACCACGCTGCGCCCGGTCGCGGCGAGGGCGAGGATGCCGTAGACGGCGATCAGGACACGTCCGACACCGGTCGCCAGGGAGGACGTCGTTCCCGAAGGTGATCTGGTCGCCACGGCATCGATCCTACCGACCGCCACCGACCGCTCCGGCACGTCGTCGGTCCGGTCGGCGCCGGACGGCACCGTCCCGGCTCAGTTCAGGGCGAACCAGATCTGGTACATCCGGTAGACCATGACCACGGCCGTGAAGGCCCCGGCCCCGAGCACCACCGTGCTCCACCGCGTGCGGTCGATCAGGGCCCACACGATCGTCGCCGGCGGCACGAGCAGCACGGAGACCGCGTACACCCAGAACTCGAGCACGTTGCCACGCGGCGGGTTGCCGACGGCCGGGGCGACCAGGGCGATGACGACCTGCGCCACGAGCAGGAACTCGATGAGCACGAGCCCACCCACCGTCGCGTCGTTCGGCTTCCGCCCGGCGAACCCGGCGACGACGGCGACCAGGCCGATGACCGCCGCGACGACGAACTGCGTCCACATGTACCACGCGATCACGCGTTCGCTCCTGCCGCCGTCGGGAAGTTCGTGATGACCCGGAGTTGCCCACGACGCACCGCGACGAGGCCCACCAGGCGGTCCGCACCCGATGCGATCGCCGCCACCGGACCGTCCGTGTCGGGGTGGTCGACCGCGATCCGTTTGCCGTCGCCGAGGTCCTTCGCCTGCGCCCCGTCGAGGGACACCACCGGGAAGAGCGTGCGCGCGACGTCCGCGGGCCGGAGGAGCGCGTGGTCCGGGTCGACGTCGTCGTCCTCGAGGTCGACGGCGTCGTCGACCGAGAACGGCCCGACGAGCGTCCGACGGAGGGCGGTCAGGTGGGCGCCGGTCCCGAGCGCGGCCCCGACGTCCCGGGCCAACGCACGGACGTAGGTCCCGGACGAGCAGGTGACGACGACGTCCAGGTCGACCACGGCCACGTCGGCACCGTCCACCGAGACGACCCGGTCCACGCGGCCGAGCACGTCGAAGCGGTCGATCGTGACGCGGCGTGCGCGGAGGGTGACCTCCTCGCCCTTCCGGGCCAGGTCGTAGGCACGACGGCCGTCGACCTTGATCGCGCTCACGGTCGACGGGACCTGGTCGATCGGGCCGCGCTGCCGTGCGACGGCGGCCTCGATCGCGCTGTCCGTCACCGCGGCGGCGTCCGCTCCGAGCGCGGCCGTCGGGTCGCCGTCGGCGTCGTCCGAGTCGGTCGAGACCCCGAGCCGGACGGTGGCGGTGTAGGTCTTGCCGAGGCCGACCAGGTGGGTCAGGAGCCGTGTCGACGGCCCGGCTCCGAGCAGCAGCAGGCCGGTCGCCATCGGGTCGAGGGTGCCGGCGTGGCCGATCTTCCTGAGACCGAGTCGGCGTCGGGCGATGGCCACGACCCGGTGGCTGGAGATCCCCTGCGGCTTGTCGACGAGGAGGATGCCGTCGGGCGGTGTCACGAGCACCGCAGCAGCGTAGCAGCGCCGCCCTCCGACGGCCGGGTCGTCACCGGCTCAGCAGGCGTCGTTCCACTCGCGGCGCGGGTGCTCCGGATCGGTCACGTCGAGGACGGCGGACGCGGCGATCTTGACGTCCGCCCGGCGCTCCAGGCGGCCGGCCTCCTGCTCCACCCAGAGCGACCACCGCCACAGCGTGCGGGTCGACGGGGCGAGGACGCCCTGGCCGTGCACGACGAGCACGCCGTCGCCCGCGCCGGTCGTCCGGAACGGGGTGACCAGGTCGGTGCGGAGCGTGTCGGCATCCGCGGAGGGCGCAGCGGCCGCCATCGCGGACACGCCGTGCTGTTCGAAGCCGGCGACGAGCGCCGCGGCGACGCGCTCCAGGTCCGTGCCGTCCTGACCGTCGACGCCGACGACCGTCCGGTTCGTTCCGACCTGGGCGATCACCTCGCCCGCGATCGCAGCCATCGTGTCGGTCTCCTCGGGTGCCCAGCGTGCCATGCACCCACCGTAGGCTGTCGGGGTGGACACGGGCAGAGTTCCTCCCCAGCCTGGGGCCGACATCGCCGGTCCGCTCGTCGCGTGGTTCCGCCGGGAGGCCCGTGACCTCCCCTGGCGCCGACCCGGCTTCCCCGCCTGGGGCACGCTCGTCAGCGAGGTGATGCTGCAGCAGACGCAGGTCGCCCGCGTGGTCCCCCGGCTGGAGGCGTGGCTCACCCGGTGGCCGACGCCGGCGGACCTCGCTGCGTCACCGCCGTCGGAGGCCGTGCGCGCGTGGGACCGCCTCGGGTACCCGCGCCGCGCCCTCGCCCTGCACGCCGCGGCGACCGCGATCGCGGAACAGCACGACAACGTCGTGCCCCGGGACGTGGAGGCCCTGCTCGCGCTGCCCGGCATCGGCGACTACACGGCGCGGGCAGTCGCGGTCTTCGCGTACGGCGACCGGCACCCGGTCGTCGACGTCAACGTCCGCCGGGTCCTCGCCCGGGCGGTCCTCGGCCAGGGCGAACCAGGGCCCGCGAACGCGAAGCGCGACCTGCCCCTCATGGAGTCGGTGCTGCCCGACGACCGGGACGACGCGGCGACGACGAACGCGGCCGTGATGGAACTCGGGGCCGTCGTGTGCGTCGCGCGGACGCCCGCGTGCGACGCATGCCCGATCGCCGACCGGTGTGCGTGGCGTGCCGCCGGGTACCCGGAGCACGAGGGCCCACGTGCCCCGCGGCAGGCACGGTTCGCCGGGAGCGACCGCCAGGTGCGCGGCCTGGTGATGGCGCTGCTCCGGGCGAGCGACGTCCCGGTCACCGCCGACGAGGTGGCCCTGGTCTGGCCGGACGCCGCGCAGCTCCGACGCGCGCTGACCTCCCTCGTCGCGGACGGCCTCGCCGAGGGGGACGCGTCCACGGGGTGGACGCTCCCCCAGGGCTGACGCCGTCGCGGCCGGACGCACCGCGGCGTCCGACGGGGCGGAGCGCCACGCTGCGCCGCGGTCGTCAGCGGGCGACGTCCGCCTCGTCGGCTGCGTCGGTGTCCTCGTCGTCCTCGTCGTGCTTGTACGGGTCGGCGTCGCCGGCGTAGGTCGCACCGACGGCGACCGCCTTGACCTGCTGGTCACGCATCTGCGCCTGCGCGAGGAGGTCCTCGAGGTGCGCCGAGGTGTCCGGCAGCGCGTCGGCGATGAACTCGAGCGACGGCGTCAGGCGGGCGGTGATGTTCTTCCCGACCTCGGTGCGGAGCATGCCGGTCGCCGCCTTGAGTGCGGCCGCGGAGTCGGCGCGCTCCTCGTCCGAGCCGTACACGGTGTAGAACACCGAGGCGTGCTGGAGGTCACCGGTCACACGCACGTCGGTGATCGTCACGAACCCGAGGCGCGGGTCACGCAACCCCTTGTCGATGCGGCGGGCGACGACCTCCTTGATGCGGTCGGCCATCTTGCGGGCGCGCTGCGGATCGGCCATGTCTGGAGCCTCCTGGGGCCTGG
Organism: Microbacteriaceae bacterium PS02332; assembly: GCA_029959645.1. Classification (GTDB taxonomy): domain Bacteria; phylum Actinomycetota; class Actinomycetes; order Actinomycetales; family Microbacteriaceae; genus Curtobacterium. The sequence continues at coordinate 33,299 of JASCOJ010000004.1, read as the reverse complement.
GGCGGACGGGTCCGCGGGGTTCTGCTGTCCCTCGGAGCGAGGGTGCGGTGGAACGGGGGCGGGCCCCGCCTCCCCCGGGGTACGGAGGAGGCGGGGCCCGGGATCACACGATCAGTCGCGCGGCTTCTCGACGAGCTCGGTGGTCTCGATCTCGTCGCCGGGCTGGATGTCGTTGAACTTACCGAGACCGATACCGGCCTCGTAGTCCGTCCGGACCTCGGTGACGTCGTCCTTGAAGCGACGGAGCGACTCGATCGCCAGTCCGTCTGCCAGGACCACGCCGTCACGGATGACGCGCGCCTTGGCGTTGCGCGTGATCGTGCCGGACCGGACGATGACACCCGCGATGTTGCCGAACTTCGAGGAGCGGAACACCTCGCGGATCTCGGCGACACCGGACTGCACCTCTTCGTACTCGGGCTTGAGCATGCCCTTGAGGGACTGCTCGATGTCCTCGAGTGCGTTGTAGATGACCGAGTAGAACCGCACGTCGATGCCTTCTCGGGCAGCGCGCTCGCGGGCCTTGACGTCCGGGCGGACGTTGAAGCCGACGACGATCGCGTTGTCGATGGTGGCGAGGTCGATGTCCGACTCCGTGATCGCACCCACACCGCGGTGCAGGATGCGCAGCTGGACGCTGTCGTCCACCTCGATGTCGAGGAGCGACTGCTCGAGTGCCTCGACGGCACCGGAGACGTCACCCTTGATGATGAGGTTGAGCGAGTCGACCTTGCCCTCTTCGAGCGCACGGGTGAAGTCCTCGAGCGAGATGCGCTTGCGGGCCTTGGCCAGCTGGGCGTTCCGCTGCGCGGCTTCGCGCTTCTCGGCGATCTGACGGGCGGTGCGGTCGTCCTCGGTGACGAGGAACGTGTCACCGGCGCGGGGCACCGACGACAGACCCTGCACCTGGACCGGACGGGCCGGCGTGGCGGCGTCGACCGCGTTGCCGTTCTCGTCCGCCATCGCACGGACACGGCCGTACGCCGTGCCGGCGACGATCGCGTCACCGACGTGCAGCGTCCCGGACTGGATGAGGACGGTCGCCACCGCACCACGGCCCTTGTCGAGCCGTGCTTCGATCGCGACGCCTCGGGCGTCCTTGTCGGGGTTCGCACGCAGGTCGAGCCCGGCGTCCGCCGTCAGGAGCACCGCGTCCAGGAGGTCCTGGATGCCGATGTTCTGCCGTGCCGACACGTCGACGAACATGACGTCGCCGCCGTACTCCTCGGCCACCAGGTTGTACTCGGTGAGCTGCTGGCGGACCTTGGCGGGGTTGGCGCCGTCCTTGTCGATCTTGTTCACCGCGACGACGATCGGCACACCGGCCGACTGCGCGTGGTTCAACGCCTCGATCGTCTGGGGCATGATGCCGTCGTCCGCCGCGACCACGAGGATCGCGATGTCCGTCACCTGGGCACCACGTGCACGCATGGCCGTGAAGGCCTCGTGACCCGGGGTGTCGATGAAGGTGATCGGGCGCTCGATGCCCTCGTGCTCGGTGACGATCTGGTACGCACCGATGTGCTGCGTGATGCCGCCGGCTTCGCCCTCGACGACCTTCGAGTTGCGGATCGCGTCGAGCAGGCGCGTCTTGCCGTGGTCGACGTGACCCATGACGGTGACGACCGGCGGACGCTGCTGCAGGACGGAGTCGTCCTCGTCGGCGTACTCGGCGTCGATGTCGATGTCGAAGCCCTCGAGGAGCTCCTTGTCCTCGTCCTCGGGCGAGACGACCTGGATCTTGTAGCCGAGCTCCTCGCCGAGGACCTCGAAGGTCGCCTCGTCCAGGGACTCGGTCGCGGTCGCCATCTCACCGAGGTGGAACAGCACCGTCACCAGGTTGCCGGGGCTCGCGTCGATCTTGTCCGCGAAGTCCGAGATGCTCGCACCGCGACGGAGGCGCACGACCGTGTTGCCGTCACCACGCGGGACCTGCACACCGCCGAGCGACGGCGCCTGCCGCATCTCGTACTCGGCGCGCTTCGTCCGCTTCGACTTGCGGGCACGGCTCTTGCCGCCACCGCGACCGAACGCACCAGCGGTACCGCCACCGGGGCCACGGCCACGGCCGCCACCACCGGCAGGGCGCGGTCCGGTGAACGCCGGACGGGCGAACCCGCCACCGGCGCCGGCACCGGCACCACCGGGACGGTTGAACCCGCCACCGGGGCCACCACGGCCGCCGCCCTGGCCCGGGCGCTGCCCGAAGCCGTTGGGACGGGCGGACTGACCCGGACCGCCGGGACGCGGGGCGCCCGGACGGGGAGCACCGGGACGCGGCGGCTGCGGACGCGGGATGCCGTTGCCGGCTCCGGCGCCTGCACCGGCGGCCGGGCGCTGGCCCATGCCCTGGTTGGACGCGAACGGGTTGTTGCCGGGACGGGGCGGACGTGCGCCCATGCCCTGGCTCGACGCGTAGGGGTTGTTGCCGGGACGGGCACCGGGCTTCGGGCCACCGGGCTTGGGGGCGGAACCGGAACCGGACGGCTTCGAGCCACCTGGCTTCACGGCGTCGCTCGGGGCCGCGGCCTCGGGCGTGCCCGGGTCCTGCGGCTGCGCGGCGGCTGCCTGCTCGGCGGCCTTCGCCTCGGCAGCGGCCTTGCGCGCTGCCTCGGCCTCGGCCTGACGCTGCGCGACCGACTTCGGCGCCGCCGGGACGGGCGCACCGTCGGTCACCGGGGCGGCGGCGGGAGCGGCCTCGACGACGGGCTCGGGTGCCGGAGCGGGACGCTTCGGGCCGGGCTTGGGGCCACCGGGCTTCGGGGCACCGGATCGCGGTGCCGCGGGGGCGCTGGCGGCGGGGGCTGCCGACGTCGAGGACGCAGCTGCGCCCTCGGCCTGCAGTGCTGCACGGAGCTTCCGTGCGACGGGGGGCTCGATGCTCGAGCTCGGGCCCTTGACGAACTCACCGAGCTGCTTGAGCTTCTCGAGTGCGGTCTTGCTGTCGACACCGAGCTCGCTGGCGATCTCGTGTACGCGTGGTTTAGCCACTGTTCTCCTTCACGGGTCCCACCCCGTCAAGGGGCAGGACTCACTGGATGACGGGTCTCATTTCGAGCCGCTCATCAGTTGTCCATAAGCCGTTCAGCCTGTTCTGTCATGTCCTGGTGCTCGTGCCCTTGCCCGGTCGGACCAGTCGGACTGGTCTGCCCACGCAGGTACTCGATCACCGCGGACGTGTCGGGATCACGCTCCAGCCGGAGCGCACGGCGGAATGCCCTGCGCTTGACGGCCAGTTCGTACGCTTCGACGGTCGGTGTGAGCCATGCCCCCCGGCCCGGCATGACTGCCTTCGGATCCGCCACGACAGTGTCGTCGCCCAGGGCGCCGACACGGAGGAGGGAGGATCGGGGTGCGCGACGACGACTGCCGATGCACGTTCTGACGGCGTCCACTCTACTCCCTGCCTCCGACGACCGCGATCCGGCGCGCCTCCCGGCGCACCGGCCCAGAGCGAACCGGTGCCGTACCGGCGCGCTCGACCAGGTCCGTCAGTCGTCGTCGTCCATGACCGAGTCCGGCTGGATGTCGATCCGGGCACCGGTCAGCTTGGCGGCGAGACGGGCGTTCTGCCCCTCCTTGCCGATGGCGAGCGACAGCTGGTAGTCCGGCACGAGCGCCCGGACGGCCTTCGTCGAGGCGTCGAGCACGAACGCGCTCGTCACCTTCGCCGGCGACAGTGCGCTCGCGACGAACGTGGGCAGGTCGGACGACCAGTCGACGATGTCGATCTTCTCGGCGCCGAGCTCGGTGGTGACCGCGCGGACGCGGGCCCCGAGCTCGCCGATGCAGGCGCCCTTGGCGTTCACACCGGGCTCGTTCGCCTTGACCGCGATCTTCGTGCGGTGCCCGGCCTCACGGGCGAGCGACGTGATCTCGACGACGCCGGACGCGATCTCCGGGACCTCGAGCGCGAAGAGCTTCCGGATGAGCCCCGGGTGCGTGCGCGAGACGACGATCTGCGGACCCTTGTGGCCCCGGCCGACGCTCGTGACGTAGACGCGCAGGCGCGAGCCGTGCTTGTACGTCTCGCCGGGCACCTGCTCCTCGGGCGGGAGGATCGCCTCGACGGTGCCGAGGTCGACCATCACCATCTTCGGGTTCGGCCCCTGCTGGACGACGCCGGCGACGATGTCGCCCTCCTTGCCCCGGAACTCGCCGAGGATCTTGTCGTCACCGATGTCGCGCAGGCGCTGGTTGATGACCTGCTTCGCCGCGAAGGCGGCGATGCGGCCGAAGTCGCTCGGCTGGTCGACGGACTCGCCGATGACGGTGTCGTCCTCGTCGCGCTCGGGCACGAAGACGGAGACCTCTCCGGTCTTCCGGTCGAGTTCGACGCGGGCCTGGGCGTCGACGGGTTCGTCGTTCTCCGCGCCGTGCTTCTGGTACGCGGTCAGGATGGCCTGTTCGATGATCCGGACGAGCTCGTCGAACGGGATCTCCCGCTCGCGCTCCATGAGTCGCAGGACTGCGAGGTCGATCTTCACCGAGGTGCCTCCGTATTCAGATGAGTCGCTCCCGCGGAGAGAACCGCGCGGAAGCCGTCGACGATCGTACCGCACCGGAGCCAGGAGGCGCGGGGCGGACTGCCACCGCGCCTCCTGTCCGGCGCGTCTCAGATCGCGCGGACCGCCGTGAGCAGCTCGGCGACGGCGACGTCCTGCCGGTCGTCGGTGGCGCGGTCCCAGAGCTCGACGACGCCGTCGGCGGCGCCGCGACCGGCGACGACGACGATCGGCATCCCGAGCAGTTCGGCGTCGCGGAGCTTCACGCCGGGCGACACCTTCGGGCGGTCGTCGTAGACGACGTCGTAGCGCTCGCCCTCGAGCGCGGCGACGATCGACTCGGCGAGCTCGTAGGCGGTCTGGTCCTTGCCGGTGGCGACCACGTGCACGTCGAACGGCGCGACGTGCTTCGGCCAGGCCAGGCCCTTCTCGTCGTTGTGCGACTCGGCGAGGATGGCGAGGATGCGCGTCACGCCGATGCCGTACGAGCCCATCGTGACGGTGACGAGCTTGCCGGACTCGTCCTGCACCTTGAGGCCGAGCGCCTCGGCGTACTTCCGGCCGAGCTGGAAGACGTGGCCGATCTCCATGCCGCGGGCGGTCTCGAGCGGGCCCGAGCCGTCGGGCGCGGGGTCGCCGGCCCGGACGTCCGACGCCTCGACCACGCCGTCGGCGGTGAAGTCACGGCCGGCCACCAGGCCGGCGACGTGCACGCCGCGCTCGTTCGCGCCGGTGACCCAGGTCGTGCCGTCGACCACGCGGGGGTCGACGAAGTACCGGAGGCCGGTCGCGCTCTCGGCACCGAGGACCTGCGGGCCGATGTAGCCCTTCACCAGCCCGCGGTGCTTCCGGAAGTCGTCGTCGCCGGCGGGCTCGACCTCGGCGGGCGCGAAGGCCACCTCGGCGCGCTTGAGGTCGACGTCCCGGTCCCCCGGCAGGCCGACGACGACGACCTCGCGCGAGCCGTCGAGGTGCGTCAGGGCGAGCACGACGTTCTTGAGGGTGTCGGCCGCGGTCCACGCGGCACCGTCGCGCGGCGCGACGTCGTTGGCGTGCACGACGAGCGAGTCGATCGTCGGGGTGTCCGCCGCGGGCAGGAGCACCGGCTCCGGCAGCCCCTCGGTCGACCGCGCCTCGGGCACCGGCGTGACGTACGCCTCGACGTTGGCGGCGTACCCGCCGGCGCTCCGCACGAAGGTGTCCTCGCCGACGGCGATCGGGTGCAGGAACTCCTCGGACTTCGAGCCGCCCATCGCGCCCGCGTCCGCCTTGACGATCGCGTACTCGAGGCCGAGTCGCGCGAAGATGCGCTCGTAGGCGTCCCGCATCGTCTGGTAGCTGCGGTCGAGCCCCTCGTCGGTGACGTCGAAGGAGTATGCGTCCTTCATCGTGAACTCGCGGCCGCGCAGGAGACCGGCACGGGGGCGGGCCTCGTCGCGGTACTTGTCCTGGATCTGGAAGAGCGTCACGGGGAGGTCCTTGTACGAGGAGTACAGGTCCTTCACGAGCAGCGCGAAGAGTTCCTCGTGCGTCGGCGCGAGCAGGTAGTCGGCGTCCTTGCGGTCCTTGAGCCGGAAGATGCCGTCGCCGTACTCGGTCCAGCGGTTCGTCGCCTCGTACGGCTCGCGGGGCACCAGCGCGGGGAGCAGGACCTCCTGCGCCCCGGCCGCCTCCATCTCCTGCCGGATGATGCCCTCGATGCGCGCGCGGACACGGAGGCCCAGCGGCAGCCAGGCGAAGATGCCCGGGGCCTGGCGACGGATGTAGCCGGCGCGGACGAGCAGCTTCGCGCTGGTCACCTCGGCGTCGGAGGGATCGTCGCGGAGCGTGCGGAGGAAGAGGTGAGAGAGCCGTGTGACCACGGAGCCAGCCTACCGGCGGCCGGGGAGGCCTACGTGGTCGTGATGACCTGGGGCGTGCCGGTGAGGGCGTCGGGCCCCATCTCGTCGGCGATGCGGTTCGCCTCCGCGATGAGCGTCTGCACGATCTCGTGCTCGGGCACCGTCTTGACGACCTGGCCCTTGACGAAGATCTGCCCCTTGCCGTTGCCGGACGCGACGCCGAGGTCGGCTTCCCGGGCCTCACCCGGGCCGTTCACGACGCAGCCCATCACGGCGACGCGGAGCGGGACGGTCATGCCCTCGAGCCCCGCGGTCACGTCGTTCGCGAGCTGGTAGACGTCGACCTGGGCCCGGCCGCAGCTCGGGCACGAGACGATCTCGAGCTTGCGCTCGCGGAGGTTCAGCGACTGCAGGATCTGCAGGCCGACCTTCACCTCCTGCGCGGGCGGTGCCGACAGGGACACGCGGATGGTGTCGCCGATGCCCTCGCCGAGCAGGATGCCGAACGCGGTCGCGCTCTTGATCGTGCCCTGGAACTCCGGCCCGGCCTCGGTGACGCCGAGGTGCAGCGGCCAGTCCCCGCGCTCGGCGAGCTGCCGGTAGGCCTTGACCATGATGACCGGGTCGTTGTGCTTGACCGAGATCTTGAAGTCGTGGAAGTCGTGTTCCTCGAACAGGCTGGCTTCCCACACCGCGGACTCGACGAGCGCCTCGGGCGTCGCCTTGCCGTACTTCTGCATGAGGCTCGGCTCGAGCGACCCGGCGTTCACCCCGATGCGCAGGCTCACGCCGGCGTCCTTCGCGGCCTTCGCGATCGCGCCGACCTGGTCGTCGAACTTGCGGATGTTGCCCGGGTTCACCCGCACGGCGGCACATCCGGCGTCGATGGCCTGGAAGACGTACTTCGGCTGGAAGTGGATGTCGGCGATGACCGGGATCTGCGACTTCGCCGCGATGATCGGCAGCGCGTCGGCGTCGTCCTGGCTCGGCACGGCCACCCGGACGATGTCGCACCCGGAGGCGGTGAGCTCCGCGATCTGCTGCAGGGTCGCGTTGATGTTCGTGGTCGGCGTGGTGGTCATCGACTGCACCGACACCGGCGCGTCGCCCCCGACCAACACCTTGCCGACCCGGATCTGCCGGGACTTGCGACGAGGGGCGAGGGTTTCGGGGGCCTTCGGCATTCCGAGGTTCACTGCGGGCACGAGCACGACTCTACGCGCTCCGTCCGACGGTCCGCTGGCGGCCGGGAGGCGGTCCGCCGCGCGACGTCAGAGCGCGTCGACGACCGTGAGGAGCGGCCCGTACAACCGCATCGCGTCGAGGGCGCGGTCGTGGTCCGCGGTGCTCGCGCCGGCACAGGCCCCGGCGACGACCGTCACGCGCACGCCCGCGTCGGCTGCCGCGAGGGCGGTGGACAGCACGCAGCAGTCGGTGGAGACCCCGGTGAGCACGAGGTCTGCGTGGTGACCGACGACGGCCCGGAGGCGCGGGGTCCACTTCCCGAACGTCGGCTCGGTCACCACGGGGTCGCCGGCCGCCACCCGGCCCGCGAAGGGCTCGGTCAGGGCGTACAGCGGATCGGTGTCCGGCACGAGGGCGAACGGCCAGTCGCGGTAGTAGTCCACCCAGGCCCCCGCGGGCTGCTCGGGCGCGACGAACCGGGTGTACACGGTCCGACCGGCGAACCGCGGGAGCAGCCGCTCGATCGCCGCGGACGCCTCCGCGTACCCGCCGCTCGCCCACGGGCTGTCGCCGGTGAACACCTGCTGCATGTCGACGACGACGAGCCACGCGTCGTCGGGGACCGTGGCGGCGGTCACGGGAGCGGCTCGGCGTCGGGGGCGTGCCCCATCGGCTCGGTCCCGGTCAGGTGCTCCTGCCGTCGGACCGCGCCGCGCCCGGTGAGCACGGTGCCGCCGAACCCGACGACGAGCGCGACGAGGACACCGAGGTTCGCGTAGGCCCAGGCGCCCTCCGGCCCGCCGAGCCCGAACGGCCCGAGCAGGTACCCCTGCCAGTGCACGAGCTCGGCCCCGGCCGTGGTGTTCGTCACGAGCCCCCAGCCGAGCACCGAGCCGACGACCACGAGGGCGACGGCACCCCACCGGACGGAGCCGTACCGCCCGCTCGGCGTGTCCAACTCCCCCTCGGCGTAGGCGCGGCGGCGCAGGAGCACGTCGGCGACGAACACCCCGCACCAGGCGGCGACCGGCACACCGAGCGTGATGAGGAACGCCTGGAACGGGTTGATGAAGTCGGTGGCGAAGAACACCACCCAGACGGAGCCGACGACCATGAGCACGCCGTCGACGCCCGCGGCGACCGGACGCGGGATGCGGACGCCGGCGCTGAGGAGGGCGAGCCCCGACGAGTAGATGTCGAGCACCGCGCCGCCCACGAGGCCGAGGATCGCGACGACGGCGAACGGCACGAGGAACCACGGCGGCATCACCGTGGCGAGGGCGCCGATCGGGTCCGCCTGGATCGCCCGGTCCAACGACCCGGAGGACCCGGCGAGGAGGACACCGACGACGACGAGGACGACGGGGGCGAGCGCGCCGCCGAACGTCGTCCAGCCGACGACCCCGCGGGTCGACGCCGAGCGCGGGAGGTACCGCGAGTAGTCGGCGGCTGCGTTGACCCACCCGAGTCCGAACCCGGTCATCACGAGGACGAGGGCACCGATCACGTTCTGGGTGCTGCCCGACGGCAGGGCGGCCAGGGCACCGAGGTCGATCGACGGCAGGGCGAGCAGCACGTAGACGACCGTGAGCACCGCGGTGACGACCGTGATCCAGGCCTGCAACCGCATGATGACGTCGAAGCCGGCGATCCCGGCCCCGACGACCAGGGCGGCGACCACCACGAGGGCGACGAGCTTCGTGAGGACGCCGTCGTCCCAGCCGAGCTGGCGGAACACCGTCGACGTGGCGAGGACGGCGAGGGCGGTCAGCGCGGTCTCCCACCCGACCGTGAGGACCCAGCTGAGGAACGACGGCAGCCGGTTGCCGTGCACGCCGAACGCCGCCCGGCTGAGCACCATCGTCGGTGCGGACCCACGCTTGCCGGCGATCGCGACGACCCCGCAGAGCAGGAACGAGAACACGACGCCCACGACGGAGACGATCGTCGCCTGCCACAGCGAGATGCCGAACCCGAGGACGAACGAGCCGTACGCCAGGCCGAGCACCGAGATGTTGCTCGCGAACCACGGCCAGAAGAGCCCGCGCGGGCGTCCCTTCCGCTCGGCTTCGGCGATGACGTCGACGCCCTGCCGCTCCACGGTGCGGACCTCGGGTCGTGCGTCCGGCCCGACTGCTGTGGCTTTGCTCATGCGGTGAGCGTAGTGGCCCGGGCGCCGGGGGTGGCGGCGTTCCGGCTCACCCGAACAGGTCGACCGGCCGGACGAGGTCGGCGTAGATGAGCAGCGCGCTCATGCCCGCGAGCAGGACGACGACGACCATCGTGAGCGGCATCGTCTTCGCCAGGTCGATCGGACCCGGGTCGGCCTTGCCGAACAGCCGGAACGTGCGGCGCTTGACGGCCTCCCAGAGCGCCCCCGCGATGTGCCCGCCGTCGAGCGGCAGCAGCGGCACCATGTTGAGGACGAACAGGCCGATGTTCAGCGAGGCCAGCAGCCCGAGGATCGTGTACACCTTGTCGACCACGGGCACGCCGCTCATCGAGGACACCGTGCCGATCGCGCGGCCGACACCGACCACGGACACGGGGCTGTCCGCCGAGCGGGCCTGGGACCCGAAGGCCGCGTTCCACACCGCGACGAGCCGCTGCGGCAGGTCGATGATGAGGTGCGCCGACGCGCCGATCTGCGCACCGGTCGCCGGCAGGACCGCGGCGGGCGACTGCCGGACGAGGGTCTGCCCGATGCTCACACCGACGACGCCGACCCGCTGGGTCTTCACGGTCCCGTCGGCGCGCTTCGCGACCGTGCCGTCCGCGCGGACCACGTCCCGGGTGGCGAGGGCGGGCGTCACCCGGAGGGTGCGCTCCGCGCCGTCCCGCTCGACGACGACGGACACGCGACGCCCCGCGGACTCCTGGAAGGCCGTCGAAACCTGGTCGATCGTCGGGTTCCGGACGCCGTCGACGGCGAGGACGACGTCACCGGGGCGGATGCCGGCCTGCTTCGCGGGTGACACCGCGTCGCCCGGGGCGCACTTCGGTGTCTGGCTCGACGGCAGGACGCAGTCGACGCTCGACGTGAACGTCGTGGTCGGCGCACCGAACCCGACGAGCAGGACGCCGAACAGCAGGACGCCGATCACGAGGTTCATCGCCGGACCGGCGACCATCACGATGATGCGCTTCCACGGCGTCAAGCGGTAGAACGCCCGCGACTCGTCGCCGCCGGACTCCGCGATCTGCTCCGCGCTGGCCGCGCGCGCGTCCTGTACGAACGCCGAGTACATGCCGGTGTTCGTGATCGCACGACCCGAGGCGCGCGGCTTGAGCATGCCGACCATCGAGATGTACCCGCCGAGCAGGATCGGTCGGATGCCGTACTCGGTCTCACCGCGTCGGAACGACCAGATCGCCTTGCCGAAGCCGAGCGAGTACTGCGTCACCTTGACGTTGAAGAGCTTGGCGAAGGCGAGGTGCCCCAACTCGTGGAGGCCGATCGACACGAGCAGCCCGACGAGGAAGACGACCACGCCGAGGACGAAGAGCAGGACGGTTCCGACGGTCACCGGGAAAGGGTACGGGACGACCGCCATGCCGGAGCCGAGCGTGCGCTGGGTGCCGGCCCAGGGCCTCCCGACCGGGTCGGCGGCGCCGTCGGCCTGGAGGCCCGGACCGCGTCAGCGGGACAGGATGCGGTCCGCGGTCTGCCGCGCCCACCGCTCCGCCGCGAGCACGCCGTCGAGGGACGACTCCCCCGCCGTGTGCGCGTCGACGACGCGCTGCACGGTCGCGACGATGTCGAGGAAGCCGATGGCGCCCGCGTGGAAGGCGGCGACGGCCTGTTCGTTGGCCGCGTTGAAGACGGCGGGGAACGTGTCGCCGAGCCGACCGACGTGCTTGGCGAGGGCCACCGCGCCGAAGGCGTCCTCGTCGAGGGGCTCGAACGTCCAGGTGCTCGCGGTCGTCCAGTCGAGCGGTACGCCGACGCCAGGGACACGGTCCGGCCACGCGAGCCCGAGCGCGATCGGCAGCCGCATGTCCGGCGGCGAGGCCTGTGCGATGGTCGAACCGTCGACGAACTCGACCATCGAGTGCACGATCGACTGCGCGTGCACCGTGACGTCGATCCGGTCGTAGGGCACGCCGAACAGCAGGTGCGCCTCGATGACCTCGAGTCCCTTGTTGACGAGCGTCGCGGAGTTGGTGGTCACCACGAGGCCCATGTCCCAGGTCGGGTGGGCGAGCGCCTCGGCCGGGGTGACGTCGCGGAGGTCGGCGCGGGACCGGCCGCGGAACGGGCCGCCGCTCGCGGTGAGGACCAGACGACGGACCTCGGTGTCGGCTCCCGACCGGAGCGCCTGTGCGATCGCGGAGTGCTCGCTGTCGACCGGCACGATCTGCCCGGGGGCCGCCGCGGCCTGCACGAGCGGGCCGCCGACGATGAGGCTCTCCTTGTTCGCCAGCGCCAGGGTCGCGCCGGTCTCGAGCGTCGCCAGGGTCGGCCCGAGCCCGACCGAACCGGTGATGCCGTTCAGCACGACGTCCGCCTCGACGCTCCGGACCAGGCGTTCCGCGTCGGCGGCACCGAGGGCGGTGTCCGCGACGCCGAACCGGTCGGCCTGCTCCGCCAGCGTCGCCGCGTCGGTGCCGGCGGTGAGGCCGACCACCTCGAACCGGTCCGGGTTCCGGGCCACGACGTCGAGCGCCTGCGTGCCGATCGACCCGGTGCTGCCGAGCAGGACGACCCGACGACGCTCCGGCACGGTCAGCCCTTGGCGAGGATGTCGACGACGAACACGAGGGTGGCGTTCGCGGGGATACCCGAGCCCTCCTGCGGGGTGGCGCCGTAGCCGTCCTCCGGGGTGACGACGATCATCACCTGCGAGCCGACCTTCTGGCCGACGAGACCGGTCACGAAGCCCTTGATGAGCTGGCCGTTCGCGATCGTGAACGTCGTCGGGGCGCCCTTCGACCACGAGGAGTCGAACTCCTTGCCGCCGTCGTAGAGCACGCCCTTGTACTGCACGAGCGCGGTGTCGCCCTCGGCGATCGTGGCGCCGTCGCCCTGCTTGATGACCTCCGCGGTCGTCGTGTTCGGCGCGGCGGTGTCCGGGATGGTGATCTCCGGCTCGCCGTTCGCCTTGTCCTCGACCGTCGGCAGCTTCGGGTCCTGGTCCTTCGGCGTGCCGGTGGCCTTGGTCGGGGTCTGCGCGACGACGTCCGCGACGACGACGATCTCGCCGCCGGTCGTGAACCCGAGCGCCGAGGACTCTCCGACGGCCGCGATCCGGTCGCCCACGTGCGAGCACGCGAGCAGGGCCCCGAAGCCGCTGCCGCCCACCGAGAGGACCTGGGGGTTGCCCTGGTCGAAGCCCACGGTGCCGAGCTTCTTCGCGTCCTTCGCCTGGTACACGCTGTAGGAGACCTGGACGTAGTCTCCCTCGCCCAGTGCCTTGCCGGAGCCCTTCGTGACGACGCTCGCCTGGGCGGGGTCCGCCGTGATGCCCTTGTCGAACGTCACCTTCGGCGCGGTGTCACCGCCGACGGCACCGCTGATGTCCACGGCCTTCGACGCGCTCCCGGGCTTCGGGCACGCGGTGATCGGCGTCGCGGTCGCGGTCGGCGCGGACGTGGCCGAGGCGGAGGGGCTCGACGAGCCGGAACCGGAGCACGCGGCGAGCCCGAGGACGACGGCGGGGACGAGAGCGATCGGGAGCAGGCGGAGACGCTTCACGGGGACCTTCGATCGGGGTGCGGGGGTGGTGTCCACCACGAGGACGGCCGGTCGGACGGGGTGCGTCCGCGGTCGCCCGGGCGGCAGGGCCGTGTCAGTCTGCCGCATCCGTCGGTGCTTCGGCTCCGAGGACGCGGATCTCGGGCTCGTGGTGGACCGGGAACGCGACGGACCGGGCGATGAAGCAGAGGGCGTTCGCGTCGGCGTGCGCGGCGACGGCGTCGTCGACGCGGGCGGCTTCCCGGATCGTCACGACCGGCCGGAGCACGACGCCGGTGACCTCACCCGTCGCGTCGGCGTGCACGTCGAGGGTGGCGGTCGCGGCGTCCTCGTACGCGACGACGGTGAAGCCGCGCTTCGTCGCCGCGTAGAGGTAGCTCATCATGTGGCACTGCGTGAGGCTCGCGAGGAGCAGCTCCTCCGGGTTCCAGCGGTCGCGGTCGCCACGGAACACCGGGTCGGCGGAGCCGAGGACGTCGGCCTTGCCCACGGCGCTGATGACGTGGTCGCGGCCGTAGTCGCGGTACCCGGTGGTCCCGACGCCGCGGTCACCGGTCCACCGCACGGCGACCTCGTAGGTGTGCTCGGTCACGATCGGTCCTCCCTGCTCGGTCGGTAGGATCGCCGCATGCGCGCGGCTGCCCCCACCGACCGTCATCCTCTCACCGCCGACGGCTCCGTCGAGCTCGCGGTGCTCGAACGATCGGGGTTCGACGAGAGTCGCCACGTCGGTGCCGGCGTCGTGGTCGATGCCGACGGCTCGGTGCTCGACGCGATCGGCGACGCCGGGGCGAGCATCTACCCCCGGTCGACGATGAAGCCGTTCCAGGCGCTCGCGATCCGGCGTGCCGGCGCCCGGTTCGCCGACGAGGAACTCGTGCTGAGCACCGCCAGCCACGCGGGTACGGCGTCGCACCAGGCGCTCGCGCTCCGGATGCTCGAGCGCTTCGACCACGTCGAGGAGGACCTCGGGTGCCCGCCGGACCTGCCGTTCGACCGGGAGACCGCGCGCGGCATGGCCGGACCCCGGCGGCTCGCGATGAACTGCTCGGGCAAGCACGCCGGCATGCTCGCCGCGTGCCGGGTGCACGGCTGGGACGAGGCCGGCTACCTCGACGTCGAGCACCCGTTGCAGCAGCTCGTCCGTTCGACGGTCGAGGACGCGACCGGCGAGGTGGTCGACCTCGTCGGCACGGACGGGTGCGGCGCTCCGGTGTTCCCGCTCACGCTGCGTGGACTCGCCCGTGGCATCGCCGGCGTGGTGGCCCGGTCGGACGACGACACCGCGGCCCTGACCGACGCGGTGCTCGCACACCCGTGGGCGATCGACGGCGTCGGCCGCGCGAACACCGTGACGATCGAGCGCCTGGGCGTCGTCGCGAAGCTCGGAGCCGAGGGCGTCATGGTGATGGGCGTCCCGGGCGGTCCGGCCGTCGCGGTGAAGGTCCTCGACGGGTCCACGCGCGCCGGGACCCTCGCGGCGCTGACCCTGCTGGCCCGCAACGGCCTGGTGTCCCGTGCGGCGGTCGACGACGTGCTGACGACGACGGGCGAGCGGGTCCTCGGCGGAGGCCGTCCGGTCGGGACGCTGCGCCCGGGCGCCGCCCTCGTCTGACCTCCGGCCTCGCGTCGTCCCACCGCGCCCGGCGGTGCCTCGAGCAGCGGGAGCACCGGCCGGACCACCTCCCCGACGCCGTCGGGGTCGTGGCGGCGCCGCACACAGCACCCGTGCCGGGTGACGTCGACGACGGTCCCCCACGCGGACGGCGCCGCACTGAGCCCCGTGGCGAGCACGACGGTCCCGAGCAGGACGCCGTCCGCCCGCACCACCGACGCGGCCGCCGTACCGGGTGCCGTCCCCGCCCGGACGCGACGGCTCCCCACGACCGCGCCGTCGGCAGCGACGCGGAGCTCCGCCCGGACCGGTCGGTCGACACACCGGAGCGCGCGGTCGAGTTGGTCGACGAGCGCCGCGAAGACCGCCTCCGCGAGGGCCCCGCGTCCGAGCACCGCGATCCCCTCGGCCGGGTCCGCGGTGACGGTCGCACCGTCCGGGCCGTCGCCGAGGGTCACCGGTCCGAGCTGCGCCGTCCCGGCCGCGGCCGACCCGGGCGGCTCGGGCGGGTCGGACGGCTCGGACGCGCCGGTAGGGGTGGCCGACGCGGGCTGCTCAGGCGGGTCGGGCGGCTCGGGGGTGTCCGCCACGACGGTCCCCGCGACGACCGCGCAGAGCACGGCGGCGGCGAGCAGCACGACCCGGCCCGCCGCGGACACGACCGTGCCCGGCAGCAGGAGCGCGCCGAGCGTGACCACGACGGCACCGAGCATCGCGGTGCGCCGGACGGATGCGGAGGACATGCCTCCAGCACAGTCGACCCCGGCCCGGCGTGAGCCGGAACGGGACCGATCGTGGACACCGGAGGTCGGACGTCCCTCCGTGGAGGAGGAGCGGCTACTGCACCAGGAAGAACTGCTCCCCGATGTCGACCCGTGCGCCGCGCTCGACCCGGTAGGGACGGCCCGGCTCGCAGCGACGGATGGACCCGTCGATGTGCCGGATGGTCGTGCCGTTGCCCGAGAAGCGGTCCGCGACCCAGAGGTCCTCGCCGTCCCGCCCGAACTCGAGGTGCGTCTTAGACACCGACTTGCCCGGGTCGTGGATGGTCAGCAGGTCGTCGAAGCGTTCCTCCGGCGCGGGGCGCGGCAGTCGTCCGAGCAGACCGGAGCCGTGGACGCCCAGGCGCTCGCCCGTGCTGAAGTGCAGGACGAACTGCGGACCGCCGGACCGACGCGAGACGATCCGGGTCTCCTCGACGTCCTCCTCGTCGTCGTCGCCGACCTGGTCGAGGCCGAGGACGCCGGGAGCGGATCCGACCGCCCCTGTGGCGCCCGGGAGCGGCGGCAGCGGCGCGTTGCGCGGCACCGCGGACCGCAGGCCCGCGTCGCCGGTGCGGAGGGCGCCCGCCGAGCGGACCGGGACGTCGGTGTCGTGCGGTGCCGGTGCCTCGTCCGTGACCGGCCCGGGTGCGGCGGTCGCTCCGCGCAGGTCGTCGTGCGTCGCGCCGTCGGCTCCGGTGTCCGGGACCGTCGCGGTCCGGTGTCGGCCGGAGGTCGTGGCGGTCGATCCCTCGTCGGACCCGCTCGGGACGTCCTCACGCTGCTCGTCGCGATCCGGTGCCTCGGTCGCCCCGCCGCCGCCGTGGGCGGCCTCGTCCGGGTCGTCCGAGGCGTCCGGGGCGTCCGGGGCGTCCTCGCGGACCGTGTCGGAGGACCGTTCCGCACCGTCCGCGCGCTCCGCAGCGTCCGACCCGACCGGGGCGTGCGGGTCGGCCGATGCCGATCCCACGGCCAGCTCCTCCGGGCCACGCTCGTCGTCGCGCTCGGGGCCGGCCTCGTCGGCAGGCTCGTCCGCCGGGGGCCCGACGACGGCGCTGCGGAGCGCCTCCTCGTCGGCCGCCCAGTCCGGGCGGGCCAGCGGCAGCGGCATGACCGGGCCGGTGAAGGCGGCCGTCACGGCCGGTCGGACCGCACCGCACTCCTCGCAGAAGATGTCGTCCGGTTCGAGCTGGTGCCCGCACACGTGGCAGGTGGTGACGGTCTGGGCTCCCGGACGCACGAGCGGCGTCGGCCGCTGGGCCCGCAGGTCGGCGAGCGGCTGCACGACGGCGGTGTCGCCGGGCCGGGGGCGGTCGTTCCCGGAGGCGGCGGGACCGGCGGCACCACGGGCCTCCTGGCCGGGCACGGCCGTCGGGTCCTCGGTCGGGACCGCGGCCTCGGTCGCGGCCCCGCGGCCGATCCACCAGGACGGGCCGGCGGGCGGCTGCGGTGCCGTGGGCTGCGCGACCGGCGCACCCCACACCGGGGCCGCCTCCTGCGGGGCCGCGTCGGACGCGGGCTCGCCATCGCGACGCGCGACCCGTGTCGTCTCGGGGTCGTCGTCCGGGTGGGTGCCCTGGACCGGCTCACGGTCGGCCGCCGGTGCCCACGCGCTGGGCGCCCGGTCCGACGTCTCGTCGGACGCCGCCGGCGCGACCACAGCGGACGGCCCCGGTCCCCCGGGCGCCCGCTGGCCGCTGGGCGCGGAGGCGTCCGGGTCGTCGTCCTGGGTGGCCCGGCGATCGGGTCCGGGGCGGACGCCACCACGGGCCTCCTGGCCGTCGTCCTGACCCGGACCGGTCCAGGCGCCGAGGCCGCTGCCGGCTCCGTGCACGTGGGTGGGCGCGCCTCGGGGCGTGAGGTCCTGGGCGCCCGGGCGGTCCACCGGCACCGGACGGACGTCGGCCGCGGGGCGGTCCCGTCCCGAGAGCCAGGCCCGGGTCGCGGGGTCGAGCGTCGCCTCCGGGAGCCACGCGTCGGTGGCCGGGTCCTGACGGCGCCCGTGGGCATCGGGCTGCTGGAGCGGCGGCGGCGTGACCGGCGCGACCGTCTCGACGGGTGCCGCGCGACGGCTCGCCGAGGCCGTGACGGCTCGTCCGCACTCACCGCAGAAGATCGCTCCGTCGGGGAGCGTCGATCCACAGTGTTCGCATCTGATCACAGGGGTGCCTCTGTCCTCGTCCGGTCGGCCGCGAGGTGCTTCCGGCCTCCGGACATCGTAGTCACCGCCCGCTCCGCGGTGCCTCCGCGCCGCCGGACCGGTCGGGAGTGCGTGCGGCACGGCGTCGTGTGGCCCGTGTCGGACGTCCACCGCGGAGGGACCGGAGGGACACCGCCGTGCGGATGCGCTCCCGCCGTGTGCGCCCCGTCGTCAGGGCGCCGATCGCCGAGTCGGTCGCCTCCCACATCCGGTCGGCGGTGTGTCCGTCCGCCGCCGACGGTCCGAACACGGCACGGTCGGCGAGTGCGGCGAGCCCGGAGGCACCGTCACCCGGCGCCGCAGCGGCCACCTCGCGGCGGGTCGCGGCGCGCGGGACGTCGTGCCCACGGTCGAGCAGGGCGTCGCGGTACTCATCCCACGCACCCACGATCCGGACCCTCGGGTCGGACGCCCGGCGGCGCCGACGGCGACGTACGCGCTTGCGCAGCACCACCAGCGCGAACGGCGCGAGCACGACCGCGATGACGGCCAGCACACCGAGCGCCCAGGGCAGCACCGCGAGGAGGACCGTGAGCCAGAACGGCTGCGTCGGCGGGGCCTTCCGGTCCGTCTGCGGCGGCGTCTGCTGGTCCTGGTCCTGCTGGTCGGCGGGCGGCGGGGGCACGACCGTCTCCGGACGCGTGACGGGCTTCGGGGTCTGTTCCTGCTCGTCGGGGATGGCTCGGACGGCCGGGTTCGGGTTGAGCGTCACCCACCCCCACTGCGCGGTGTCGACCTCGATGCGGGCGGTGACGTCCGAGCCGCGGAAGGCCGTCGTGCCGCTGGCGTCACCCGCACCCGAGCCGGTCGCCGGGGAGGAGCCCCCGTCACCGCCGGCGGTGAAGCCGAGCACGACCCGCGCCGGGAAGCCGAGTTCCTGCGCGATCAGCGCGGCCGCGACCGCGTACTGCTCCTGGTCGCCGACCACGAGCGGGGACGCCAGGAGTTCCTGGATGCGGTCCGATCCGTGACCCGACCGGCTCGCTCGGTCGTCGCCGACGCCGTGGCTGACGTACCCGGTCTGCTTGAGCGTCGCCAGCGCCTTGAGGAGCGCTGTGCCGTCGGCCGTGCCACCCGCACCGGCGGCACGGGCGGCGTCCTGCACCGCGTCCGGCACCGAACGGGGCGTCGGGACGGTCGCGTCGCCGGGGCGGGCGCTCGCGAGCTGCTCCTCGGTCGGCTGGTCGGGCAGGACGGCCGACAGCGTGTAGCGCGTGCCGGCGCCGACGCCGCCGACCACCGCGCCCGTCCCGGTCGCCCGGTCGTAGAAGAACGCGGTGCGCTCCCGGTCGGCCCGCTCCCCCGAGAACCGGACGGACTCGAGGTCCCCGACGGTGGGCAACCAGACACCCGAGTAGCCGGTGAGTGTCACGCCGACCCGCACGGGCGTCCCACGGACGCCGCGCACGTCGACGCTCGTGGGGACGCGTTCGAAGGTCCCGGACGCCGACGACCCGTCCGCTCCGCCCACGCGGTAGACGACGCCGTCGTAGGTGTCGAGCGTCGCGACCCGGACGAACCCGCCCTGCGGCAGGCCGGTCACCGTCAGTTGCGTCCGGTCCGCCTCGTCGTCCTCCTCGTACGCCCGGAACCCGCTCAGTGGGCTGACCTGGTCGCGCGGGTCGAACGGCTTGACGACGTCCGACCGTGCGACCGTCCGGCTCGTCGACGGCGGCGCGAGCAACCCGAGACCGGTCGCGGCGACGGCGGCGACCGCGATGGTGGCCGTCCCGACGAGCGCCGGACGGACGACCGAGCGCAGGACCGGGACGCGGGCACCGATGGTCCGCGCGACGGCCACGGCACGTCGGGTGTGCCGGACGGTCAGCGCCCACACCAGGGCGATGCCGGTGAGGACGACGGCGAGCAGGAGGGACGTGTCGAGCCGGGTCGGACCGACGACGACGCCGGCCGCGAAGACGACGAGCGCCGGCAGACCCGCGACCTCCCGCCGGGAGGCCCGGTTCGCCACGGTCACGCCGACGACCGTGGCGACGAGCACCGTGACGAAGTACGGGACGAGGAGCGCCTCGTACGCACCGACCGGGAGGCTGACGGTGAGGAGGCGCTTCCACCCGAGTGCGACACCGGCGACGAGGTCGACGACGCCCTGCCCGGTGGGCAGCAGCCCGTCCGCCTCGGACGGCACCGCCGCCGGGACGCCGGTCGCGACGAAGCCGACGACCGTCGCGACGACGACCACGGCCGCCGGGAGGCGCAGCACGGCACCGAGGAGCGCCACCGCCGACCCGACGAGCACCGCGGTGACGCCCGCGGTCACCATCGCGCCGTCGCGGTGCACGGGCCACCAGGCGGCACTCGCGACGGCGAGCAGCAGCCACATGACCAGGGTGTTCCCGACGAGCGGGGCGACCGCGACGCGGCGCTGCGCACGCCTGCTGTCCCGCCGGGTGTCGCGGCGGGGACGGACCGGGGTGTCGACGCTCATGCGGCCGCCGACCGGTGGAGCGCATGGCGGAGGTCGTCGAGGTACCCCACGGTCATCACGGTCAGGCCGGGCACGCGGACCCAGCGGGGCTGGGCCTCCGGCTCGCAGACGACCGCGACCACCTCGACGCCGACCGGGAACCGCGTCGCGGCGAGCCGGAGCGCGGGGAGCCCGACCGACGACCCGACGACGAGGAACGCCACCGAGATGCCGTCGGTGCCGCTCCCGACGATGCGGGCGACCTCCGCGACCGGCAGGCAGGCGTCGGCGAGGCCGACCCGGGCGAACTCGTCGAGCAGGCGCGTGGGCGTGACGGTGGGGAGCGGGTGCACCGCGTAGACCGGCCGCCGCGCGAACTCCGGCGTCCGCTCGGAGACCACGACGGTGACCTCGCGTCCGTCGCGCACCGCACGCGTGCCGAGGGAGGCCGCCGCGCTGACGGCGAGCTCGAACTCCTCGTCGTCGGCGAACTCGGTACGGGAGGTCGCGAGGGCCACCACGAGGTGCGACCGCCGGGTGTCCTCGAACTGCCGCACCATGAACGCGCCGGTCTTGGCGGTCGACTTCCAGTGGATGGTGCGCGGGTCGTCGCCGGGCATGTACTCGCGGATCGCGTGGAAGGCGATGTCCGCCGGGGACAGGTCGCGGGTCGCCTGCCCCTCGAGATCCCGCACGAGGCCGGTGCTCGTCGACGGGATCGCGATGGTGCGCGGGTGCACGATGACCTGTTCGCGGGCGGTCCAGACGAGCTCACGGCGGACGAGTCCGACCGGGTCCGCCCGCACCCCGGTCACCGGGCCGACGTCGAGCACACCGCGCCGGACCGTCGGCACCGGCACCCGTCGTTCCCACGTCCCGCGCGCCGCCACCGCCGGGATGGCGACGTCGACCAGGCCCGCCCCGATCGGGAGCTCCACCGTCGTCGGCACCGAGGGCAGCCGCGTCGGGTTCTCGGCGGACACCGTCACGCCCGCGTCGTCCCCCACGGCGACGCGGTGCTGCGGCATCGACATCCGGATGCGCAGCCGCGAGCGACCGACGAGGGCGACCGCGGCGACGACGACGAGGACCGCACCGGCGAACCCGACCACGACGACCTCGCGCAGGCCGAACCGGTACCCGAGCACGAAGGCGACGAGCGTGAGCGCCGCGACCGTCCACCCGAGCCCGGTGACGACGGACGAGACCTCGCCCCGGACACGGCGGACGAGCCTCCCGGCCCCGCGCCACGTCCGGACCACGCCCACGACGGCGTCGGCGGCGACGCCGGACCGGTCGCCGACGATGCGGGTGCGGACGTTGGTCAGGCCGGCGACCGTCCCCGTGCGCTCGGGCGCCACCGCACGACGCGACCGCGTCGACGACGGTCGACGCGAGCGCGTCGGGAGGGGCCGCCGGTCGGTCACGCGACGACCCGGTCGGCGGGCGGCGGGGTCTCGACGAGGAGCTGGGACACGACGCTGGAGGCCCTGACCCCGTCGAACTCCGCCTCGGCGTCGAGGACGAGGCGGTGCGCGAGGACCGGCTCGGCGAGGGCCTTCACGTCGTCCGGCGTGACGTAGTGCCGCCCGTTCAGCGCCGCGTGGACGCGGGAGGCACGCATCAGGCCCATCGCGCCGCGCACGCTGACGCCGAGTCGCACCTCGGAGGCCGATCGTGTGGCGTCCACGAGGCGGGCGACGTAGTCCGCGATCACCGGGTCGACGTGCACGGTGCGGGCGAGGGTGGCCATCTCGGTGACCGTCGCCGCCGGGACGACGCTCGCGAGCGGCACCGAGGCCGAAGGCGCCGACGAGGTCTCGAGGATCCGCACCGTCGCCGCGTGGTCGGGGTAGCCGATGGACGCCTTCATGAGGAAGCGGTCAAGCTGCGCCTCCGGCAGGCGGTAGGTGCCCGCCTGCTCCACGGGGTTCTGCGTCGCGATCACCATGAACGGTGCCGCCAGACGGTGCGTGGTGCCGTCGACCGTGATCGCCGACTCCTCCATCGCCTCGAGGAGGGCCGACTGGGTCTTCGGGCTCGCCCGGTTGATCTCGTCCGCGAGCACGATGTTCGCGAACACCGGTCCGCGGTGGAACTCGAACTCCTGGGCGCGCTGGTCGTAGACGCTGATGCCGGTGATGTCGCCGGGCAGCAGGTCCGGGGTGAACTGGATGCGGTTCGTCGAGCCCTGCACACTCTGCGCGAGGGCCCGGGCCATGCTCGTCTTCCCGGTGCCGGGCACGTCCTCGAGGAGCAGGTGGCCCTCGCTGAGCATGGCGGTGACCGCGAGCCGGATCACGAACGTCTTGCCGAGGAGCACCTGTTCGACGTTGGTGACGACGCGGCCAGCGACGTCGGCGAACCAGGCGGCCTGCTCCGGGGTCATGCTCATGCGGTGTCGTTCCTCGGGTGTCGTCGTGCGGTCGTCACGGGGTGGTGGGCTGGGTGGGGTCGGTGGGCCCCGGCGAGGGACTCGCTGAGGGCGCCGGTGTCACGGGGAAGGCGTCGGATGCCGAGCCCCGGAGGGTGGACCCGTCGAGTGCCGAGGTGACCGTGGCCGTCAGGCGGACGGACTGGGCGAACGACGGCGGCGAGGGCGGCGCCTCCTTCGCGGACCACGAGTCCGACGGGTGCAACAGGACCGGCAGGGCCCCGCTGTCGTCGGCGTACCACGTCGCGGTGAACTGCACGGCGGCGATCGCGGACCCGCTCGGCCCCTGCACGGTGATCGGGTGGTCGGCCGGTGCCGCGGAGACCGTCGCGGTCAGGTCGAAGGCGGCGGCACTGCCCGTCCAGGACTGGGCGTCCGTGGCGCAGAAGGCCGCATCGGGGCTGCCGCAGGCGCGGAGGACGAGCTGGGCCGTCGTGTTCCGCGCCCCGGTCCCGGGGACGCCCGACCACGTGCCGCCGGGCTGCAGGCTGACGGTCTGTCCCCCGATCTCGAGCACGTAGTGGTCGACGGACTGCGCCGGTGCCTGGACCTGCACGTCGTACAGGTTGCCGGCCGCGTTCGGCACGACCGAGACCGTCGGCGTGGCCGTCGCAGCGGGGCGCTCGTACGTCACGGCGTCGGCGTAGTCGACGCTGCAGAAGTAGCCGTTGTCGGCCACCACCGCGTACCGCGCGCCGCCGCCACCGACGGACGAGTCGACGACCCCGCTCTGCGAACCGAGGGAGGCCTGTCCGGCGAGGCTCGTGCACGACGGGCTCGTGCCGTTCGGCACGCGGTGCACCGAGTACGCCGGTCCGCGGCCGCCCTGCGCGTCGGCAGCACCCCACGTCACCGTGACGACCGAGCGGCCGTCATCGCCGGGGCTCGACCCGGCGGAGGCCCGGACGGACGTCGGCTGCCCGGGGGTCCCGACGGCCGTGCCCGATCCGCTGGCGGCGTTCCACTCCACCTGGTTGCCGTCGCGGTCGGCGTCGTTGTGCGCCGACACCGTGACGGTGTACGTGGCCCCGCTGACCGCCCCGCCGAAGGTCGTCGAGGTCGTCGTCCCGGTCTGCTTCGTCCCGGAGAGACCCGGCCCGGCGATGGTCACGACGTACGTCCGGACCGCGCTGCCGCCGTTCGGCCGCGGGACCGCGTCCCAGTTCACGTCGAGTTGGTCCGGCGTCGTCGTGTCGGCCGCCACCGTGATGCGTCCCGGAGCCGCCGGGACGTAGTCGGCGCTCATCGGTGCCGACTGCGGGGACGGCGCGGACTGCCCGACGGCGTTTCCGGCCTGGACGGAGAACCGGTAGGTCGCCGCCGGGTCCAGGCCCGTGACGGTGCAGACGGTCGCCGCACCGCAGTCCTTCGCGATCCCGTTCGTCCCGGTCACCCGGTAGTTCGTGATGGGAGCGTTGTTCGCCTGTGGGGAGGACCAGCTCAGCGTGAGCTGACCGCCGACGTTCGCGCCGGTCCGGACCGGGGTACCGGGTGCGTCGGGCACGTCCTGCACCGCGATCGTCACGTCGCCCCACACGGCACGGTCGGGATCCCCCGTGGCGTCGGCGACCTGGTACTGCACGTGCGTGTCGACCGGCCGGGCTCCGTCGGCGACGGTCACGCGGAGGCGTGCGCGGTCCGCGCTCGGCGTGATCGTGACCCCCGAGGGCACACCCCCGGACAGCCCGCGGATGTCGACGACACGGAGGGGCTGTCCCGGGAACGGGTTCGTCGGCTGGTCGTTCGCGAGGACGTCGATCGTCGCCGACGAGCCGCGCTGGACGACGGCCGAGTCGGGGGCGGGTTGCACGAGGGGCCGCGTCGAGGCGACGACGGCGACCGCGACCCGACCCGGGCGCCCCTTGCCCGAGGCATCGACGACCGCGACCCCGATCGAGGCGGTGCTGCCCTTCGGCGCGGTGTCGTCCACCGACACCGTCAACCGCTGGCCGGAGATCGACGCGGTGGTGCCCGCTCCCGGCTGCCCGACGATCGACCACCGGAGTTCCGGGAGGTCCTGTGGGTACGGGTAGTCGGTGAGTTTCGTGAGGTCGAGCGTGCGGCTGTCGCCCGGCTGCATGTCGATGGACGACCCGGTGAACGACGGCGGCTGGTTCGACCGCGGGGTCACCGTGATGGGCAGCACGAGCGTCGCGACCCGGCCCTTGCCGCCGTTCGCACTCGACCCGTCCGTGACCTCGAAGGAGATCGAGGCGTTGCCGTAGTACAGCTTCGCCGAGGTGAACTGCAGCGTCGACGGGTCCGCCACCAGGGCGTCGCCGTTCGCGTGCGTCGCCTTGACCGAGCCGCGGTCGGTGACGGTCGCGGTCCGGCCGTTCGCCGTGACGACGTAGTCGGACAGCGGGATCCGGACGGTGCCCTCGCTCGGCACGCTGATCGCCGGCGCGGCCCGGTTCACCTGCGGGAGGGCGTCGTCGAAGCCCGGCACGTGGACGAAGCCGTAGGACACGACGTCGGGGTGGTCCCGCCGCGCGACGGAGAACGGGATGACCTGCGAG
This sequence comes from Microbacteriaceae bacterium PS02332, assembly GCA_029959645.1. GTDB lineage: Bacteria > Actinomycetota > Actinomycetes > Actinomycetales > Microbacteriaceae > Curtobacterium. The sequence goes on along the minus strand of JASCOJ010000004.1, from coordinate 8,116 downwards.
TCGTCCGACAACCGGACCAGCACGCGGTCGTCCGCGGTGACGGTCGCGTTCGAGCCGTACCCGTCGACGACGGCGACCGAGAGGTCCGCGCGCGTCCCCTCGGCGAAGAAGACGTTGCGCAGCACGTCGACCGTCACCGTCTGCCGGTGCAGCACGTCCTGCAGGTCGAGCGTGGTGTCCTCGACCTCGGGACGGAGCGGCTGCGCGTCGCGGTCCACGGTCACCGTGAGGAACGCCGTGGTCGAGCCACCGCTCTGGTTCGACGCGGTGTACAGCACCGCGAAGTCGCCGCGGGTCGCCGAACGCGGCGGTGTCACGCGGATCTGCTGTCCGCCGACGACCTTCGCGGTCACGGCCTCGTCGGTGGGGGTCGCCGCGCTGACCGTCAGTCGGCCGCCCTCCGGGTCGGAGTCGTTCTGCAGGACCCGGACGGTCACCGAGCCACCGGGACGGATCGTGACGTGGTCCGCCTGCGCGATCGGGTTCGCGGCCTGCTCGGCGCGCGGGGCGATCCCGACCCGGACGGTGCCGGTCGCCCGGGCTCCGAGGGCGTCGACCACGGTGTAGGTGAACTCGTCCGTCCCGGCCGAGTAGTCGCCCGCCTGGTAGGTGAGGGCGTTCGCCGTCACGTCGGTGACGGAGCCCTTGTCGGGGTTGGAGGCGACACCGATCAGCTGGACAGAGTCGCCGTCGGGGTCGATCGCGTTGAGCGGCACGGTCACCCGGACGGACTGCCCGGCCACGACGCGCGCGGTGACCGTCTTCGGCGCGGGCGGGCTGTTCGTCGCGGCGTCGCGCTCGCGGACCGAGATCGTCACCGACGCGTCGGCGGTCTGACCGTCCGGACCGGCGACGCGGTAGGCGGCCGAGTAGGTGCCGGGGGTCGTCGGTGCGAGGTAGCGGAGGTGGTCGCCGGACACGAACAGCAGGCCGCCGTTCCCCGGCACGTTCTGGACGAGGTCGGGCAGCAGCGTGAGGGGCTCACCCTCGGGCTGGGTGTCGTTGGCGAGCACGTCGATGTCGGTGACGTCACCGACCCGGACGGTGGTGGTGTCGGCCTGCGCCACCGGCGGCTGGATCCGGTCCGGCTTCGGGATCTCGACGACCGTGACCGTCCCCGTCGCGGTCGCGAGGCCGTTCGACTCCGTGTAGCGGAACGAGACCGGACCGTCGAGCGGTGCGGTGAGCGTGACCCGGACGATGTGCTGGTCGAGCACGGTCGCCTGCACGCCCGAGGACGCGGGCGGCGCCTCGATGCCGGTGACGAGCAGGACGCCGCCGGCCGGGTCGATGTCCGTCGCGGTGACGTCGGTGTCCTTCGTCGACAGCGTGTTCACGAACACGGTCTTCGGCGTCGTGATCGGTGCCGTGGACGCGTCCGGTGGTGCCTGCACGGTGATGCGGACCACGCCGCTGGCCGTCTTCGTGCCGTCCGTGACGGTGTACTCGAGCTGGTGGTCCCCGGCGGAGGCGCCGACGACGCGGAAGGTGCCGGCGTCGTAGGACGGCGTCACGGTCAGCCCGGTCGACGTCGACACGCTGGTCAGGGTGACGGCGCCGTTCCCACCGTGCACGTGGTCGAGCGGCGCCACGGTGAAGGGCTCGTCGGTGTAGCCGCCGACGGCGAACGCGTCGGCGACGAGCCGCACGTTGCCCTGGGTGGCGACGTGCACCGTGACCGACCCGCGCCCCTCCGCCCGGCCGTCGCTCACCACGATCTGCTGGACACGGTCGCCGGTGCGTCCGCTCGCGTCCCGGAAGTCGAGGAGCCCGTCCGGGGTGGTCGACACGCGGTCGCCGTCGGAGGCGGTCGCCGACGCGAGGAACACCGGGTCGCCGTCCGGGTCGACCCAGTCGCTGAGCACGTTCGTCGACACGTTTCCGCCCTGCACGACGTCGGCGCTCGTGTCGCGCACCTGTCGTGGCGGCTCGTTCACGGAGTCGGGGCGGACCGTCACCCGCACGGTCGCGCTGGCCGTGCCGCCGTTCCCGTCGGTGATCGTGTACGGGAAGCTGACTGTTCCCGAGGCCTGGTCGCGCAGCGTCACCTGGAGTTGCTGGGCGTCCCGGACGAGGGCGATCGTCCCGACGGCCGGGTCGATCGAACCGACCTCGCTGATGACGAGCGGGTCACCGTTCGGGTCGTAGTCGTTGAGGAGCACCGGCAGCGTCGTCGTGCGCCCCGGCCGGGCGCCGAGGTCGTCGTCGACCGCGACCGGCGGCTTCTGGTCCTTCTCGACCTCGACGTCGTCGTCCGAGACGCGCTCCTGCTGCTGGTCGTCGTCGCGGTCCACCAGGTCGGACCAGTTGTCGATGAGTTGTCCGCTGCGCCCGATCGCCCAGGTCCGACCGCTCTCGGGGTCGTTCGCGACGATAGTGTCGCCGTTGCGCTCGATGCGGAGGGCGGCGCCACCCGGGACGTCGTCGAGCTCCTGGAGCCCGCGACCGGCGCAGGAGTCCGCGCCCTGGCCACCGTTCCAGGCCGCGTACGTGCACGACCCCGCGACGACGGGACGGGCCGCGCGGCCGGACACGCGCAACGGGGTGGCGTCGACCGAGCCGGACGGCGTCACCCGGGCCGTGCCGGCGCTGCCGGCGACGACGACCGCGTCGCCGTCCGTCGACGACCGCTGGAGCGCGGGTGCCGAGCCGACGCGGTCGCCGAGCTGCACCCTGCGCCCGTCGACCGACAGGGCGCCGTCGGTGCGGTCGAGCACGGCGACGTGCGCCCCGACCGCGGCGACCTGCAGGTCGTGCCGGCGGTCGGCCCGGACGGTCCACTTCCGCTCGACGGCCGGCGTGGCACCGAGGGAGACGAGGGACGCCGTGGAGGTCCGCGGCGAGTAGACCGCGACGTGGTCGTCGGACGCGTCGAAGACCGCGTCGGCCCCGAGGGTCAGGTCGGCCTTCGTCGAGGCGTCGAAGGCGTCGAGGTCGGCGGCGGGCGTGGTCCACAGCTCACCGGTGTCGCCGTTGCCGATGACCGCCGTGTCCCCGGCGAGGAAGACCTGCGGGCTCCCGGACGGCAGGGTGACGGCGTCACCGACGGTGGCGGTGGCGACGTCGACCTTCGCGAGCGTGCCCTTCGTGTCGTCGACCGCGAAGACGGTCGAGCCGCGTTGCACCACGGAGAGCGCGTCCGACGAGGTCTCGACCGCGGTGTTGAGCTCGAGCACCTGCGGGTTCGCCCGACCCACGGCACCGTACTGCGCCGACGCCACCCAGACGGTGCCGTCGCCGAGTTCGAGTCGCTGGGCGTGGTACCCGGTGGAGACGAGCGCCGTCCCCGCCACGAGGGCGCCGACCAGCACGGACACGGCGGTCGTGACGGTCGCGGAGCGGTGCCGGCCGAGCAGCCGCCGGATCACGACGCGCCGCCGATCGTCGCGCACCGTTCGTCGCTGGGGCTCCCGGTCCGCCCGTCACGGTTGACGGCCACCGTGATGCACTCCTCCGCCCCGTCGTCCCCCGAGACGACGAACGTGGTGCCGGACTGCTGGCTCGTCGACCCGCCGGACGAGACGACGTAGGTGTCCCCCGGCGCCAGGCCCGGGTCGGTCCACCGGAAGGTGACCGCGGAGGAGGACGCGGACGCCTCGACCTCGGCCACGACCGGGACCGACGCGTCCCGTCCGCGGGTCACGAGCGTCACGGTCGTGACGGCGAGGGCCACCACGACCACGGCCGTCAGGACGGACGCCCAGACGAGCGTGGCGCGTGACCGGCGACGGGACGACGCCACCGACCCGGTGCGGTGCACGGTGCCGACGCTGCGCGACCCAGTGGCGCCGACGCCGCCCTGGACGGCAGGACGGGTCCGCCGACGACGGCCGGGACGTGCGGGTGCCTGGAGCGCCCGGACGACGGTGCGGTCCCCCTCGGCGGACGGCGTGGCGACCGACCACGCCTCGACGGCGACGTCGGCCGGCGTCTGTGGCAGGCCGAGCTCGGCCTCGACCTGCTGGAGCCCGCGGACGAACTCCATCACCGTCGCGGGACGGAGTTGCGGCCGCCGGGACATCGCGGTCGCGAGCAGGCGCTCCAACGACGGCGGCACGTCCTGCCGGCCGGTGGGCTTCACGCCGCCCTTGTCGATGCGCGACATGAGGTCGGCGGCACCGTTCTTCCCGCCCGGCACCTCGAACGGGCTGCGACCCGACAGCAGCGAGAACACGGTCGCGGCGAGGGAGTACACCTCGGACTGGATCGTGCCGCGTGACTCGTCGGCGAGCACCTCGGGCGCGGACCACGGGATCGACATGCCGATCGGCTCGTCGGGGTCGGCCTCGCCCAGGGTCGCTGCGATGCCGAAGTCGGAGAGGACCGGGTTGCCGTACGCGGTCACGAGGATGTTCGAGGGCTTGACGTCGCGGTGCAGCACGCCTTCGCGGTGGGCCGTCTCGAGGGCGGAACCGATGCGCACCCCGGTCGAGAGGACCTGGGAGACCGGGAGCGGCTCGCGGCGGTACCGCTCGCTCAGGGAGGCCGAGCAGAGCTCCATCACGAGGTAGGGCCGCCCGTCGGACGCGACACTGGCCTGGAACACGGTGAGGATGGACGGGTGCGTGCTCAGCCGGGCCATGAGGTTGGCCTCGGCCTGGAACATCTGCCGCACGCGGTCGTCGACGACCTCGTCGAGGAGGACCTTCACGGCGACCTGACGACGGGGCATGTCCTGCTCGTAGAGGAACACGTCGGCGAAGCCGCCGGAGCCGAGCACGTGCACGGGGGTGAAGCCGGCGATCACGGGCGGCGTGGACGGCAGCCTGCGGGCCAATGTGCACTCCTTCCCGACCAGCGGTCCGTCGAGGTCGTCGCCGGTCCACGTCCGGCCTGGTCATTGTACGGATGCCCGGTGACCGGCATCCTGGGCCCCGGAGCCGACGGCGGACGCCGGTGACCCCAGTTCGAGGGGCTGCGTGCGCGCGTCGTGCGGAGGTCGTGCCGAGGCCGTCGTGGGACGGACCGGCTCCGACGTCCTGCTCGTGGCGTCAGTGCCGCGGCAGCGTGTCCTCGACGTCGTCCACCGACGGGGCGTCGTCGACCTGCAGCACGACCACCGTGACGTTGTCACGGCCGCCCGCGATGACGGCGTCGCCGACGAGCCGCTCGGCGAGCTCCTGCGGGTCGGTGACCTTCGCCGCGATCCGGGAGATGCCGGCGTCGCCGATCTCCTTCGTGAGCCCGTCGGAACAGACCACGTACCGGTCGCCGGCGTGCAGCGGGATCGTCCACCAGTCCGGCTCCGGCGGCTCACCGAAGCCGACCGCGCGGGTGATGACGTTGCTGTCCGGGTGGGACTCGGCGTCCTCCGCGCGGAGCACACCGGCGTCGACCATCTCCTGCACGACCGAGTGGTCGACGGTGACGCGCTTCAGCACGCCGCCGACGTCGCCCCGGTACGTGCGGGAGTCCCCGACGTTGAACACGAGTGCCGCGGGCTGGCCGTCGGTCGCGGTGAGGGCGATGCCGGTGACCGTGGTGCCGGCACCGAGGGCGTTGCCGCCGGCCGCGCGTTCGATGTCCGCCGTCGCGAGCAGCAGCGCGTGCTGGATGGCCTGCCGCGAGCTGAACGCGTCCCGCGTCACGTCGCCGAGCCGTCGGACGACGGCGTCACTCGCCCGGTCGCCGGCCAGGTGGCCGCCCATGCCGTCCGCCACCACGAAGAACGGGGCCGCGACGATGTAGCTGTCCTCGTTGTGGTCACGGCGCCGGCCGACGTCGGTGGCCGCGCCCCAGGACAGGGTGACGGTGGAGCCGTCGGCACCGGGGACGTCGATGGCGTGGGCGGAAGCAGCTCGGCCGAGTTCGGTCACGGTTCAGGATCGCTCTCTGGGGGGTACGGACGGGCCGGTCGGGACCGGGCCGGGCGGGGTCAGCCGGGTGAACGGCGACAGGATCTCGATGGTGTTGCCGTCCCCGATCTCGACAACCGTACCGGTCAGCACCACGTTCGACGTGCCCGATGCCATCCGGTGTGGCGTCCCGCCGGGCGGCCGGATCACCGTGCCGTTCGTCGAGTGCAGGTCGTCCACGACGGCGGTCTCCCCCGCGGCGTGCACGAGCAGGTGCGAGGCCGACACCTGGCCGGTGGGCGACGGGACCGTCAGGAGTTCGGGCGTCGGCCCGCGGACGACCCTGGGCAGTCCGGGGCGCCGGCCGACGACGACGGGGCGGTCGAGCCGGATGACCCTCCCGCCGACCCGGATCGACGGCACGTGGGCCGGTCGGACCGGCGGAGCGGGAGGGAGGACCGGTACCGCCGGGGCGTCGACCGGAGCGTCGTCCCGCCGGTGCGCCGGCACGCGGGACCCCGGATCGCGGAGCGCCGGGTCGCGGACCAGCGCGTCGACGAGCACGGTGTCCCCGAACGGGTCGTCGACCTCCTCGGCACGGACCGGGCGGTCGGTACCGACCTGGCCGACGGCACCGAGCTGCGGACCGGTACTCGCCTGCCCGCCGGCACCGACCTCCGGACGGGCGTCCACCTGTGCGCCGGTCCCGACCCGCGCGCCGCGGCCGCCCGCGCCCCGCGGACGGATGACGGTCGCGTCGAGGTCGTCCTCGTCGTGGTGCACGCGCGTCTCCCTCGGTCGCTGTCCTGGTCAGCGTAGACGATCCGGTGCACCCGGTGTCATCCGCTCCAGCGGGGTCGTGCCCCGGCCCGACACGTCCGCAGCACGAGCGCTGCCAGTGGGTCGTCGGCCCTGACCTCGAGGGCGTACCGGGCACGGGTGACGGCACGCAGCTCGGACCCGAGCGCCCACGAGCACCAGGCTGCGGTCGCCAGCACACCGGCGACGCCCCGTGTCGACACGGCGGTGTCCGGTGTGTGCACCCACCACCGCCAGGCCTCGACGCACCGGTCCCCCGCGGTGCGGATGCGGGACCGGTCCGGCTCCGGCCCGGACCCCCGCATGACCGGGGGGACCGTGTCACGGAAGGGGTCGAAGGCGCGGACCCCGTCGGGGTCCGCTCGACCTCGCTGCCCGACGAAGGCGAGCAGCGCGATGCGGGGCGCGAGGGCCGCGCAGGCGGTGATGACGGCCTGCGCGGCCGGCGGCCGGACGGTCGGCTCGCCCGGCGCGACGAGCGCCCGAGCAGCAGCCGGCAGGGTGATCGCCGCGGCGATCTCGCTGGGGTGACGGGGGAAGGGACCGGAGCCGGTCCGTGCAGTGCTGGTGTCCATGCACGACATCGAAGCCGCCCCCGGGCCTCCAGAGCGGCTCGACCGTCGCCGCTGTGGAGGCCGACACACCGGCCACGCGGTGTGCAGGGGCGTTCACGCGCCCGTCGGCTCGAGGCTCTCCGCCACCAGGTCCCAGCCGTCGCCGACCGCCTCGAGGCGGACCCCGTTGGTCCGCGCCCAGGCCAGCAGGTCCGGCACGGACGCGATCCGCGCGTCCGTCCGCGCCAGGAGCCCGACGAGTCGGCCCTTCGCGGTCTTGTTCCAGTGGTTCAGTGCCTTCCGGCGCCCGTCCGCGCCCTCGCTGACGACCCGCGGGACGAGCGCGCCGGGCACCGGACCGAGCGCGCGGTACCCCTCGGACCGGAGGTCGAGCACGAGGCCGTCTGACCGGCCCGCCAGGGCGGCCGCCGCGGCCGTCGGCCAGTGCGCGCCCAGCCGCAGCGACGGCAGCCGGGAGTCGTGCGACAGCCGGTAGGCCGGGATCCGGTCGCCGCCGCCGACCGGTCCGAACATGGCGGACTGCACGACGACGTGGCGGGTCCACCAGGCACGGACGTCATCCGGGGCCTCCGCGGCTCCCAGCGGGTCGTAGAGCACGCCCGTGTACCGCTCGATCGCCGGCAGCGTCGGCGACGTCGACAGCACCAGGTTGCGGTGCCGCTCCGCCACCGACTTCGGGCCGAGCTTGAGTGCCGTCCGCGCGGTCCCCTCCTCGGAACTGACGGAGCGGGGGGCGGGGGGGGGGCCGCGGCGCCGCCGGGGGCGGGGGGGGGCGCGCGCGGGGGGGGGGGCGGGGCGCGGGGGGGGCGGGGGGGCGAGGACCGGTACCGCCGGGGCGGCGACCGGAGCGTCGTCCCGCCGGTGCGCCGGCACGCGGGACCCCGGATCGCGGAGCGCCGGGTCGCGGACCAGCGCGTCGACGAGCAC
>JASCOJ010000049.1 GCA_029959645.1 Microbacteriaceae bacterium PS02332 | reverse complement strand
AACGAGATGGCGGGCGCGGGAGCGACCGGGCATCGTGGGAGCAGACGAGGTCGGGTCAGGTCCAGCGACCCGACGTCTTCTGCTCCCTCAGCGGCGTCCTCCGGCGCTAACGCGGGCCACGACACGGCCGATAGTGCGCACTGACCACCCACGGACGGGTGGTCGGAGGACCTGCCCCACGGACGGTGGCGGGGAACACACCAGGGACGGACCCCATGATCGTCGTCACACGACTCAACGGCAGCGGCTTCGCTGTCAACCCCGACCTCGTGGAGCGCATCCAGGAGACGCCCGACACGACCCTCATCATGGTCGACGGCGCGAAGTACATCGTGCGCGAACCCATGGTCGAGGTGATCGACCGGATCGCCGCGTACCGCGCCCGCATCGTCACGATGGCGTACGGCACCGACGTCGGCAACGCCACCGGCCCGCAGCCGACGCTCGCAGCGGTCGCCCCGCTGCACGCCGCCGACGACGCCCGCTCGTCCCGCACGCTGGACGGGGGGCGCTGACATGGACATCGCGACCATCGTCGGGATCCTGCTCGCCCTCGGTGCCCTCTTCGGCATGATCGAGATGGAGCACGTCGAGCTCGGCGGCCTCTTCATCCCCGCGCCGATCCTCCTCGTGTTCGGTGCCACCATCGGAGCCGGCATCGCGAGCACCACGCTCAAGGACGCCCTCGCGAGCTTCAAGGCCCTCCCGAAGGCCTTCACCGGCAAGGTGACCCCGCCGGCGTCGGTGATCGACGACGTCGTGGGCCTCGCCGAGACCGCGCGCGCGAACGGTCTGCTCGCGCTCGAGCAGGAGGCCGACAAGCACGACGACCCGTTCATGAAGAAGGCGCTGCAGAACATCGCCGACGGCACCGACGGGGACGAACTGCGGATCCTGCTCGAGGACGAGATCGAGTCGAACGCCGCCCCGATGCGGAGCGCGAGCGCGTTCTTCATGGGTCTCGGTGGCTTCGCCCCGACCGTCGGGATCATCGGCACCGTGGTGTCGCTGACCCACGTCCTCGCGAACCTCGGCAAGCCCGACGAACTCGGCCCGCTCATCGCGAGCGCCTTCGTCGCGACCCTCTGGGGCCTGCTCACGGCGAACTTCCTGTGGCTGCCGATCGGCGGCAAGCTCCGGAAGCTCGCGCAGCTCGAGACGGACCGGCAGACGCTCCTCATGGAGGGCCTCCTCGCCGTCCAGGCCGGGAGCCAGCCCCGTCTGCTCGGTGAGCGCCTCAAGGCCATGGTGCCGCCGGCGGCCCGCGGTGAGAACCCGAAGGGCAAGGCGGCCAAGGGCGGCGCCGACGACCAGCAGCTGGCGGCCTGACCGTGAGCGCGAACCCGCGTGGGCGCGGTCGGGGCCGGAAGAAGGGCGGGCACGACGAGGCCGAGCACCCCGACGAGCGCTGGATGGCGTCCTACATGGACATGATCACCGTCCTGATGTGCATGTTCCTCGTGCTCTTCGCGATGTCGAACGTCGACCAGCAGAAGTACATCGCGCTGAAGAACTCCCTGGCCACCGGCTTCGGCGAGGTGAAGTCGCAGAAGGTCGACACCGCCTCCGGCACCGTCGTCGACAAGGGGCAGGTCACGAAGGACGGCAAGGGGTACGCCACCGACAAGTCGCACGCCGACCACTCGACCGCCGCGTCGGGGGCGAAGGACACCAACGTCGACCCGGCCCCGGCGGTCGTCCCGGCGACCGCGACCAAGGCCGACGTCGCCGCCGCGCAGAAGGAGCTCGACGACCTGCAGGCCATCGAGCAGGCCATCCAGGGCAACCTCGCGAAGGCCGGACAGACGTCGAACGTGCAGTTCACCGTCGACGCGCGGGGACTGACGGTCCGGCTCGTCGGCAGCGAGACCTACTTCGGCACGAACAGCGCCGACCTGTCCGACCAGGCCAAGCAGATCATGAACGCCATCGCCCCGGTGCTGCAGAACTCCTCCCACGACGTGAGCGTGGAGGGCCACGCCGACAGCCGCGACTCGACGGCGCCGTTCGCCACGAACTGGGAGCTCAGCGCCGCCCGCGCCACCGGGGTCCTCCGCGACCTCGTCGAACGCGGTGGCCTCGCCGCCGACCACGTCCAGTCGGTCGGGTTCGGGTCGAGCCGCCCGCTCTCGCAGGGCACCACCGACGCCGACCTCGCGCTGAACCGCCGCGTCGACATCGTCGTCCTGTCCAACGCCGACCAGGACGTCAGCGCCCTGATGCCGGCCATCGCGGCGGCCCAGGACGGAGCCCACGCCGGGTAGGGGAGCGCCGCCCCAGAAGAGGGGCCAGAACTGACGGACGCTGCGCACCAGCCGAGAGTGCGACTCGTGACCGAGACCCTGCCCGCGCCCGAGGTGTACGACTTCGCGCGCCCCTCGACGCTCGCCCGCGAGCACGCCAGGGTCCTCGAGCTCGCCTTCGAGACCTTCGCGCGCCAGTGGGGCACGCAGCTGACCGCGAAGGTCCGCGTGCTCAGCCAGGTGACGAGCGACCAGGTCGCGATGATGACGTACGACGAGTACGCCGCCTCGCTGCCGGCGCTCACCGGCATGGTGCTGCTGCCGATCGAGGACGTCGCCGCGAAGGGCGTGCTGCAGGTCCCGCTCGACGCCGCCCTGACCTGGGTGTCGCACTCGCTCGGCGCCTCGAAGCCGCTGCCGACCCCGGACCGCACCTTCACGCCCATCGAGCAGGCCCTCGTGCGGAAGCTCGTCGAGGACGCCCTGGACGACCTCCGCTACTCGCTCGGCGGTCTGCTCGCCAAGGCCGTGTCGGTCGGCGCCTTCCAGTTCAACTCGCAGTTCGCCCAGGCCGCGCAGAAGTCCGACCTGATGATCGTCGTCACCTTCGAGATCCGGGTCGGCGACCGCGTCGCCGAGGGCACGCTCGCCCTGCCGGCGGAGGCCGTGCTGCCGCAGCTCGCCGAGCGCCCGGCCGACGTGTCGGTCGCCGACGCGAAGGCGCTGCTCGACGCGCAGCTCGCGGCCGTGCCGGTCGGTGTCGCGCTGCGCTTCGCACCCGCGTCGGTGCTGCCGGCCCAGGTGCTCCGGCTCGCCGTCGGCGACGTGCTGCCGCTGCCGCACCCGCAGCACCGCCCCCTCACCATCTCCGTCGACGGCGAGACCGTCGGCACCGCCGCCGTCGGCGCGAACGGCTCGCGCCTCGCGGGCGTCGTCGTCACCACCACCGCATCGGAGCCGTCCGCATGACCGTCGCCACCGCCACCCTGCACACCGCCGCCGCCGAGGCCCTCGCCGGTGCGCTGCCCACGCCGGTCCCGCTGGTCGTCGTGCCGCTGCCGGGAGGCCCGGACCCGGTCGTCCTCGACCGCGCCGCCGACGCGGTGGTCACCACCTTCGTCGGGGGGCTCTCCGCGGACCTCGCCGTCGTGCTCGTCGACCTCGACGGCGTCACCGCCGCCGGCGGTGCCGAGCACGGGCTCGTGTCCGTCACCGACGTGCTCCGCCCCTCGCTCGAGGCCGCCGCGTCGGTCCTCGGTGCCGGGGTGCTCGGCGATGCCCGTCGCGAGTCCGCCGCCGCGCTGTTCGCCGACCCGGAGGCCACCGTCTTCGCCCTCACCGCCGCCGGGCAGCCGACCGGGTGGTTCGCCCTGCGCATCCGGGAGCACGGCACGGTCGCCGAGGCACTGCAGCCGGGCGCCGGCCTCGGCAACCTCGGCCGGATCAACAACGTCGAGATGACCCTGACCGTCGAGATCGGCCGCACGCGCATGTCGGTGCGGGACGTGCTCGCCATGGAGCCCGGCGCCGTCGTGGAACTCGACCGGTCGGCCGGCGCGCCCGCGGACATCCTGCTCAACGGCCGGCTCATCGCGCACGGCGAGGTCGTCGTCGTCGACCAGGACTACGCCGTCCGCATCACCACCATCCTCGACGTCGCCGAGACGGTCTGACCCGGTGGACACCCTCGTCATCGCGCTCCGCGTCGCGCTCTCCCTCGGCGTGGTGCTCGCCCTCATGTGGGTGCTGCACCGCCGCATGCAGAAGGGGCAGTTCGGAGCGGGTCGCGCGCGCGGCCGCCGCACCGCGGCCGTGGAGGTCGTCGCCCGCCAGGGCATCGGCGGCAAGGCGAGCGTGGTCGTTGTCGACGTGGACGGCGAGCGACTCGTCCTCGGAGTCGGCGAGCACGGCGTCTCGCTGCTCACGAGCGGTGCGGTCCCCGCCCCCGAACTGACCATCGTCGCCGCGCCGGTCGAGCTGCCCTCCGGTGCCGAGCGTGCCGAGGGCACCGCCCCGGCGACCGCGGAGACGACGCCGGCCGAGGTCGCGCCGAGCGCCCCGACGACGTCCTCCGCCGACCGGTTCCGGGCGGAACTCGCCGAGCAGGACCGGGTGCTGACGGGCCTCCCGGCCGCTCCCGCCCCCGTGGTGGCGCTGCCGACGGTGCGTCCGCGCTACCGCCGTTCCTCGCACGCCGCGGCCGCCGCCACGCCCGCCGCGCAGCAGCTGCAGGGCTCGATCCTGGCACCGGACACGTGGCGGCAGGCCGCCGCCGCGCTCCGCTCCCGGCGGGTCGGGTGACCGCCGCGCGGACCGCGCGCGTGGTCCTGCTGGCGTTGCTCGGCCTGACCGTCGTCGCCGGCTTCCTCATGCTCACCAGCACCGGTGCGCACGCCGCCGGCGTCGTGCAGCCCACCGCACCGGCTGCGCCGACCGGTGTCGCGACACCCGGTGCGCCCGGCGGCGGGTTCTCGGTCGACGTGAACGGTCCGGACGGCTCGCCCTCGTCGGCGGTCGTCACGCTCATCGGCATCACGCTGCTCAGCATCGCGCCGGCGCTCATGCTCATGATGACGTCGTTCACGAAGATCTTCGTCGTCCTCGCGATGACGCGGAACGCGCTCGGCCTGCAGTCGATCCCGCCGAACCAGGTGATCGCCGGACTCGCGCTCTTCCTGTCGCTGTTCGTGATGGCGCCGGTGATCGGGCACATCAACGACGACGCGCTCCAGCCGTACCTGGCGGGGCACCTCGACTTCCAGCAGGCCGTCGACATCGGCACGAAGCCGCTGCGGACCTTCATGCTGCACCAGACCCGGGACGAGGACGTCGCCCTCATCACCCGGGCGGCCGGTCAGGCCAACCCGAAGGACATGGCCAGCGTGCCGATGACCACGGTGATCCCGGCGTTCATCATCTCGGAGCTGCGCAGCGCCTTCATCATCGGGTTCGTCATCTTCATCCCGTTCCTCGTCATCGACCTCGTCGTCTCCGCGGCCCTCATGTCGATGGGCATGATGATGCTCCCGCCGGTGATGATCTCGCTGCCGTTCAAGATCCTGCTGTTCGTCCTCGTGGACGGCTGGGGGCTCATCATCACGTCGCTCATCCAGAGCTACCACGTCGTCTAGGGGCCACGCGTGAACCAGCAGGCGGTCATCGACCTCACCCTCCAGGCGCTCCTGGTGGCCGGCAAGCTCGCGGCCCCGGTGCTCATCACCTCGCTCGTCGTGGGCTTCGCGATCTCGCTGTTCCAGTCGGTCACGCAGATCCAGGAGGTCACGCTCTCGTTCGTGCCGAAGGCCCTCGCGGTCGCCGTCGCACTCGTGGTGTGTGGCAACTGGATGATCTCCGAGCTCGTCGGCTTCACGCACGTCGCGTTCGACATGATCCCGAAGCTCCTCGGGAGCGGCTGATGGACCTCGTGCTCGACGCCGCCCGGATCGAGGGGACCATGCTCGCCGGCGTCCGGCTCGTCGCGTTCTTCGTGATCGCGCCGCCGTTCTCCTACCGCGCCTTCCCCGGCGCGGTGAAGGTCATCCTCGGGCTGGGGCTCGCCATCGGCGTGGCGCCCCGCGTGACCGCCGGGTACGAGCAGCTCGCGACCGGTCCGTTCCTCGTCGCCCTCGTCACGCAGCTGCTCGTCGGCCTGGTCCTCGGTTTCCTCGTCTACCTCGTGTTCTCGGCCGTGCAGTCCGCCGGTGCGCTCGTCGACCTCTTCGGCGGCTTCACGCTCGCCCAGGCCTTCGACCCGCAGTCGCAGGTGAACGGCGCGCAGTTCACCCGCCTGTTCCAGATGGCCGCGCTCGCGCTCCTGTTCGCCTCCGGCGGGTACCAGCTCATCATCGGCGGGCTCGTCCGGTCCTTCGACGCCGTGCCGCTCGTCGACGGCACGTTCCCGGTCGGCGGCGTCGCCCCGATGCTCGTCGCCGCGCTCGGACAGATGTTCCTGTCGTCGCTGCAGATCGCCGGGCCGCTCGTGGTCGTGCTCTTCCTGGCCGACGTCGGCCTCGGCCTGCTCACCCGGGTCGCCCCCGCCCTGAACGCCTTCCAGATGGGCTTCCCGATCAAGATCGGGCTGACCGTCCTGTTCGCCGGCGCGCTGTTCATGGCGCTGCCGAGCGTCGTGTCGTCGTTGACCGGCGACGCCGTCCAGGCCATCACGGGCAGGGGGTGAGCCCGTGTCCGACAATGGAGAACGGTCCGAGAAGGCCACCGACAAGCGGATGCGCGAGGTGCACCGCAAGGGGCAGCTCGGACGGTCGCAGGACCTCGGTGCGTGGACCGGCATCGCGATGGCCGCGCTGATGACCCCGTCGCTCATCGGGCACGCGGCGGCGGCCGGGCAGGCGCAGTTCGCGAGCGTGCGCACCGTGATCGCCGACCCGTCGATCGGCACGATGCGCGGCGTGATGGACGAGGCGCTCGGTTCCGTCGGCGGCACGATCGGTCCGATGCTCGCCGTCGTGGCGGTCGCCGTCGCCGCGGTGTCCGTCGCACAGGGCGGCGTGCACTTCCGGAAGCTCGCCCCCGAGGCGTCGCACTTCGACCCCGTGGCGGGCCTCAAGCGCGTGTTCGGTACCCAGGCGCTCTGGAACGGCGTCAAGGCCCTGCTGAAGACGGCCGTCGTCGGCCTCGTGCTCTGGTTCGCCGTGCAGGGGCTCGTGCCGGTGCTCATGTCGAGCGGGTCGCTCCCGCTGACGAGCGTGCTCGAGGCCGCCGGCCAGGGTGCCGGCACGCTGCTCCGTGCGGCGATCGCCGTCGGGCTGGTGCTCGCCGCGATCGACGTCCTCGTCGTGGTCCGCCGGAACCGCAAGCGCACGATGATGACCAAGCGCGAGGTCAAGGACGAGCACAAGCAGTCCGACGGCGACCCGCTCGTGAAGTCGCAGCGCCGTTCCCGCCAGCTCGCCGCGAGCCGCAACCGGATGATCGCCGCGATCGGCACGGCCGACGTGGTCATGGTCAACCCGACGCACTTCGCCGTCGCGGTCAAGTACGAGGCCGGCAAGTCGGCGCCGCGCGTGGTCGCGAAGGGCGCCGGACCCGTCGCCGAGGCGATCCGGGCGAAGGCGCTCGACGAGCGCGTGCCGATCGTCCGCGACGTCCCGCTCACCCGTGCCCTGCACGCCGCGTGCGAGCTCGGCCACGAGATCCCGGTCGACCTCTACACCCCGGTCGCCCGCGTGCTGTCGTTCGTCCTGTCGCTCCAGGCCCGTGGCGCCGCCACCGGTACCCACACCCCGCCCCGCCCCACCACCCCGGAGGAGGTCGCCACCGTGCTCGACCCGACCACGCTCAGCGGCGACGTCCGCCCCCGGAAGCTCCGGGTCCCGCGTCCCACGTCCGAAACCGTCCCCGGAGAGGCCCTCCCCGTATGAAGCGCGCCGACCTGCCGAAGTTCGCCGTCCCGGTGCTCATCGTCGGCATCATCCTGCTGCTGATCCTGCCCGTCCCGCCGTTCCTGCTGGACGTCCTGATCATCTGCAACATCCTGCTGGCCCTCGTGATCCTGCTCACGACGCTGTTCGTGAAGAAGCCGCTCGACTTCTCGGTGTTCCCGTCGCTGCTGCTCGTCGCGACGCTGTTCCGGCTCGGGCTCAACGTGGCCTCGACCCGACTCGTGCTCGCGCAGGGCTACGCCGGCGACGTCATCCAGGCATTCGGACACGTCGCCGTCGCCGGGTCGGTCATCATCGGCGCGGTGATCTTCCTCATCCTCGTGGTGATCCAGTTCGTCGTCGTCACGAAGGGTGCCGAGCGCGTGGCCGAGGTCGGTGCACGCTTCACCCTCGACGCCATGCCGGGCAAGCAGATGGCGATCGACGCCGACCTGAACGCCGGGCTCATCACCGACGCCCAGGCGAAGGAGCGCCGCGCGTCGGTCTCCGCCGAGGCCGACTTCTACGGTGCGATGGACGGTGCGTCGAAGTTCGTCAAGGGCGACGCCATCGCCGGCATCTTGATCCTCGTCATCAACCTCGTCGGCGGCATCGCGATCGGCATGCTGCAGAACGGCATGTCGATCACCGACGCACTGTCGCACTACGGCATCCTCACCATCGGCGACGGGCTCGTCTCCCAGATCCCCGCACTGCTCATGGCGGTCTCCACCGGCATGATCGTCACCCGGTCCGGTGCGGAGTCCGACATCGGCACCTCGGCGTCCGAGCAGCTGTCGCAGTCCCGCACCGCGCTCATGATCGCCGGGGCGGCCGCGATCGCGATGGGGTTCATCCCCGGCATGCCGATCCTGCCGTTCCTGCTCATCGGCGCGACGCTGCTCTTCACCGGGTGGCGCCTCGGGCAGAAGGCGAAGCAGGACGCCGCCAGCGCCGCCCAGCAGCAGGCCCTCGAGGCGGCGGCCCCCGCGGGCGACTCCCCGGAGGACCTCCTCGAGCAGATGCGCGTGCACGCGCTCGAGATCCTGCTCGCCCCCGACCTCGTCGACATGGTCTCCGGTTCGTCCGACGACCTGCTCGGCCGGGTGCGCGCCCTCCGCCGAAAGGTCGCGATCGACATGGGCATCGTCGTGCCGCCGGTGCGCACCCGCGACAGCATCGACCTGCCGCCGTCCACGTACGCGATCCGCATCGCCGGTGTCGAGGCCGGTCGGGGCACCGCGCCGTCGCGGAGCGTCCTGGCGCTCGGCGAGCAGCTCGACGGGCTGCCCGGTGACCCGACCGTCGAGCCGGTCTTCGGCCTCGCCGGGAAGTGGGTGCCCGCGGAGCTCCGGCACGCCGCCGAGATGACCGGTGCGACCGTGATCGACCGGGTGTCCGTGCTCGTGACGCACCTGCAGGCGATCATCGCCGACAACGCCGCACGGCTGCTCACCCGCGAGGACGTCAAGGTCCTCACCGAGGGCGTCAAGCAGGGCAACCCGGCCGCGGTCGAGGAGCTCGTCCCCGGCATGCTCTCGATGGCCGAACTCCAGCGCGTCCTGCAGGGCCTGCTCGCCGAGAAGGTCCCGATCAACGACCTCGGCCGGATCTGCGAGGCGCTCACGCTGCGCGCGAAGGTGTCCACCGACCCGGAGGGGCTCGTCGAGACCGCCCGGGCCGCCCTCGGACCGGCGCTCCCCGTCCGGTACCTCGACGGCGCCGTGCTCCGCGTCATCATGATCGACCCGGTCCTCGAGCAGTCCATGCTCGAGGGGCTCCGACCGTCCGAGCAGGGCACGCAGATCGTGCTCGACGCCGTGCGCATCGAACGGGTCCTCGGCTCGCTGCAGGACGCCGTGCGCACCGTCGAGGAGCAGGGGCTGTCCGCCGTCCTCGTCTGTGCCCCGCAGCTCCGTCCGGCCGTGCACCGCATGGTGTCCGCGCAGTCCGACGGCCTGCCCGTGCTGTCCTACCAGGAGGCCACCGCAGCGGGCTCCACCATCGAGACCGTGGGAGTGGTCCGTGCCGCCGACCCGATCGCAGCGTAACGGCGCCTCGCTCGAGGAGATCCGCGCCGCGGTCCTGCTCGAGTACGGCCCCGGCGCCCGCATCGTCGCCGCCGAGCGCGTCACCACGGGCGGCGTCGCCGGGCTCTTCCGCAAGGCCCACGTCGAGGCGACCATCGAGGTGCCCGACCCGTTCGACCCACCCGTCGCCCGGGTCGCGATCGCCGACGGCCCGGCCACCCGGGTCGGCATCGCGGCCCTCCTCGCCGACGCGGACGCCGCGGAGGCCAGGATCGCCGCGGGCGACGGCACGGCCACCACCCGTGCCGACACCTTCGCGTCCGTCCTCGACGCGTTCGCGGCCGACGGGATCGTGCCGCCCCGGCCGGTGCGCCGACCCGACGGGGCCGAGCCGGGCCTCCAGGCCGCACCCGCCGTCGCGGCCGGCGCACCCGAGAGCGCCGCGCCGGCCGCGCCCGCCACGGTCGGACCGGCCGACGCCCCCGTCCCGTCGGTGACCGCCCTGCCCGCGCCCGCCGTCGCCGACGACGGCCCTGTCGACGCGCGGGCGGCACTGCTCGCCGCCGTCGCGCCGCGCACGGCGGCCCGACCGCCGGTGCCGGCCGTGCGCTCGGCCGACGGCGACCTCGTGCTCCTCGTCGGCCGCCGGGCCGACGTCGACGCCGCAGCAGCCGCCTTCGCGATGCGGCACGCCCTGCGGGGGACCGACGCATCGGACCGCCGCTCCGGCATCCTCGCGCGTGCCGACGCGGTCCGCGACGGTGTCGCCCTGCTCGCCGGCGCGGCCTGGACCGACACCGCGACCGTGACCGGGCTCGCCCCCGACCAGGTCTGGGTCGTCCTCGACGTGGGGCGGAAGCACGAGGACAGCGTCGCGGTCCTCCAGGCCGTCGTGGAGGCCGGAGCCCCCGTCGTCGGGGTGGTCGCGATCGGTGCCGACGAGACGTCGACACCCGGGACGGTGCACCTGCTCGGCGTGCCGGTCATGTCGCTCTGACGGGAGAGCACCGTGGTGTGACTAGGCTGGCCCGGTGCTGGTACTCACGCGGAAGGTCGGCGAGCGGATCCTGATCGGCGACGACATCGTCATCACGGTCCTCGACTCCCGCGGCGACGGCGTCCGCATCGGCATCGACGCACCGCGCGGGGTCAAGATCCAGCGCGAAGAGGTCGTCCGTGCGGTCGCCGAGGCGAACGTCGCGGCCGCCGGTGCCGACGAGGACGCCGAAGCCCGGCTCCGCGCAGCCCTCGGCGGGCTCGGCGCGACGAAGCCCACGCCGAAGCAGGACTGACCGCCGCTCCGACCGCGACCCCGCAGAGTCGCGATCGGCAGCATCAACCCCTGCCGGTTGATCAGGGGCGGGGCTTCTTCTCCTGCTCCGGGAGACGACCGGCTGCGCGCTCCGCCGCGTACCAGGCGCGGGCCTCGTCCTGGCGCGCCTGCTCGTCGCCGGCGGCGATGGGCGAGCGCACGTGTCCGGGCTCGTACCCGAACGAGGCGATGAGCTGCGGGACGACCGGACGGAGGCGCGCCACGAGCCGGTCGACGTAGGCCGACACCGCGCGGGCCCGCTGCGCCGACAGCCGACCGTGCAGCAGGTGCCAGTCGAGGTGCTGCTCGATCAGCCCGAGCGCGAACAGGTCGCGCAGCCAGACGAGCACCGTGCGTGTGTCGCCCGGCGGCACGTCCGCGACGGCCTCGGTGAACGCGTCCCACTGCATGAGTTCCGCGTGCGCCTTCGACGCCTCGATGAGCTCGTGCTGCGACCGGTTCAGCAGGACGGCCGCCCGTGCGCGGTCCTTCCCTGCGGTGCGCAGGCGCATGCCGATCTCGGTCACCATGGTGTCCACACGGCCGGCGAGGAGCGCGCGCTGGGTGGCGGCGTACTGCAGGTCCGCGACGGACGCGGCCAGCGATCCCCGGTCGGCGACGGTCTGGCCGAGGCGGCGGAGCCCGGCGGCGTCGGCGAACTTCGACCCGACCTGCGCCGCGACGAACTTCGCCGTCGACGCGGCGTCACGCGGTGCCGCCTTGCGGAAGTCGGTCAGCAGGCGCTTCCCGACGAGCTGCAGCAGGACCGTGTTGTCGCCCTCGAAGGTCACGTAGACGTCGAGGTCGGCGCGGAGGCCCGTGATCCGGTTCTCCGCGAGGAATCCGGCGCCGCCGGTCGCCTCGCGGCACTCCTGCAAGGTGTCGAGCGCCGACCACGTCGACATCGCCTTGAACGCCGCCGCCTGCGTCTCGAGGTCCTCGCGGCGTTCCGGGGTGTCCTCGCGTCCGCTGAACACGTCGTCGAAGGTCTGGAGGAGCTTCTCGTGGGCGAACGACTGCGCGAACACGGTCGCGAGGCGGGGGATGAGCCGACGCTGGTGTCGGCCGTAGTCGAGGAGCACGCCCTCCTGGCCGTCGCCGGTCGGGAACTGGCGGCGCTGCATCGCGTAGGTGAGGGCGATCTGCAGTCCGACCTTCTGGGCGACCACCGCGGCCCCGTCCAGCGACACGCGGCCCTGCACGAGCGTGCCGAGCATCGTGAAGAACCGGCGGCCGGGGGAGTCGATGGGCGAGGAGTACGTGCCGTCCTCGGCGACGTCGCCGTACCGGTTCAGCAGGTTCGTCCGCGGCACCCGGACCTGGTCGAACCAGAGCCGGCCGTTGTCGATGCCGTTGAGGCCGCCCTTCACACCGTCGTCCTCGCCGCCGACGCCGGGCAGGAACGCGCCCTCGTCGTCGCGGAGCGGGACGTAGAAGGCGTGCACACCGTGGTCGACGCCCTGGGTGACGAGCTTGGCGAACACGACGGCCGCCTTGCCGTGCAGCGCGGCGTTCCCGATGTAGTCCTTCCACGCGCCGCGGAACGGCGTGTGCACGACGAACTCCTGCGTGTCGGGGTCGTACGTGGCGCTCGTGGCGATGTTCTGCACGTCCGAGCCGTGCCCGGTCTCGGTCATCGCGAAGCAGCCGGGGACGTCGAACGCGATGATGCCGGGCAGGAACTCGCGGTGGTTCCGCTCGGTGCCGAGGTGGTGCACGGCCGAACCGAACAGGCCCCACTGCACGCCGGCCTTGATCTGCAGCGAGGGGTCCGCGAGGGTGAGCTCCTCGAACGCGGCGAGGTTGCCGCCGTGGTTGTCCTGGCCGCCGAACTCCGGCGGGTACGGCCGCTGGATGGCGCCGGCGTCGACGAGGACCCGGAGCTGGTCGAGCGCGCGTGCCCGGTGCTCGGCGATCGGCTGACCCTCGATCTTGTGCAGCGCGGGGTCGAGCACGAGCCGCCGCGAGATCCGGCGGTCCTCGGCCCACCGACCGAGCAGGTGCTCGGCGAGGAGCTGGACGTCGATCTGCACGTCGGTGTCCGTGCCGCCCCGGGGCGTGCCTGCGGCCGGGTCGCCGGTCGCGTCGGCCTTCGGCGCGGTGGCGGTGCTGCTGGCGCTGCTGCTGCGGACGGGTGCGGTGTCGACCATCGTGGTGCCTCCTGGACTGCTGTGTCCCGGGCGCGCGAGAGCGCCGTCCGGTGTCGAGGACCAGCGTAGGCACGGGCGTCGTGCGGCGCACAGGCAGGGGTACGACGCCGACAAGGCCGGAGCGGTCGTGGTGCGAGCGCGTCGTGGGAACCCTCCAACGGTCTCGTCGCCCGGCCGGTCGTCCGGGCCATGCGTGGCATCCGGTAGTCGGCCGCGCCGAACCGGTACCCTGGACGAGCCACCCGGCCCCCGGACACCAAGGAGTCACCCCATGCTCGAGCTCATCGCAGGCGTCATCATCGGCATCGGAGTCCTCGGCGGCATCGGCACGTGCATGGCCGCCGCGGCGATGGCGAAGAGCGGGTCCGACCAGTACTAGACGCCGGGAGCGGCGGGGTCGTCCGGCTCCACCGCCACCAACAGCCGACTCGGGACGGTCGCGCGCTCGTAGGGGCCGCGGCCGTCCTTCGTGTACGCGGGCTCGTCGAACGCGACCGTCCACGCCACGGGCACCCCGGCCCCGGCGTAGCCGGCGAGCTGCTGGCCGCCGGGCGCGACGATGAGGCCGATCGGTTCGTCGATCCACGCGTCGTCACGGCCGGAGTCGACCACCTGGACGAGGGCCCCGATGCCGAGTGATCCGGTCTGGTCTGCGGGCGTGGGGCGGGGGCGGCGGCGTCCGAACACGCCCTGACCCTACCGCCGGCGCCTGCACCGTCTGTGGGACGCTCGGGTTCCGGGGAGGGGGACTGGATGACGGACGATGCGCTCCTGTGCGGTCGTGCACGACGACTACGGTTCCGCGTCGGCGGCACCGAGGCGGGCCTCCGCGGGCTGACCGACCTCATCAGCGCCGCGGCCGACCCGGGCGGGCGGTACTCACACGGGCAACTCGTGCAGTTGATCGACGCGGCACCGGATCCCGTCGGGTTCCGGTGGGGCCTCCGCCGACTCGCCGACGTGAGCGCGAGCCGGACCGAGCCGCCCGAGGGGTGGGCCGACGAGGAGCGGGGCGAGTACGTGGCGGCCCAGTCCGCGCTGCTGCGGCACGTCGGACGGGACAGCGGCGAGCCCCGGCACGGGGCGGTCACGGTCGTCCGCAACGTCCTCGAACAGTTCCTCGGGCGCTGGTTCTGAGGCCGGCCCGGCTTCAGCGGGACGCGAGCCAGTCGCCGAACCGGGGCCCGACGACCTCCGTACCGGCCCCCGGCAGCAGCGCACCCTCGCGGAACGCGCGACCCGTCGCGCCCGGCAGCGGCATCCGCACCGGTCGGACCACGAGCCCGGGCAGGGCGCGCGTCATCGCCCAGAGCGTCGTCGTCTCCGGACCCGCGACCTCCACGAGCGAGCCACGCCGGACACCGGTGACGACGTCCGCGACGACCTCGGCGACGGCGTCGAGCGCGACCGGTGCGATCGTCATCCCCGGGACCAGGGCGACCGGCCCGAGCCGGAGCCGCTCGGTGTTCTGTCGCGCGAACTCGAACCACTGGGTGGATCGCACGACGGTCAGGCGCGCACCCGACGCAGCCGCCGCCTCCCGCTCCTGTGCGGTCTTCCCAGCGAAGTAGCCGTACCCCTGCACCGACGGCGAGGTGCAGCCGAGGACCGAGAGGAGGACGTGCCGGGCGCCCGTGGCCGCGGTGGCCGTCGCGACGGCTCGTGTCGAGGCGGTGAAGAACGCCGTCGCCCGTCGTCGGCTCGTCGTGAACCGCCCGGTCGCCTCGACGACGACGTCCGCGCCGGCGAACGCCGCCCGCGCGTCGTCCCGGAGCACGTCGAACCCCGTCGACCGGGAGTGCTTCGTCACCGTCCACCCGCGGGCCTGGATCCCCGACGTCAGCGCCGCTCCCGAGATGCCCCCACCAACCACCACTGCGTGCATGTCATTCCCCTCTACAGATGTAGAGGACCGTACCATCGAACCGGAGGAGGTGTGGGAGCGATGAGTCGGATCGACGAACTCGGCGACGCCGGCATCCGGGTGGTCGCCCGCGGCGGCGGCCGGTCGTTGACGCACCGAGCGGTCGACGCGGAGGCCGGGGTGCCGTCCGGGTCCACGACGTACTACGCCCGGACCCGGCACGCCCTGACGGCGCTCGTGGTGGCACGCATCACCGAGCACCTCGAGCTGGACCTCGACGACCTGGTGCTGCCCGACCGGCTCGACGACGCGATGGTGGTCGGCATCGCCGAGGGGTTCCTCGAGCGGCTCGCCGGACGGCGGGAGGCCCAGGCTGCGCGGCTCGCGTTCCTGACCGAGCTCCGGGACGACCCCGACCTCCGGGTGCCGCTCACCGCCGAGGCACCCGTCCGGACCGCCCTGGTCGCCACCGCGGAGACGCTCCTGCGCGCCGTCGGTGTCGCCGACGCACCGGAGGCAGCGGTCGACTTCGTGGGCCTCCTCGACGCGCTCCTGCTCTACCGGACCGCCGACGTCGGGCCGCTCGACGCCTCCCGCGTGCTCCGGGCGTACGTCGCCGGACTCCGTCGCACCTGACGGCAGCGGTCACCGGCCGGCGTCGTGGTGGGCCTGTACCTCCTGCGCCGTCAGCGCGCGGAGGTACACCCGCGTCTCGTCGAGCGCGCCGGCGTAGTGCTCGTCGGACGGCGCGCCGGGCCAGCTCGACAGCGACTCCCAGCCGATGCGCCAGTACCCGTCCCACTGCTGCGTGACGGTGTTCGTGTTCGAGCCGACGAGGGCCCCGTCAAGGTGGAGGCGCAGCCCTCCGGTCGGTGACATCGTCCCCACCGCGTGGTGCCACCGTCCGTCGGTGACCGTCCCGGGAGCGGTCGCGGTCCGTGCCGCGCCGTTCGCCCACACCCCGAAGACGAGACGGCCGGCGGTGTCGATGTAGAGGTGCCGGTCGTGACTGCCGGACCGTGCGTCCCGCGTGCTCCCGAACCCGACGAGCATGCCGCCCGGGGTCGTGGTGCGGAACCAGGTCTCCACCGTGAACTCGCCCGGGGCGGTCATCGCGCCGTCGGCACGGATCCGACCGGTGGTCCCGTCGAGGACGACGTGCGGGCTGTCCGCGCAGGACCCGGCCGACCGCGTCACCCCGCCGGAGAGGACTCCCGGGGGTCCGGAGCCGCGGTTCGGTTCCGACGTCCCGGTGGGGTCGTTGTAGCCGAACCGGACGACGGCGTCGTCGGCGGTGCCGTCCATGCACGTGTACCGCGTCGTCGCCAGGGTGTTGCCCGTGTTGCGGGTCGCGCCGGACCAGGTCGCACCGGCCCGGGGGAGTGCGGCGAGGACCGCGACGACCGCTGCCGTGGTCACGACGGCGATCAGGACGAGGCACGTCCGCGGACCGCTCCGGCGGCCGAGGCCCCGGAGCATCGGTGTGCGCGCGAACAGGTCGCCGCTGGTCCGCGGTGCCGGTCCGACGACCGGGAGCACGACCGTGTCGGCGGCGGCGGCGGCGTCGGCGGCGTCGTCGTCGGTGGACGGAGCGTGCAGTGGCGACGGGACGGAGCGGATGTCCGTCGACCCGCCGTCGTGCTCGTCGTGCTCGTCGGGCGCGAGCGTGCGACGCGTCGCGAGGACGCCGACCGCGGCGAGCAGACCGCCGAGGACGGCTCCGCCGAGCGCCAGGCGGTCACCGTTCCGGAGCCAGACCACCGGCAGCCCCACGACCGGGACGCGGAGGACGCCGACCCCGCGGACGTCGGCGCGGTCGACCCGGCCGGTGTCGGCGGTCGGGTTCGCGTCCCCCTTGAGTTCGAGGCGCTCGCCCTCGGTGGCGTGGACACGGTGGAGGAGGTACCCGTCGGCACCGCGGTGCGGGACGAGCACGACCTGGCCGCGCCGGACGTCAGCCGGGGGGACGGGCATGGCGACGACGACGTCCCCCGCTGCGACGGCGGGACGCATCGAGTCGGACACCACCGTCGACGGCGTCCAGCCGAACGCGGCCGGGACCGCTGCCCAGAGGAGGAGGCAGGCGAGGGAGAGGAGTGCGGCGCGGAGTGCGACCGCCACGATGAGGACGACGACGGGGACGATCCGTCGTGCTGCGGGTTCGGTACTGCTCACGGCTCCTCCTGATCAGGTGCTGCCGGTCGACGGTGGACGAGTGGGAGCCCGGGTGCTGCGGTGGCCGGGCATGCTTGTGGGTAATCGGTCGCTGCGTCACGTGGGGCGGCCTGTGTCGGGGCGCCCCACGTGACGCGGGCCGGAGCCGGTCAGGACGTCTGCGCCTCCCAGACGAAGGAGACCCCGGCGGTCCCGCCCTGCGTGGAGTCCGGAGCATCGGCCGCGAGCGTGTAGCCGATCCGGTAGGTCTTCGTGGCGTCGCCGCCGGGCGTCGTCCACGAACCGACACCCGAGGCGTGGTCGCCGTGCTGGGCGGTGAACTCCGCGAGCGTGCCGCTGAACGCCCGCGCGTCCGCGGTGAAGCCCGTGCAGGAACCGGCACTGCCGCCGGTGCCCGACTCGACGACGAGCCGGAGGTGGTCGGCGAGGTCCTTGGTCGAGTCAGCAGCCTCGCCGTGGAGCGCCACGGTGGCGGGCAGCGACCCACCGGCGGTGACGACGATGCACTGCTCGTCGGTCGATCCGGGCTGGAGGTCGGAGGCGTCGAACAGGGCCTGCCCGGAGTCGTCGTCGGCCAGCGTGATCGAGCCGGCCTGCCAGGCGTTGGCAGCGTTCTCGGTGGACGCGGTGAAGGCGGCGTAGGAGGCCGTGGACACGAGGATGCCGGAGGTCACCACCGCGAGGGGGACGACGGACCACCGGGCGATGCGGCGCTGGCGGGCGGAGGGGATGGTGGGCGTGGCGGGCACGAGAGCTCCTTGTTCGAGGTGAACGGACGCTCAAGTATCGCACTGGTATACGAAATGTGCAATGTCCCGGGGGCGCGGGACTGGGCGTCGTGCCGCTCAGTCCCGCCGGGTCCTCAGACGCTGACCCGTCGGATCTCGGTGACCGACGAGTGGCCTGTCTCCGGGTGTTTCCGCATCGACAGGAGGCGCTCCATCGAGGGCTCGAGCGCCGTCACCTTGTCGAGCGGCGCACTCACGACGAGCTGGAACCCGAGCCGGAGCCACGCGGTCACGGCACGGCCGGCGAACTCGGAGTCCGCCTTGATGAACGCCTCGTCGAGGAACACCGGCGCGAAGCGCGGCCGCGGCCGGGTCTCGTCGCCGAGCTGGTACCGGAGCGCCGCCCCGACGATGAACGCCACGAGCTCCTGCGTCTCACCGCCGGACTTGTCGCCGAGCGACGAGTACACGCCGAGGTCGTTGCCCGCGACGTCGTACCGGACGGCGGTGATCTCCATGTGCCGCCGCACGTCGAGCACGGCGTCCCGCTGCGTCGTCCGGCCACGGGGCGCGTCCCGGTCCGGGCGGATGACGGCCATGAACCGCCGCAGCCGCCGGAAGCGGGTCTCGAGCACGTCGTCGGTCAACTCGGCGTCGACCGAGGCGGACAGTGCCCGGAGCTCGCGCCGGAACTGTGTGACGTCCTCCCGCGTGACCCGCCGGATCGCGATCTTCAGCCGGTCGCGGTTCGCGCCGAACGGCAGTTCGCGGAGGATCTCGTTGACCGGCTCCAGGCGCTCCTCGATCTCGACGACGGCGCGGTCGAAGGCCCCGGCGAGCGGGACGAGGTCCTCACCGCTCCACTGCGACAGCCGACGACGCCATTCGCTCCGTCGGGCGTGGAGGCCCGTGGCCACGATCTGGTCGAGGATGGCCCGGTAGTCCGGGTACGACGCCACCCCGGTGCCGAGGTTCGGGTCGGACCAGGCGTCCTGGTACCGCTCGAACGTCGTCGTCAGCGCGACCGAGGCCGTCGCAGCACCGTCGAGTGCCTGCGTCAGACGCTCCTCGAGCCGGCGGCGGAGGCGCTTGGTCGCGTCGTCGAAGCCGTCCACGCCGTCGGGCGCGCCGACCTCGTCGAACGCCTCCGCGAGGAGGCGCTCCTGCTGCTCGTCCGGGACCCGATCGGGCGCCTCGGCGAAGCGTTCGAGGATCTCGGCTGCGGCGTCCTGCCCGTCGACGAGGGCGGCGTGCCGCTCCTCGAGTCGCTGGACCGTCAGCCGGGCGGCCGCGCGACGGTCGGCCGCGTCGTCGAGGGCTCGGCGCAGACGAGCGACCGACTCGCGGAGCGTGCGGAGTCCGTCGTCGGCGGCGAGCAGTGCCTGCCGCTCCTCCTCCAACCGGGCGAGGGCGGCGTCGGCACCGGCGACGTCGATCGCGTCCCAGGTGACGTCGACACGGTGCTGGTGCGCTGCCCGGAGTGCGTCGAGGGCGGCGATGTCCTGCGCGACGTCGGTGCGCCGGGCCTCCAGGGCGGTGAGGTCGCGCGTGATCTCGGCGAGTTCGGTCTCGACGGCCTGCATGCGCGACGCGTTGGTGAAGCCGATGACGTTCGCCTGGCGTCGTTCGCCGTGCGCGCCGCGCCGCCCGTCGCGGAGCTGTCCGGAGACGGTGACCCGTCGACCGCCACCGCCGAGGTCGGCGGCGTCGGCGACGCACCGGGCGTCGATGCGCTCCGACTCGATGCGCTCGCGCACCCAGGTGCTGAACGGGGAGTCCTTGATCGTGAGCTTCCCGGAGACCATCGCGGGGTCGCCGTCGAGGTCGAGGTGCGGACCGAGCGGCACGCCCTCGAACTGGACCCGGACGGGCAGCCGCAGGTCGTCGATCGCGGCGCTGAACGCGTCCAGCCGGTCCTGGTCGACCAGCAGCGTCCGGGCGACGGGCGCGAGCACGGACTCGATCGCGGTGCGCCAACGCTCCTCGGCGGGCAGCACGTCGAGCAGCTCCGCGACGAAGGGCACCTCGGCGGGGTCGAGGCCGGCGGCACGGGCCATCGTGACGCGCGCCTCGTGCATCGGCAGCGGCATCGCACCCTGCCGGTGCTCGAGCGACCGGCGCTCCTGGCGCAGTGTGCGCTCGCGGTCGAGGAGCGGGTACTCCTCGCGGGTGAGTGCGTCACGACGGGTGTCGAGGTCGTCGCGGAGGCGCGGGTACGACCCGAGGAACGCATGGCTCTCGCGCTGCGCCTCGGTGAACGCCGCCTCGGTCGTCGCGGGGTCGCCGAGCGGCGCGGTCCGCTCGTCGAACGTCGCGCGGGTCCGGCTGACGGCGGCACGCTCCCGGGTCCCGCGGTCGATGCGGTCCTCGAGCTGGGCGAGCGCGTTGCCGCCGGAGTCGCGGAGGCGTCCCTCGGCGTCGCGGAGCTCCACCTCGACGGCGGCGTGCCGGGCCGACGCGGCCTCGACCTCCGCCCGGGTCGCGGCGCGCTCCCGGGTGTTCCGCTCGACCTCGAGGTCGAGCAGCGTCCGCTTGCGGGAGGCCGTCCAGTGCGCGAACGGCGAGACGTCGGCACCGGTCGCGATGCCGTCGAGCGCGGCGGCGGCGGCACGGGACCGCTCGATCTCGTCGTGCAGCTCGGTGATGGGGGAGAGGATGCGGACCTTGCGCTCCTCGGTGTCCATCGCCTCGTACGCCTCGTCGAGCGCGGCGAAGTGCGCCAGTGCCCGGTCGGCGGCGTCGTAGGTGCCGGGGGTCTCCAGCACGAGCGACTTGTACAGGGCGTCGACGGTGGGCATGTGCTGCCCGGCCTGGATCCGCGCGAGCAGGCGCATCGCCCGGTTGCCGCCGCCCGAGTCGCCGATGCCGAGCCGGGTCTGCAGCGTGTACGCGAGCTCCTGGTACGTGTCGCGGATCACCAGGCCCGGCACGCGGCCGGTCAGCTCGAGGTGCGCGAAGCGTCCGGGGACGAAGTCCTCCAGCCGGCGCAGGTCGAACTCGCCGTCGACCGTCGCCATGGTCATCTGGATGTCGGCGACCCCGCGCGCCCGGCGCGGCACGATGTACGCGCGGAGGACGGTGAAGCGTCGCTCGTCGTCGTTGCGGAACGTCGCCGCGACCGCGCCCCAGGTCGTCTGGTCGTCGCCGCGGAGGTTGACGTCCTTGAGGGCCCCGGTCTCCGGGTCACGTCGCGTGTCGACCTTGCCGCGCAGGTAGGTGAGCAGGTTCCGCTGGTCCGCACTGCGGGCGCGCCCGGTCGTCGCGTCGTTGGAGGCACCGTTGAACGGCACGTCGGACGGCATCATGACGGCGAGGTAGGCGTCCATGAGCGTGGACTTGCCGGTACCGGAGGCGCCGGAGATGAGCGTCGCCGTACCGGACAGCTCGACCTGGCGGTGCCCGGCGAACCCGCCCCAGTTCACGACCTGCATCGACTCCGCGCGCCACTGCGCGACGGTGTCGAACAGGGCCGGGGTCCCGGTGGCGTCGACGTCGACGGTGCTCACGCGCGGTCCTCCTCGTCGGTGTCGCTCGGTTCGGTGTCGGTCTCGGTGTCGGTGGTCGCCGTACGTGCCGCTGTGCTCGCGAGCCAGGTGTCGAGTTCGTGCAGGCGTTCGAGCGGGAGCAGGACCTCCACGACGCTCGCGATGCGGAAGCGGTCCGGGTCCGAGGTCTTCAGCAGGATCCGCGCCGTCACGAGGCGCTCGACCGCCTTCGCGACCCGGGCCTCGTCGCGGGTGCGGTCCGTCGCCGTCGCGGGACGGAAGCCCGCGACGTGCCCGAGGACCTCGGCCCGGTCGACGACGACCTGGTCGGGGCCGGGGCGGGCGTCGGCGCGCAGGCGCATCCGCAGGTAGACGAGGACGATCGTCTCCTCGCGGGTGTACGGCGCGTCGCGGAGCAGGGTCGGGAAGCCGCGGCGCGTGCTCTCCGACCGGGCCTGCCGCTTGAACGCGACCTCGCGGTCCCGGTCCACGTGCAGCTCGAGGAAGAGGTCGTTCAGCCGCGACCGCAGCTGGTGTTCCGCGTCGAGCACGGCGCGCCACTCCTCGGGGGAGGTGCGGGCGCCCACGTACGGGTGCTTCAGCAGCGCGACGAAGGCGCGGCGCTGCGCGTCGTCGAGCCGGCCCTCGTCGCCCTCGAAGAGGGCGAACGTCGACTCGTCCCGCTGGTCGAGGTCGTCCGGTTGGTCGAGCCCGTCCGGGTCGACCGCGTCGCGTGCGTCGTACTCGTCCGTCTCGTCGACGGGTGCTGGCGTCGTGTCGGTCACCGTGCCTCCAGGCCGGGTCGTTCGTCGAGGGGCTCGCCCTCGACGGATGGGTCGAGCGCCGCTGCGGGCATGACGAAGAC
>JASCOJ010000048.1 GCA_029959645.1 Microbacteriaceae bacterium PS02332 | reverse complement strand
CCCAAACCCAAAACCACGGGGCCCCCCCCCCGGGGCCCCCCCCCCCCGCGGGGGGCCCCCCCCCCGGGGGGGGGGGGCGTGTCCGGAGCCGCTCCGCGGAGTGCGCGACAAGTACGGTGCGCGAAACGTACATGTGCCTGACTGTTCATTGCGTGGACTGTTCACAGCGTGAAACACTTTGGGTGTCCACCCGGACGGCACGGCGACGAGGAAGGCGGCACTCCGATGCACACCACGTACCAGGGCATGACGCACAGCGCGCGGGTCGCCGGATCGCACCCGCGCGGGGGCCTGACGGACCCCGCTGTGATCGACGCATACGTGCAGCACCGCATCGAGGACCCGTCGCTGCTCTCCCGCCGTGCCGAGGTCCGGTACGCCGACTTCTTCTCGTCGTCCGCCGTCTGATGCCGCTGACCGTCGTCCGGCGCGAGCACGCCCACCTCTACGCCCGGCAGCCCTCCTCCCCGGTCGCCCAGGCGGCGGTGGAGGCACTGCTCCGCCTCCAGCACTCCGAGGCACTCCAGCTCGAGCAGGCCCGGATCGAGAGCGGGCTCACCGAGAACGAGTTCCTCACCGTCCGCTACCTGCTGCAGGCACACCGGGACGGCCGGGCGATGAGCCCGAAGGACCTCGCCGTGATGCTGGCGGTGTCGAACGCCTCGGTGACGAAGATCGTCGACGGGCTCACCGAGAAGGGCGACCTGGTCCGGGTACCGCACCCGACCGACCGGCGCGCGCAGGTCCTCGAGCCGACCGACCAGGCGGCGGACAAGATCGACGCCGCGTACGCCCGGTTCCACGAGGCCGTGGTGACCGCGGTCGACCAGCTCTCCGACGACGACAACGCGGTGCTGGCCCGGAGCCTCGGTGCGATCACCGCCGTGCTCGTCGCGGGGACGCCGGAGCCCGAGGACGAGTACACGGTCGACGACGGCGTCGGAGCCGAGCGCGCCTGACGGCGGGGATCCGGGCCTCCCGTCCGGTGGCCCTGAAAACCTTCCAGCGGTAAGTTGGCAGGATGGCTGACCCCGAGGACGACGACGCCACCGCAGTGCCGCGGCGCGGCGGGTACCGGAAGGGCACCGAGCGGCGGGCGCAGATCCTCGACGAGATGATCCGCATGGTGGCGGAGCAGGGGGTCGACGCGTCGTCACTCCGCTCGGTGGCCGAGGCCCTCGGCATCACGCACGCGGCACTCCGGCACTACTTCCCGAGCCGCGACGACCTGCTGCTGGCGGTGTACCGCGAGCACGAGGTGCGCGAGCAGGGGGCTCCCGGGCGACTCGAGACGGGGATCGGCGACATGCGGGAGAGTGCCGAGCGGAACCGCGCGGTGCCGGGGCTGGTGCAGCTCTACACGACCCTCGCGGCGGACGCCGTGCAGGAGGGGCACCCGGCCACCCGGGACTTCATGCGTGACCGGTTCACCCGGTTACGAGCTGATCTGGCCGCGCGGATCGAGCGTGACCAGGCCGCCGGAAGCATCCGGGACGACCTCGACCCGGTCGACCTGGCGAGCCTGGGCATCGCGGCCTCGGACGGCCTGCAGGTGCAGTGGCTGCTCGACCCGGAGGCCGTGGACAGCGAGCGCGTCCTGCGCCTCCTCGAACGCCTGGTGCCCCCCGCGGGCTGACCCTGCACCGAGGGAGCCGAAGACCGCCGGGGCCCGCGGCGGGCCCCGCCGCGTATGGGGCCCCGCGGGGGGGGCGGGGGCCCCCCCCCGCGGTGGGCCGCCCCCGGCGACGGGGCGCGTCAGCGCGTGAGGACCGCGGCGGCGGGGTCGAAGTCCTCGGGAAGCGGGGCGGGACGGTCGACGGTGGAGTCGATCGTCACGGCGCTGCCGGACGCGGCGGCGTCACGGATGCCGAGCAGCACGTCGAGGACGTGCAGCGCGACGGCACCCGAGGCACGCTCGGGACGGTCCTCGGCGATCGCCCGCGCGAGGTCGACGACGCCGGTGCCGCGACCCCACGTGGAGCCGACGGCCTCGAGCGTCTCGGGCTCGTCCTGGCCGAACCGCCAGAGCTGCGAGGAGCCCTCGAACGTGTTCGGGTCCGGCAGCGAGATCGTGCCGAGCGTGCCGTTGATCTCCACGAACCCCTGACGGGGCAGCGCGTGCTGGAACGAGAACGTCGACTGGGCGGACTGCCCGCCGGCGAACTCGATCAGGGCGGCGTGGTGGGTCGGCACCTCGACGGGGAAGGTCTCCCCGGCCCGGTCGCCCGAGGCGATCGTGCGGCGGTCGAGTGACTTCGAGGAGACGGCCTGCACGCGGCTGGCGGCGCCGAACGCGTGGACGAGCGTCGTCACGTAGTAGGGGCCCATGTCGAAGAGCGGCCCGGCGCCGGTGGCGAACAGGAAGTCCGGGTTCGGGTGCCACGCCTCGGGTCCCGGCACGTGGAACATCGTCGTCGCGGAGAGCGGCTCGCCGATGTCACCGCGCGCGATGGCCCGCAGCGCCGTCTGGATGCCCGCGCCGAGCACGGTGTCCGGCGCGGTCGCGACGCGGAGGCCCTTCGCCTGCGCCGACGCGAGCACGGCCGCGGCCGAGTCGTGGTCGGTGGCGATCGGCTTCTCGCTCCAGACGTGCTTGCCGGCGTCGATGACCTGCTGGTCGACCTCGGCGTGCGCGGCCGGGATCGTCAGGTTGATCACGATCGACACGTCGTCCCGGGCGAGGAGCTCCTCGACCGTGCCGGACGCGCCGACGCCGTACTGCTCGGCCTGGGCGGCGGCACGGTCGGTGAGCACGTCGGCGACGAAACGGACCTCGACGTCGGCGAACTGCGTCAGGTTCGCCAGGTACTGCGTGGAGATGTTGCCGGCGCCGATGACGCCGATGCCGACGCGGCTCACGCGGCGTCCCCGGCGGTGTCGTTGGCCTGGAGCCAGCGGAACGACTCGGCGATGCCCTCGAAGACGTCGCCCTGGTAAGCGTCGAACTCGACGACCCGGATGGCCTGCGGCGCCGCGGCGAGGATGCCCGCCACGTCGACGTCGCCCTGGCCGGCCGGGGTCTGGTTCTCGAACGCACGCTGCAGTGCCTCGGGCACGATGAGGGCGCTCTCCGACGACGGGAGCGCGGTGCGGATGTCGCCGTCGACCTTGCCGTCCTTCACGTGGATCGCGACGACGCGGTCGCCGAGGGCACGGAGCACGGCCGGGGCGTCCGCGCCACCGACGGTCGCCCAGAAGGTGTCGACCTCGAGCACGGTCTCGGGGGACAGCTGCGACACGAACAGGTCGTAGACGGTGCGGCCGTCCACCTTGTTCGTGAACTCCCACTGGTGGTTGTGGTAGCCGAACTGCAGGCCGCGGGCGGCGGCCTCGGCGGTGAGCTCGTTGACCCGCTCGGCGATCCGCGCGACGTCGTCGGCGGTCTGCCAGCGGTCGGTCGGGATGAACGGGTCGATGACCGTCCGGATGCCGAGGCGTTCGGCGGCGTCCCAGATCGGCGCGGTGTCCTCGGCGTCGATCACGGCGACGTGGCCGGACGGGGCCTGCAGGCCGGTGGCGGCGAAGGCGCGCTCGAGGTCGGCGGCGCGCTCGACGAACGCGTACGGCTCGACGTGCTCGTACCCGATCTCGCGGACACGGGCGATGGCGGAGTCGAGGTCGGTGGCGATCGCGTCGCGCAGCGAGTACAGCTGCACAGAGGTGGTGGGCATTGCAGAGGCTCCTTCGGTCCTGGCGTGGTGTGCGGCCGCGGGAGACACTGCTCCACGGCGAGACGGGGACGACGCTACCGCAGAAACCACCCGCTGTGCAGTTTTCGCGGCACGGACTACCGTGGAGCGGTGCACGACGCCGCCACCCGGACCTTCACCACCCCCGTCGGACGCATCGTCGGGCACCGCGACGGCGACGTCGTCCGGGCCCTCGGCATCCCGTACGCCCGTGCGGAGCGCTTCCGGCCGCCGCGCCCGGTCGAGCCGTTCCCCGACGGGTACACCGCCGGCACCCCGGCCCCGGTGCCGCCCCAGCCGGCGACACCCGTCCTCGACGCGCTCCTCCACCCGATCGAGGCTGAGGTCGCCGAGGACTGCCAGGCGCTCTCGGTCACGGTGCCGGCCGACGTCCGCGACGACGAACGCCTGCCGGTCATGGTGTGGATCCACGGCGGGTCCTACGTCGTCGGCGGTGGGGACGTCCCCATCCACGACCCGCGCCTCCTGGTCGCCGAGCAGCGGGTGGTCGTCGTGGCGGTGACCTACCGGCTCGGGGTCCTCGGGTTCCTCGGCGACGGCGAGCGGGTCCCCGCGAACCTCGGGCTGCTCGACCTCGTCGAGGCGGTGCGCTGGGTGCACGCGAACATCGCCGGGTTCGGCGGCGACCCCGACACCGTCACACTGTTCGGGCAGTCGGCCGGCGGCGACG
Organism: Microbacteriaceae bacterium PS02332; assembly: GCA_029959645.1. Taxonomy (GTDB): domain Bacteria; phylum Actinomycetota; class Actinomycetes; order Actinomycetales; family Microbacteriaceae; genus Curtobacterium. The sequence goes on along the minus strand of JASCOJ010000048.1, from coordinate 17,945 downwards.
CGATCGCCCACCTCATGATCGCCGAGGGCACGCGCGGCCTGTTCCGCCGGGCGATCGTGCAGAGCGCACCCCTCGGGCTCTCCCGGGGCCGGGCGCGGATGAACCGGGCGATGTCCCGGGCGGTCGGCCCGGTGGACGCGACGACGCCGCTCGAGGACCTGCTCGCCCGTCAGGCCCGGGCCGAACGCGTCGCGGCGCCGTACGGCCTGCGCGGCGGCATGCCGTTCGGCACCCAGTACGGCCACGCACCTCTGCCCGCCGAGCGTGCGGCCGACGCCGCCTGGCGCCGCGTCGCGCCCGACGTCGACGTGCTCATCGGGTCCGCCGCCGACGAGACGGCGATGTACGTGCCGGTGATCCCCGGCCTCCGCCGCGCCGTCCGGGTCCCCGTCCTGCGGGCAGCGGTCCGCTGGCTGCTCGTCCGACCGCTCACCCGGGTCATCTACGGGCGGGACGCCGAGGCGTTCGCCGCCCGGCACCGCGCCGCGGGCGGCACCGTCGTCCGCTACCGGCTGCTCCGGGGCGCGACGGCGGCACCGACCGGCGCGGTGCACATGGGCGACCTGCCGATGCTGCTGGGTGACCGGGAGTCGTGGGCCGGCAGTCGCTTCGTCCCGGAGCGGGACTGGCCCGAGGTCGAGCGGCGCGGGCCCGCCCTCCGCGCCGTGTGGGCCGGCTTCGCCCGTACCGGCAGGGTGGACGCCGCCGACGACGCGACCCTGGTGTTCGACCGCGGCTGAGCGCGGGTCCCCACCCCTGAACTGGCGTCGCGCGTCCCGACGACGAGGTCCGACAATCGACCGTGCCCACCTCCGACCCCGACCTCCGCGCCCGCATCGTCCAGGCGGCGATCACCGCGTTCCGGCAGGGTGACTTCCACGCGGTCGGGCCGGCCGAGGTCGCGGCGCTCGCCGAGGTCCCGGTCGCCGAGGTCGAGTGCGCGTACCCGGTCTGGGACCTCCTCGTCGTCGCGGTGATGAACCGCTGGAACAACGGCGACCGACGGGTGCTCTGGCACGTCGCCGAGGAGGAGGGCGCCGCGGCGTACCTCCGCGCCCGGCTCGAGTCCGGACTCGACGACCCGGCGCTCGTCCGGCTCCGGATCGCGACGTTGAGTGCCGCGTCCACACCCGGGCACGCGGCCGCCGGGTGGTTCCGCAACCAGTACGTCCGGTCCTTCGAGGACCTCAGCGTGGCGCTCGTCCGTGACGTCCTCGCCGGTCGCGAACCGCGCGGCACCTCGCCGCGGCACGCGGCGGAGCAGCTCGTCGCGCTCTACGAGGGACTGCAGCTGCAGTCCCAGCTCCGCGGCGACGTCGACCTGCTGGCGAGCTGGGACCGTGCGGTCGCCCGGATGCGCGCGGGCTGGGCGGCGTCCGAGCTGGTCTGACCCCCACCGGTGCGCGGAGTCGGACGGGAGGCCCGGCGCGGCTCGTGCGCTCCGGCCCGCTGACCCGACAGTCAGCTAGTAAATCTTCCCTTCTGGTCGAAGGCCCTGCTGAACAGGGGAAATGCCGTCATCCACAGGGCTACTCGAAAGCTACTTGAAGCTCGTACGCTTGCACCATGAGCACGATCGAGGTGGACCGCGCGCTCGCATCAGAGCCGCAGGACCTGGCCCGTCGTGTCCTGGCCCTCCACGAAGACCAGTGGTTCGACCGGAAGTCCATCCGCGCCAATGCCAAGGACCTTGCACAGCACCTCGTCGCGTTCGCCAACGCAGAAGGAGGTGTCCTCGTCCTCGGGCTCCACAACGGCAAGGTCGAAGGGCTGCGGAGGAACATCGCGAAACTCAACGAGTTCCAACAGGCCGCCATCGACCACACCGTGCCTCCGGTACGGGCGCGAGTCGAGCAGGTGGCGTGCGTCAACGACGACGGGGAGATGGACACGCTCCTGGTCATCCGTGTCGAAGCGGGGGAGGTCGTCCACGAGTTGAAGAACGGTGACTGTCACCTCCGGATCGGGGACGAGTCACGCCGCCTCCGCCACGAGCAGCGGCGCGAGCTCGAGTACGACAAGGGCCAGAGCCAGTGGGATGCGCACCCCCTGCCAGCCTCTGTCGACGACCTCGACAGGTCGCTCCTGACGCAGTACCGAACAGCTACCGGGGCGAGCCAGTCCTTCACCCGTCTCCTCAGAGCGCGGAGTCTCCTCACGCGGGACGACCGGCTGACGAACGCCGCGTACCTCCTCTTCGGGTCGCATCCCCAAGATGAGTTCCCCCAGGCGCACGTCCGGGTGATCCGCTACCTCGGCAAGGAACGCGGCACTGGTGCTCGGTTGAACATTGACGACCGGAGCGACTGGAGGTTCGACGGTCCGATCCCTCGGGTGATCCAACAGGCGGCTGCCGCGATCGACGGAATCGTGCCGCAACGGCGGTCGCTGGCGACCTCGGGGCTCTTCGAGAGCGCACCCATCGTGCCGAGGGATGCATGGCTCGAGGGCCTGGTGAACGCGGTCATCCACCGCTCCTACAGTCTCGGAGGAGACCACATCCGGATCGAGGTCTACTCCGATCGCATCGAGATCGAGAGTCCGGGCCGGTTCCCGGGACTGGCTGACCTTTCTCGGCCACTGGACATAAGCCGGTTCGCCCGGAACCCACGCATCGCACGCGTGTGTGCTGACCTCCGGATCGGCCAGGAGCTCGGAGAAGGCATCAAGCGAATCTTCGACGAGATGCGACGGGTGGGTCTGACGGATCCTGTGTACAAGCAAGGACAGGGGAGTGTGCGACTGACACTCCTGGCTGTCCCACGACTCGACCCGGTCCAAGCTGCGAAACTCCCGCCCCGGTCACAGGAGATCCTCGATCTGCTCCGCGCCGCGCGACGAGACCTCGGGACAGGCGAAATCGTCGAGTTGCTGGGGATGAGCCGCCCAGCCATCAGGATGCGACTTGAGGCCCTGGCCGCAGAAGGCCTGATCAGATGGATCGGGAAGTCCGACCGCGACCCCAGGGCGGTGTGGCGGCTGCAGGAGTGATCCTGCGCGGAGTCGGACGGGAGGCCCGGCGCGGCTCGTGCGCTCGGGCCCGCCTGCTGGGATGGTCGGGTGATGGAGTACACCGACTACGACACCCGGCTCGCGTCCTACGCGGTCGTCATGGACGACGACCGGGTGCTGCTCGCCCGGCTGAGTTGGCCGGACGCCGGGCTCTGGACGCTCCCGGGCGGTGGGGTCGAGCTCGAGGAGACGGTCGAGCAGGGCGTGGTCCGCGAGGTCCGCGAGGAGACCGGGTACGACGTGGTCGTCGGCGGCCTGCTCGGGGTCCGCTCGCACATCGTGCCGGCCGCGCGTCGGAAGCACCGGAACGGCCGGCCGATGAAGGCGGTGCAGGTCGTCTTCCGTGCACAGGTCGTCGGTGGTGCGCTCCGGCACGAGGCCGAGGGCACGACCGACCTGGCGCGGTGGGTCCGGCTCGACGAGGTCGGCGCCCACCGGCACGGTGCGCTCGTGACGAAGGCGCTGCGCTGGGCGGCAGCGGCGGCCCGCTGAGGGTCGGACGCGTCGACCCGTCGGACGGTCCGCCGCCACGTCGGATGGTCCGCTGCCCGTCGGCCGGTCCGCCGTCCGGAGGACACGGGGGACAGGACGGCGCCGCGGGGCCACCGTGACACGCCGCGGTCCCCTCGTCGACACCCGTCGTTCATCGTGATGTACGACCCCGGGCCCGTCCGCCGGTCCACAGGTGTCCACTGGCCCGCGCCGCCGGCATGCTGGAATGTGCACAGCGGTGTGCACGGGCCTCCCGGCGTCCGTCGAGCGGTGTACCCCGTGCGGTCGTACCGGAGCGGAATAACCTGACAACCGACCCTCGATCGGGGGGTGTGGTCCCGGGTGGCGTGTTCCGATGACGGAGCACGACGACACCGGGACCGTCCACGTCCGGGGCCACCACGGGCACGACCAGCGAAGGACGGCGCATGGCGGACCTCATCGTCTCCGCGGACCTCGACCACGTCAACGCGGACCTCAAGGACATCAGCGCCGAGTTCCAGCACGCCCAGGACAACGCCGACCCCGGCGCCGGTGTCTGGGGGCAGCGGGACGTCACGAAGGCCATGCACGACTTCGCCCACAACTGGTACGTGCACCGGGACAAGATCCAGGGACGGCTGTCCTCGCTGAGCGGGCGGGTCGACAAGGCCTGCACGACCTGGGCCGAGGGCGAGAAGCAGCTCGCCGAGCAGATCGGCGCCGAGCACACCGAGACCGGCAGCGCCGATGCCTGAGCGGCTGGGGGAGTGGAGCCTGCTCGGCCACGGTTCGGACCCGGTCGTCGCGGACACCACGGTCATCGACGACCGGGTCGCGCACTACCGGAAGCTCGCCGACGAGATGCAGCTGAACGCCGACCGACTCGACCGCATCGCGGACGGGACGGCCCTCGTCGGCCGGTACGCCGATGCGTTGCGGAAGTCCTCCGGCGAGGTCGCCCGTGACCTGCACCGGGTCGTGGGCCGCTACCAGGCGGTCGCCGGCGCACTCGAGACGTACGAGCCCGAGGTGCAACGGGCGCTCACCGAGTCGCAGGGCGCGCTCGACGACGCGGTCGCGGCGAACGGCAGCGCGCAGGCCGCCGCCGGCATGACGGTCGAGCAGCCCGCCGAGGGCCAGACGCTGACCCCCGAGCAGTCGGCGCACAACGACGAGAAGACGGCCAGGACGAACCAGGCCGCGGACGCGCTCGCCGCGGCGAAGGGGCGGCTCAACCGGGCCCTCGATGCCCTCGACGGTGCCGGTCGTGCCGCCGCCGGGACGATCCGGCAGGGGTTCGGCGACGGGCTGAAGGACAGCGGCTGGGACCGGTTCGTCCACGGGTTCATGAAGTTCCTCAAGGTCCTCGTGAAGGTGCTGACGTACATCGCGATGGCCCTGGCGGTGATCGCGCTCGTCATCCCCGGCCTGGGGGAGATCATCCTCGCGGCCGGGATCGCGATGGCCGCCGTCACCGTGGTGGCCGAGGGCGCCCTCGTCGCGGCCGGTGAAGGGACCTGGGCGGACTTCGGCATCGCGGTCGCCGGCCTGTTGACCTTCGGCGTCGGCAAGCTGTTCGGACCGGCGATCCAGGCGGGGTTGAAGTCGGTCGGCACCGCCGTGAAGAGCGGCGTCGGCGACGCGCTGGCGTCGGCCCGGGCGCTCGGCCGCGGTCCGGTGCGTACGGGGGACGACGCGATCCCGCTCCTCCCGCGGAACACGCGCCCCGCGGGGGTCCCCGAGGACGCGGTCCGCGTCGACCACCCGGACCTCGGCGACAACAACGCGTTCCGCATCGGGCAGGACTCGTGGCAGGACGGGCACGGCATGACCCACACGCCCATGTCCGACTTCGTCGGGTACAAGGGCGTGACCGGGTCCGGACGCGACGACTTCCTCACCGGCGGTGCGCGCCGCGTCGAGGGACAGGCGAACGGCAACGGCGACGAGAACTGGAAGGCCTTCTACACGACGTCCGACCGCGAGGGCGCCGAGCAGTACGCCCACGGGTTGGACGAGGACGCGTTCCCGCCGCGGTACCTCGGCGGCGACATCCTGCGGTACGAGCACGGCCGGCCGACGGTGATCGTGACCCCCGCCACCGAGCTCACCGACGGCGCCGAGGCGATGGCGGCGGCCCGGACGATGTTCGGCCACGGCGAGGACGCCCTGCCCTTCATGGACGAACTCGGCCGGACCGGGCAGATCCTCCGGAACCCGACCGCTGAGAGTCACGAGTACGTCGTGCCGTGGTCGATGTCGAGCGAGGGGACGCTGAGCCACTGGGGCCGGATGATCCCGCCGCGTCCCCGCGACGAGCCCGTCTTCCACCCGGTGACGCCCGCGGCCGACACGGCCGCCGAGGTCGCCGGACCGAGCGCCGGTGGCCTGCGCGAGCGCATCCCGTTCGATGCCGTCCCCGCCTGAGTCCGTGGTCGCGGTCCGTCCCCGGCGGTCGGCCGGACCGGCGCTGCCACCGGTTCCGGGCCTCCCGGTCGGACCGCGGTCCACGGTGACCGCCGTCGACCCCGCTCGAGGCACCGCGATCGTCCTCGGCCTGCCGAGCCGGTTCGGCGGGAGCGCGCTCGTCGGTGCGCGGCCTCGGTCCGACGGGACCGGTCCGGACCTCGTGCCGGTCCCGGCCTGTGGGTCCGGTCCGACCGTCGAGCCGGCCTGGTCCGGTGGGACGGCGTCCGGCCCGGAGGCGTGGTCGGCGTCCGGTGGGCAGCGGACGGACGCGACCGGGTCGGTCCGGGTGGCCGACGCCGACGGCTGGACGCCCGCGGGCGACGGCGTGACCTGGCGGCACGACCGCGTCGAGGCAGCCGTGGAGGTCTCGGATCCGCCCGACGACGACGGTGCCGCGCTCTTCGCGCGCATGACCGCACCGGACCCGACCGACGTCGGACGGCCGTCCGTCGAGCACCTGCCCGCCGAGTTCGACGACGCGGTGCTCGTGGCACGCCGGCAGCTCGTGGACGGGGCGCTGTCGATGCGCGTCGACCTCGTCCGGCACACACCCGACCTCGAGGTCGTCGTGTCCGCGCGGCTCCCCGACCCGGCCCGGGCCGATGCCGCCGTCGTCGCCCTCGTGCAGCTGCTCGCGGCCGTCGGGGTCGACGACGACCGTGGGAGGCTGGTCCGGTGACCGCCTACTCGATCGTCGACATCCCCGGCTGGGAGCACCTGCCGCTCGACGACGCCAGCACCGCCGACGTGACCCGGCGCATCGCGGAGCTCGCGCACCAGAGTGTCCCCGAGGAGGTCCCGCGCGACCGGGCGACGCCGTTCCGCGAGGAGGTCCGGAAGCACCTGACCCGGCTCGTGGCCGAGGCGCGGGAGGCCGGCGCCGGTCTCGTCTGCCTGCCCACCAGCCGCACGGGCGACACCGCGGTCGCGGCGTCGTACACGGTGACGGAGTGGGTCGACCCGGACCCGTCCGAGGTCGACCCGCACGAGGTCGTCACGGTGCTCGCCGAGCGGAGTGACGCCACCGCGACGGTCACCACGGTCGACGGGCAGCCGGCGCTCCGCGAGGAGGACGTCGTCGACGCCGAGCCGGGCGCGGACCCGCTCGTCGAGGGGACGCGGGGTGCCGGACGGGCCCGCCGGGTCGTCTACACGATCGCCGACCCGGCCGAGGCACTGCACTGGGTGGTCTTCACCTTCTCGACGCTCGGCGACGGTGACCCCGACGGTCCACTCGCCCGCGTCCTGGTCGAGCTGTTCGACGCGCACCTCGGCACCCTCCGCTGGGACGACTGAGCCCGCCGGTCCGGAGTCGTCCACAGGGGCCGCCGGAGGGTGTGACCGGCTGCGAGGATGGGGTCGTGCAAGCGCAGCAGACCGTGTCCGGAGCCGAAGCCGTCGAGCGCGCGGTCGCGCTGGCCGCCGCCGGGCACCGGGCCGTCCTCGGCATCGCCGGGGCCCCCGGGGCGGGCAAGAGCACCCTGGCCCGTCGGATCGTGACCGAGGTGGGCCGACGGCTCGGACCCGGTGTCGCGGTGCACGTGCCGATGGATGGGTTCCACCTGGCGAACGCGGCCCTCGACGCGCTCGGGCGGCACGACCGCAAGGGCGCGGTCGACACGTTCGACGCCGCCGGGTACGTCGCCCTGGTCCGCCGGTTGGTCGCGGCCGACGAGCCCGTCGTGTGGGCCCCGGACTTCGACCGCCGGGTCGACGAGCCGGTCGCGGGCAGCATCGCCGTGCCGCAGGAGGCCGTGCTCGTGGTCTCCGAGGGCAACTACCTGCTCGACGACGGCGAGCCCTGGGTCACCCTGCGCGAGCTGCTCACCGAGACGTGGTTCTGCACCGTCGACGACCAGGTGCGCCTCGACCGGCTCGTCGGCCGGCACATGCGGCACGGGCGGGACCACGCCGCTGCACGCGCATGGGCCGTGGAGGTCGACGGCGTGAACGCCGAGCGGGTCGCACCCGGCCGGGAACACGCCGCACTGGTGGTGCGGACGTGACCGACGGGCGCGCGCGCATGCAGACGCGACCACACAGCGGACCGGGCTGGACCGCAGGAGCGGACCGGGCCTCCAGGACGACCGACAGGAGCACGACGTGACCATCGCCATCACCGGAGCCACCGGCAACATCGGGGGCGCGGTCGCCCGCGCGCTCGCCGCGGAGGGCGTCCCCACCCGCCTCCTCGTCCGCGAGGCGGCACGCGCGCCCGAGCTGCCCGGCGCGGAGGTCGCGGTCACCACGTACGCGGACGCCCATGCGTCCGAGCGGGCCCTCGCCGGCGTCGACGTCCTGCTCATGGTGTCCGGGGCGGAGGCCCCCGACCGGCTCGACCAGCACCGCACCTTCGTCGCGGCGGCGGCGGCAGCGGGCGTCCGGCACGTCGTCTACACGTCGTTCCAGGGGGCGGCGGCCGACTCGACCTTCACGCTCGGCCGTGACCACCACTGGACGGAGGAGGCGATCCGCGCGACCGGCATGACGCACACGTTCCTCCGCGACTCGTTCTACCTCGACTTCGTGGAGGACCTCGTCGGCGAGGACGGCGTCATCCGCGGGCCCGGCGGCGACGGGGCGATGGCGGCGGTGGCGCGCGCCGACGTCGCCGACGTCGCGACCGCCGTGCTCCGCGACCCGGCCGCGCACCGGGACATCACGTACGACCTGACCGGGTCGGAGGCGATCACCCTCGCCGAGGCCGCGGCGACCGTGGCCGAGGTCCGCGGCCGGGACGTGCGGTACCACGCGGAGACGGTGGAGGAGGCCTACGCCTCACGGCAGCGGTGGAACCCCGAGCCGTACCTCGCGGACGCGTGGGTGAGCACCTACACGGCGATCGCCGACGGTTCGCTGGCCGCGGTGTCGGGTGACGTCGAGCGGGTCACCGGGCGGGCACCGCGCACGCTGCGACAGGTCCTCGAGGCTCCCTCAGCCTGAGTGTCCCCGCACCGCGACGGGCGGGCGTGGGCAAGGAGCAGTGGTTAGCGTCGGAGGCATGTCGTCGCTGCACCGTTCGGCCCTCGTCGTCACGACGGTCCTGGTCACCGCCGGGGTCGTCGCCCTCGGCGGGTACGCGTACGAGCACGCCGACCGGGCGGCCGCGAGTCCTCCCGGCACGAGCCCCGCCGGGACGGCCCAGACCGCCGTCACCGTGGTCGGCGACTCCATCACCGCAGGCCAGGGGCTGTCCCCGGACGCGGCCTGGCCCGTGCTCCTCGGGCAGGACATGCACGTCGACGTCACCGACCTCGGCTGCAGCGCCGCGGGGTTCGTCGCGGTCGGCAACGGTGAGCAGTGCGCCACTGACTACGACGGCCTGGTCGCGTACACGGCGGCCACGGCACCGGACGTCGTCCTCGTCCAGGCGAGCAGCAACGACCTCGGGCAGGACGAGGGCTCGGTGCGCTCGGCGATCGACGACATGGTGACGGACGTGCACCACGCCGTGCCGCACGCACGGATCGTCGGGCTGAGCGCGGTCTGGGCCGAGCAGGACCCACCCGCGCAGCTCGCGGCGATGGACACCGACCTGGCCGCGGCCGTGCACGGCGTGCACGGCACGTTCGTCGACGTGGGGCAGCCGTTCCACGGGCACCCCGAGCTCATGCAGTCCGACGACGTGCACCCGACGGCGGACGGTCAGCGGGTGCTCGAGCGGGCGACCGCGGCGGCGCTGCGGAAGGCGCACGTGCGGCTCTGAGCCGGACGGCGGAGCCGTCAGGGCAGCAGCACGCGGACGCCGACCCACGCGATCAGTGCACCGATCCCGAGGGCGACCGAGGTGAGCACGAGGAACACCACGCCGGCGTCCTGCCGGGGCGCTGCTTGCCGGATCACGAGTGCCGGGACGAAGGCACACAGCGGTCCACCGAGTGCGAGGGCGATCGTCGCCCACGCCCAGCCGTCGTAGGCGTCGCCGTACCGGACGCCCGAGCCGACGAAGGCGACCAGCGCGCAGAAGCCGCCGAGCAAGAGCCCGCCGACCGAGCTCAGCACCCCGACGACGACGACGAAGGGCGACGGCCCCTGCGGCGACGGCCCCGGTGTCGACGGCAGCGCCTGTTCCCAGGAGTCCTCGGGATCGGGCGACCAAGCATCGAGACGGTGGTGCACGTCGTCGTCCACGGACTCCCCCTCCGTCGTGTCCGGCCGCGGCGGCCGGGCAGCTCGACGGTACCCGACCGGCTGCCGTCAGCTACAGCGCCACATCGTCCACGCGTCGGCCTGGCCGCCCCACCGGGCAGCGGTCGTGTGCGCTGAGCCGCCGCCGTGTCGGGCGGTCACGTGGCACCGACCGTGGTCGTCGGCGAGTGCACGGACGACCGGGTCGTCGGCACGGGCACCCGCACCGACCACCACGACGTGCAGGCCGTCGGCGATCCGGGCGCGCACCTGCGCCGTGGTGAACACCGGTACCGAGCCGGAGAACCCGCCGTCGGTCAGGACCGGACGCCCGGTCGCCACGATGACGTCCGACGCGATGCGCCACGAGTCCGTCAGGAAGAGCGGTGCTCCGGCCCGACCGCCGCCGTCCCGGTGCGCCAGGGTGACGAGCGCGCGGTCCTCTGACGTCTCCCGCACGGTGCCGCCGACCGGTTCCGGAGTGGACACGTGGAACGGGGCGGATGCGCCGGGTTGCCGGAAGTGGGTCGCGACGGTGCCGACCGAGGCGTCGCCGCTCGAGCCGTCCCGGGACGCGTCGAGCGCCTGCATCGCGAACCCGGTCGGCCCGGCCAGGACGGTCACCGCCGCGACGACCGCGACGACCCGACGAGTGGCAACGGTCCCGGCCGGTGTCCGGGCGACGACCAGCACGAGCCCGACCGCGACGCCCGCGACGCCGAGCGCGACCGCCGGCACCGCGAGGACGAGGGGCATGCTCGCTGTGCGGGCCAGCCGGACGACCCACAGTGTCTGCGCCGCCGCGAGGACGAGGAACCAGACCCGGGTCGACCGCGCAGGTGCGGAGGCGGCGTCGACCACGGCGCGCCACCCGAGGGCCGCGAGGAGCGCGAGCTGCACGCCGATCGCGGCGACGTAGGCGGTGTGCGGGAGCCGGGCGACGGAGAGGACCGCGGCGGCCGTGCCGAGCCAGACCACCAGCACCACGAGCATCGCCCGGCCGGCGCGGTCGTCCAGGGCGCCGCCGAGGTGTCCGACCTGGTCCGGTCGCCCGGCCGTGCCGGACGGGGCAGGCGGCCACCCCGCCAGGCCGACGCGGTCGGGCCTCCCGGATCGGTCACCGCGACCGCGGGCGCGGCGGCGCGCGACGAGCAGGAGCACCGCGAGGACGATCCCCACCACCGCGGTCGGCCAGAGCCAGCCGACCTGCGAGGCGTACGTGGCGCCGAAGAGCTTCCCGATGCCGCCGTCCTGGTTCGAGGCGAGGTGCTGCAGCGCTGCCGCCGCGAGGTCGTGGTGCCCGGCGCCGCCCGAGCCTGCGCTGCCGGATCCCGTCCCACCGAACCCGGCTCCACCGAAGCCGGTCCCGGCGTGGCCGGTACCACCGAACCCGGCTCCGCCGTGCCCGGTCGGGCCGTGTCCGGTGCGCCCGGGCATCGCCGAGGAGGCCCCGAACGCGTGTGCGCCGAGCCGCCCGCCGGTCGACACCGCACCCGGCCACGCCCCGGGCAGCAGCCGGTCGACGCCGTTGTACCCGAAGACCATCGCCCACACGCTGTCGTCCGTGGAGCCGTCGACGTACGGCCGGTCGCCCGCGGGGACGAGCTGCATGCCGAGCATCCACGCGATCGATGCGATCCCGGCGACCCCGCCGAACACGGCGGTCCGGCCGATCCGGCGCAGGGCCCCACCCTCGGCCGCGACGAGCGTGCCGACCAGGAGGGCGGGGACGATGAACCACGCCTGCGCCATCTTCGCCTGGAACCCGAGGCCGATCGCGAGTCCCGCGGCGACGAGGGGCCACCACCGGCCGGTGCGCGACCACCGCTGCCAGCAGAGGAGCGCGACGGCCAGCGCTGCCGTGACGGCGCCGTCCTCCATCGGGTGGCCGAACATCGAGACGAACACCGGCGTCCCGGCGGCGGCCACCGCGGCGAGCAGACCGGTGCCGGGCCCCGCCCACCGCAGCCCGACGAGCGCGCAGGCCCACACCGTGAGCAGTCCTTCGAGCACCTGCGGCAGGGCCATCGCGCTCGCCGAGTCGCCGAGGAGCCGCACGCTGAGCGCCTGCGGCACCGCGAAGCCGCTGAGCTTGTCGAGCGTCACGGTGGCCCCGGGGTCGAAGGCACCGGACAGGAGCGCCCGCCAGGACTCCGACATCGACCGGGCGGAGGTCGCGTAGAACCCGCTGACGTCACCCCTCCCGAGGTTCCAACAGGTGAGGGTCACCGATGCGACCAGCACCACGGCCAGGGTCACCCGCACGGCGGTCGTCTGGTCGCGCCACCGCGCGGGCCGTTCCGTTCTCGTCACGCTCCGGAGCGTGACGGCGTGCGCCGCTGGCCGGCCGTGCTCCGGCAATCAGGACACCGTGCGTCTGCGGGCGGCGCTGAGACGTCGGCCAGGAGGCCCGGGGTGCTGTCAGCGGATCAGCGGCAGGTCGCTCAGGTGGCGCGGCTCAGGCGACGCGGCGGGCGGCTCAGGCGACGCGGCGGGCGGCCAGCGAGCCGATGACGCCGAGCACGAGCACGGCGGCGAGGACGGTGAGCAGCGGCGCCGTCCACCCACCGGTGGCCCCGTGCAGCGCCCCGGCGACGAGCGGTCCGGCGGACCCGATGAGGTACCCGCCGCCCTGCACGAACGCGGAGAGCCGTCGGGCGTCGACGTCGTTCGACACGAGCCGCACGATGACGATGAAGATGACCGTGATGCCGCCGCCCTGCGCTGCACCGCCGAGCACCGACCAGAGCAGCCAGAGCTGCGGCGCGAGGAGCAGCCCGACCGGCATCGCGAGCCAGAAGAACGCCACCAGCGCGATGATCGCCCGCGGGCGGAACCGGCTCGCCAACACGGGGACGCCGAGTGCGCCGACGACCGCGAGGATCTGGAACACCGACGAGCTCGCGCCGGAGGACGCCGTGTCGAAGCCGATCTCGTCGTGCAGCAGCGTCGGGATCCACGCGGTCAGTGCGTAGTACGAGAACGCCTGTCCGCCGAAGGCCAGCATCAGGCCCCAGGTCACCCAGCGCTTCGCGGGGTGCGGCAGCGCCTCGATGACGGGCGTGGTCGGCGCCGCGGTGCCGGTGCGGACGGACCCGGTGTCGAGCACCTGGTCGATCGGGCCGGTCACCGGCAGTGGCTCGGAGTCCCGGTCGGCACCGCGCCAGGCAGCGGCGGGACCGACCGTGTACGTCCAGGCAGCGGCGGCGATGACGGCGAGGACGGCCCACACCGCGATCGCGACGGGCCACCCCCAGGCGGCGGCGATCGGTGCGGTCGCCAGCGAGGTCGTCATCGACCCGACGTTGAGCGCCGACGTGTAGACGCCGGTGACGAGACCGACGCGTTCGGGCGCGGTGTCGCGGCGGATGACGACGGGGATCACCACGTTGCCGATGGTGATGCCGATGCCGATGACCGCCGTGCCGATCAGCAGCGCCGCCGCACTGGGGACCGACCGGACGACGGTGCCGACCAGCACGATGAGCAGTGACAGCGAGACCGCCCGCTCGGCGGTGAACCGGGCGATGACCCAGCTCGCGAACGGCGTCGCGAGGGCGAAGCACAGCACCGGGATCGTCGTGAGGAGCCCGGCGACCGTGGCGGTCATGCCGAGGTCGAGGCGGATGTCGCCGATCACGGGCGCCGGCGCGACGATCGGCCCGCGGAAGTTCAGCGCGACGAGGACGATCGCGGCCGGCAGGAGCCAGGCCGACGCGCGGAGTCCGGCTCGCCGGGTGTCGGGTCCCGCCGGGTGCCCGCTCGCGGCGCTCATGCGCCCGGCAGCAGGATCGGCAGGAGGTCGAGCGGGGTGGCCGCCTGGGCGACGGTGCCCTCGGCCTCGGCGGGGGAGCCGTAGCCCCACGCGGCGAAGACGGTCGGGACGCCGTGGACGGCTGCCCCCTCGACGTCGTGCGACCGGTCACCGACGAGCACCGGTCGGGAGACGTCGAAGCCTCGGGCGTCGAGGCGGCGGAGCGCCTCCTCGACGACGTCGGCCTTCGCGGACCGGACCTCGTCGTCGCTGGCCCCGGTGATGATGTCGATGTCCCCGGTCAGCCCGTAGTGCTCGAGGATGTACGTCGCCGGGGTCTCGGGCTTGCTCGTCGCGGTGGAGATCGGCAGGCCGGCCTCGTGCAGGGTGTGCAGCACGACGTCCATGCCGGCGAACATCGTGGAGTCGAGGGCGCCGTGCGAGAAGTAGTGCTCGCGGTAGACGGCGAGCGTGCGTTCGGTGAGCGCCTCGTCCATGCCCATCGCGATGCGGAACGTGTCGAGGATCGGCGGGCCGACGAACGACATGAGCGTCGCACGGTCCGGCACGGGGACGCCGACCGCACGGAACGTGTACGTCAGGCTCTCGAGGATGCCCGGGGCCGAGTCGCTGATCGTGCCGTCGAGGTCGAACAGGATCGCGGTGAAGGGGCGCTCTGAGCTGGTCGTCATGTCCCGTCCAGCCTAGCCGCGCCGCCGAGCCCGGCCCGAGCCTCCCGGAACACGGTTCCGGAGCCGCCGCTCAGAAGAGGCGCGCGTGTCCGCCCTCGATGCCGCGCATCTCGTCGTAGTCGAGCACGAGGCAGCGGATGCCGCGGTCCTCGGCCAGGGTCCGCGCCTGCGGGGCGAACGACTGCGCCGCGAGGACGCCCTGCACCGGCCGGAGGTGCGGGTCCCGGTTCATCAGCTCGAGGTAGCGCGTGAGCTGCTCGACCGCGTCGATGTTCGCGTTCCGCTTCATCTCCACGGCGACACTCGCGCCGGCGTCGTCGCGCGCCAGGATGTCGACCGGTCCGATGGCCGTCATGTACTCGCGGCGGACGAGCGTGTGCCCGTCGCCCAGGAGCTCGATCTGCTCGGCGAGGAGCTGCTGGAGGTGCGCCTCCACCCCGTCCTTCACCAGGCCCGGGTCGACGCCGAGGTCGTGCGACTCGTCGGCGATCACCTCGTGGATGCTCACGATGAGGCGGTCCTGCGTCTTCTTCTGCGTCACCGTCCACACCTGGGTGATGCCGGCGCTCGCCTGGTCCTCGTCGGGGTCGCCGATCGCGATCGAGCAGGGCGGGCTCATCCAGTTCAACGGCTTGTAGCTGCCGCCGTCGGAGTGGACGAGCAGCGAGCCGTCCGCCTTCAGCATGAGCAGCCGGGTGGCGAGCGGCAGGTGGGCCGAGAGGCGTCCGGCGTAGTCGACGGAGCAGCGGGCGATGACGAGACGCACCCGGGAAGCCTAACCGTCGTCGGGCCGGTGCCGTCCCCGTTCGCGCCCGCTCACGAGCAGCGCGCCCGGTCCCGACGGGGCGCGGTGTCCGTACGGGGGCGCGACTCAGCGGTCGCGCTCCCGGGCGGCCCCGGAGACGAGACCCGCGAGGAGGATGAACACGAAGACCACGAGGAGCCCGTGGAGGAGGCCGAACTCCGCACCGAGGAACCCGATGAGCGGCGGACCGGCGAGGAACGCCACGTACCCGATGGTCGCGACCGCGCTCACCCGTGCGGCCGCGGTGCGGGGGTCGTCAGCCGCGGCGGACATCCCCATCGGGAAGCCCAGGCTCGCGCCGAGTCCCCAGAGCACGACGCCGACGATCGCCAGCGGCACGCTCGGGACGAAGATGAGGATGCCGAGCCCGACCACGGCGACGAACGCCGAGACGCGCAGCACGGGCACCCGGCCGAACCGGTCGACCAGCGGGCTGCCGGCGACGCGACCGACCGTCATCGCGGCGAGGAACACGCTGAGCACCGCGGCGCCCTCGGCGTTCTCGAGCCCGTGGCCGTCGACCATCGCCAGCGGCAGCCAGTCGTTCGCGGAGCCCTCGGCCAGCGCCATGCCGAGCACGATGAGCCCGATGAGGATCGTCGACGGCTGCCGCCAGACCGCCCAGCGCGAGACGGCCACGGGGACGGGGCTGGTGTCGGTCGCGACGTGGTTGTCGACGACGCGCTCGTCACCGAACGCCCGGACCGTGACGCTCATCGCGAGGGCCGCGAGCACGCCGACGACGACGAAGTGCAGCGCGACCGGCACGGCGAACCGCTCGGCGAGGGCACCGAGGCCCGCACCGACGAGGGTGCCGACGCTGAAGGCGGCGTGGAACAGCGGCATGACCGTCCGCCCGCCGAGTCGCTCGGCGGTGGCACCGGAGACGTTCATCGACACGTCGCACAGGCCGTTGCCGAACCCGAGCGCGATGAGGAACACCCAGATCGCCCAGAACCCCCAGCCGAGCGTGACGGCGACGCCGGCCAGGACCATGCCGAGGGCGATCGACGCCGCCGCGACCTGCACACCACGGCGGGCCCCGAGCCGGGTGACGATCTGCCCGGCGAAGGTCAGTCCGACGATCGACCCGATGGAGGCGCCGAGCACGAGCACGCCCATCGTGTCGGTCTTCGCGTCGAGGGCGTCACGGACGCTCGGGATGCGGCTGAGCCAGGTCGCCATGACCAGCCCGGCGAGCGTGAACACGACGAAGACGGCGTTCCGCCACGTCTTCTGGCTCGGGGCGGTGCGGCTGACGGCCATCGTCATGGTCTGTCCGATCGAATCGATTCGAGTGGGGCTACCGGCTACGCTAACCAGCCATGGACGCATCGGCAAGCGACCCGGGCGCGCCGCGGGACGACGCAGCGGTCGGGGACCGCACTCCGGAGGCGCGTCCCGGCAGGCCGCCCCGGACCTCCCGGCCGACGCTCGCCGCCGTCGCTCGTGCCGCCGGGGTGGCCCCGTCCACGGCCTCCCTGGCCTTCAGCGGGAGCGGGCCGGTCTCCGAGGAGGCGCGGGAACGCGTGCTCGCGGCCGCCGCCGCACTCGGCTACGACGGACCGGACCCGCGCGCCCGGTCACTGCGTCGCGGGCGCTCCGGCGTGATCGGCGTGGTGCTCGACGACCGCCTCAGCGACGCGTTCCGCGACCCGGTGAACGTCCTGACGCTCGACGGCATCGCCGAGGTCGCGGGTGCCGCCGGGGCCTCGCTGCTCCTCGTCCGGAGCCCGCTCGACGACGAACGCGGGCTCGGCCCGCTCGTCGACGCACCGATGGACGCCGTGATCCTCATCGGGTGCAACCGTCGGATCGACTCCGCGGTCGCCGTCCTCCGCCGCCGGGCGATCCCCGTCGTCGCCATCGAGGCCGACGACATCGAGGGCGCCGTCCCCGTGCACCTCGACAACCGCGAGGCCTCACACCGTGCGGCCGCGTACCTCGCCGAGCTCGGGCACGAGCAGGTGACCGTGGTGTCCCTCCCGCTCGACGCCTCGCACCGGCGGGGCCCGCTCGACGAGGACCGTGCGCACACCACGGCGGCCTTCATCTCCACCGAGCGCCTGCTCGGCGTCCGCGAGGTCTTCCCCGACGCACCAGCGGTGGAGGCCGCGGCGAGCTCCGTCGAGGAGGGCCGCATCGCCGGAGCCGCCCTCTTCGCTCCCGGCGTCGAGGTCCCGACCGCCGTCGTCGCGCAGAGCGACCTGCTCGCCGTCGGGGTCGTCTCCGCCGCCCTCGAGGCGGGGCTCCGGGTGCCCGAGGACGTCAGCGTCGTCGGGTTCGACGGCATCACGGTCGACGACAGCCTGTTCCACCGGACGCACATCCGGGAACTGACGACCCTGGTGCAGCCGTTCGTGCCGAAGGGCGAAGCCGCGGCCCGGGCGGCGCTCGCGATGCTCGACGGCGAGCAGCCCGAGCCAGCGTGGTTCCGCTCCGAGTTGCGCGTGGGCGACACGACCGCGCGACCGCGCACGTGGCCCGCCACGGTGGCGGCGTCGGCGTCGGCGTCGGCTTCGCTCCCCTCGCCCTCCACCCCCTCGCCGAGGGAGCAGACGACGTCGGGTGACCCGGCCTGACCCGACGATTCCTGCTCCCTCGGTGACCG